>NZ_CEETQT010000003.1:0-305298 GCF_979366295.1 Vogesella lacus
AGTTAATGTCTGGTGGCCATAGCGAGGTGGTCCCACGCCTTCCCATTCCGAACAGGACCGTGAAACGCCTTAGCGCCGATGATAGTGCAGATTGCCTGTGTGAAAGTAGGACACCGCCAGACTCCCCCACGGAAGCCCGACTCTATGAGTCGGGCTTTGTGCTTTGTGCAGGACGAAGCAAGGCAATCTCCCCGCCAAAACGATGCCGACCGGCATCTGTCCCGCCAATTCCACTTCCAGCTAGATCCAGCATCCGCCTTGCGGCCAACTTTGGCGGCCATCTAACAACATCGTGATCGAATGGACTTGAAGCTTGGCACTCTGCAACCATATCAAGAGTGTTATCAACTCTGAATAATGATTGCTGTCTATGAGCGCACAGAAAGAAACCCTGGGTTTTCAGACCGAAGTCAAACAGCTGCTTAAGCTGATGATCCACTCCTTGTACTCCAACAAGGAGATCTTTTTGCGTGAGCTGGTATCCAATGCCAGCGACGCGGCTGACAAGCTGCGCTTCGAGGGACTGAACAACGCTGCCTTGTTCGAGAATGACCCTGAACTGAAAATTCGTATCCTGCTTGATCAGGAAGCGAAGACCATCACCATTGTCGATAACGGCATTGGCATGACTCGTGATGAGGTAATTGCGAACATCGGTACCATCGCCAAGTCCGGTACCAAGGCGTTTTTTGAACAGCTGTCTGGCGATGCCAAAAAAGATGCCAATCTGATTGGTCAGTTTGGTGTGGGCTTCTACTCTGCTTTCATCGTGGCAGACAAGGTCACCCTGACAACGCGTCGTGCCGGCGCTGTGGCTAGTGAAGGTGTACGCTGGGAGTCGGCCGGCGAGGGCGACTTCACACTGGAGCAGGTTGAAAAGGACGAGCGTGGTACCGAGATCGTGCTGCACCTGAAAGAGGGCAACGAGGACTTCCTCAACGACTGGTCGCTCAAGCGTATCGTACGAACGTACTCCGACCACATCTCGATTCCGATCGAGATGAAAAAGGGCAACAGCTACGGTGAAAACGGTGAGGTCATCGTCAGTGACGATTTTGAAACCGTAAATGAGGCTTCTGCCTTGTGGACGCGCAGCAAGAACGAGATTACCGAAGAGCAGTACAAGGAGTTCTACAAACACGTTGCACATGATTTTACCGAGCCGTTGGGCTGGAGCCATGCGCGGGTTGAAGGCCGTCAGGAATATACCGAGTTGCTGTACATTCCGTCGCGCGCCCCGTTTGATATGTGGGACCGTGATCGCAAGCAGGGTGTAAAGCTGTATGTGCGCCGAGTCTTCATCATGGAAGACAGCAACAAGCTGATGCCGCAGTATCTGCGCTTCGTGCGAGGTGTGATCGACAGCAATGATCTGCCGCTGAACGTATCGCGTGAAATCCTGCAAGAGTCCAAGGATATTGACGCTATCCGTGCTGGTTGCGTGAAGAAGGTGCTGGGTCTGCTGGAAGATCTTGCGGCCAACCAGCAAGAAAAGTACGCCGACTTCTGGAAAGAATTCGGTCAGGTGCTGAAAGAAGGCGTGGGTGAAGACTTTGCTAACAAGGAGCGTATCGCCAAGTTGCTACGTTTCGTGTCGACCACCAGCGAAAGCGATGTGCCGACCATCTCGCTGGCCGACTACGTTGGCCGCATGAAAGAAGGTCAGGACAAGATCTATTACATTACCGCCGATACGCTGTCTGCTGCACGTAACAGCCCGCATCTGGAAGTGTTCAAGAAGAAGGGTGTGGAAGTACTGTTGCTGACCGATCGCGTGGATGAGTGGGTAACCGGCTCGTTGACCGAGTTTGATGGCAAGAAGCTGCAATCTGTCGCCAAAGGTTCGCTTGATCTGGGCGCGTTGGAAGACGAGGCTGACAAGGAAGCGCAGAAACAGGTAGAGGAAGCTTCCAAGCCGGTTGTCGAGCTGGTGCAGAAGGCTTTGGGTGAGCGTGTCAAGGAGGTTCGTGCGACTGCTCGTCTGACTGACAGCCCCGCCTGCCTGGTCGTGGGTGAGCATGATATGAGCGCTCATCTGGAGCGTATGCTGAAGGCTGCGGGCCAGCCAGTGCCTGAAGCGGCAAAACCGACCTTGGAGATCAATCCGGAGCATGTACTGGTCAAAAAGCTGGCGGCAGAATCCGATGAAGCCCGTCGCGAAGATCTGGCCAATGTGCTGTATGACCAGGCCCTGCTGGCCGAAGGTGGCAAGCTTGAGGACCCTGCTACATTTGTGAAACGTATCAACAAACTGATGCTTGAGTTGTCAAACTAAGTAGCATTTATCTTCAATAAAAAACCCGGCGGCTGCCGGGTTTTTTATTGGGGCGGGTAAGTCAGCGTTCCTGATGTTTAATGGCATTCCGAAAGCGACAGTGGGCACGGGATACGGTCGATGGGCTGATGTCCAGTTGCTGGGAGGCTGCCAGGCACGACATGCCATCAATTTCAATCAGGCAAACCGCTTCGCGCGAACGTTTTTTCAGGCCAATCTGGTCGATAACGCGTTTCATTTTTTCAAGACGCATGATGAATCCCTCTCGGCTAGATTTGGATACTGCCAGATTCAAGCATAGTGCTGGATGCCGGATTTACCAAGCAGTTGCAGCCTCGTTCTCGAGAGGTCATATCTGCTGTGTGGTGACTGTAACGTCAGGCTAATGTGGTGGCTGGGTTTCTTGAATGCTGGGTCTTTGTTCGAGGCGGTAGAACCACTGTGCAAGATTCGGATATGACTCACGCCAGTTGAATTGCGGCAGACGAAAGTCCAGGTAGGCCAGCGCGCAGACAGTACAAATGTCCGCAATCGAATAGCTGTCGCCACAACACCACTGACGCGACCCCAGCCAGTCAGACAGGGTTGCTGTTCCGCGCATGACTTTATCTTGCTGGCGTGCTATCCACTGCGGGCTTTGTTGTTGTGCCGGGCGGCGCTGTTCGATGACCATGTTGGCCGCAGCATCGCAAATCCCGTCTGCGAGTGCCTCCCAGCGCCTCGCTTCGAGCAGAAGATGGCGGTCTTGCGGAAAGAGACGTGACACCGGTGAGATACTGTCCAGATATTCGGCTATCACGCGAGAGTCGAACAGATTATTGCCGTCATCCATTACCAGAACCGGTACTTTGCCTAGCGGATTGGCTTGGGCGACCTTACTGTCAGGCTCCCAAGGGATGTCTAGTTCCAGCGGGCAGTCGAGCTTTTTTTCCAGCAGAACAATACGGACTTTGCGGGCGTAGGGGCTGGTCAAGGAGGCGATCAGTTTCATGATGGTGGCTGCGCAGAGTAATGTTGTGACCAGTATTGGCAATCGGCCGTGGGGCGTCAAACCGCGCATGAAAAAGGCCAGCATTTGCTGGCCTTGTTTATTCCGGGCGGGCTTAGTGCAGTAACACCCGGCCATTAATAGTCAGGGAAATGCTGCTGCTGCCACTTTGCCATTGTGGCGTGGCCACATCTGCTGCCTCGCCAACGGCCATGGCAGCCTTGGCGCGATACATGATGGGTGGCGACTCGGGGCGGGCATCACCGAGCGTCAGCTCCTGAAAATCGATCTGCTGGCGGGAAAGCGCTTTGGCCGTGGCTTGGGCCTGGGACTTCAGGTCGGCAATGGCCAGTGGAATCAGTGCGGTTTCAGCCGCCTTGCGGGTTTCGTCAGCGACGCCGAACTGGATGTTCTCAAGCAACAGGTATTTCTGCAGCTGGGCAATGGCATTTGCCATCGCGGTGAAGTCCCGGCTTTGCAGTTGAATACTGGCTCGGCCACTCCAGCTCTGGATCTTGCCATTCTTGTCGTATACCGGCCAGCTCTGGTATTGGCCTTGTTCCTGCTTGATAACCGGGAAGGCTTTGAGCTCGCTGCCAGCACGATTCAGCAGCTTGTTGAGCTTGTCTGCCAGTACGCTGGCCTGGGCATGCTGATCCTGTATGAACAGGCTGGCACTCACCTCATCATTTGGTAGTTCTTTTTGCACCGATGTGCGCAAGTGAACAATGGTGCCATCGGCAGCGTGGGAGATCAGGGGTTGCGCCAAGGTGGCGGCCAGCAGGCTGGCCGTGGCGAGGATGCTGAGTTTGCGGGTCATATCGGGCTCCATTCTGGCCAAGGTTGGCCGCATCAGCCGATTATGGCATGTGAATCTAGGCTGTCCCGGCCAGAATTGTTAGCTTTTATGCCAGGTACTCATAGGCGGCCAGCGGGAAGAACTCGACAAAGTCATCGTTGCTGATCAACAGGTCAAACAGCTGGCAGGCTTCATCGTAATGCCGCAGCCAACGGCTGCCGTATTCGGCACGCAGCTTGTTGATCTCTTCGGCAGCGAGGTCGCGGAACAGATTGACCGTTACCTTGCGACCATCATCGAGCTGCCCCTTGTGGCTGCGTATCCATTGCCAGATCTGGGTGCGGGCAATTTCGGCGGTGGCGGCTTCTTCCAGTTGGTTATGAATGGGGACGCAGCCATTACCGCCCAACCAGGCGCCCAGATACTGGATGCCGACATTGATGTTGTTGCGCAGGCCTTGCTCGGTAATCGGCCACTCTGGCTGAAAGTTCAGCAGGTCGTGTGCATTGATCAACACGTCATCGCGTTGCTTGTGCCACTGCCGGGTTTCTTCGCCAAGCAGATCACGGAAGGCTTCGAATGTCAGTGGTACAAGTGAAGGATGCGCGACCCAGCAGCCATCATAGCCATCCTGCACGTCGCGCTGTTTTTCGCCATAGATCATCGAAAGTGCTTTTTCATTGCGGCTAGGGTCATGCTTGATGGGCAGCAGTGCTGAAATGCCACCAATTGCGGGGGCACCACGGCGATGGCAGGTCTTGACCAGCAAAAGCGAGTAGGAACGCATGAAGGGGACGGTCATGCCGATATCGTCGCGATTGGCGAGGCAGAACTCGGTGTTGCGACGGAAGTGGCGAATGCAGCTGAAGATATAGTCCCAACGCCCGGCATTGAGGCCGGCGCTGTGCGCCCGCAGCTCATACAGGATTTCGTCCATCTCGAAGGCGGCCAGAATATCCTCGATCATCACCGTGGCCTTGATCCAGCCGGCAGGGAGAGCCAGCAGTTGCTGGGCACGCTCGAACAGGGCGTTCCACCAGCGCGCTTCGAGATGGGATTCCAGCTTGGGCAGGTAGTAATAGGGGTTGCGGCCAACCTTTTGCAGTTGCGCCGCGCTGTGGAAAAAGCTCAAGGCAAAATCGAACAGTCCGGCATTGACAGGCTTGTTGTCGATTTTCAGATGACGCTCGGTCAGATGCAGGCCGCGAATGCGCAGCATGGTAACTGGCCGGCCTTGCTGGCATTCATACTGCCGGCCATCAGGGGCTTGCCAGCTTAATGCGTCATGCCAGATATCCCGGACATTCTGGTGGCCTTGCAGGATATTGCGCCAGCCAGGGCTGAAGGCATCCTCAAGGTCAACCATCACCACGCTGGCACCCGAATTCATGGCATTGATCATCGCGCGGCGTTCGGCGGGTGCGGTAATTTCAACGCGCCGATCACGCAGCTCTTCGGGGAGCGGAGCGATCTGCCAGTCCGCTTCGCGGATATGGGCGGTCTCCGGCAAGAAATCAGGAAGGGCACCAGCATTAAATTGTGCTTGTCTTTGCTGGCGCAGATTGAACAGTTGCTGCCTGTCGTCTTCGAACTCGCGATGCAAGGTCGCAATGAAAGCCAGCGCTTCAGGGCAAAGCAGGTCGGCAAACTGCGGTGACGTTGACGGGTCGACGACGGTTTCTGGCAGGCTATTCATATCGGCGTGTCTCTTCTCTGTATTGGTATGCAATGCTGTTGATATGGTTAGGCATATGCAATTTCAATGATTTTATCACATGAAATTTATTGGAATACCGGCTATGGTGCTAAACATATTTCACTTTTAATTAGCTAATCCATGTTCAAGCAGCTCGAAACATTTGTGACCGTGGCAACGCTGGGCAGTCTTTCTGCCGCAGCAAGGCAGGAAGGTGTCGTGCCGGCCATGATAGGCCGGCGTCTCGATGCGCTGGAGGAGCGTCTGGGGGTGAAGTTGCTGGTGCGAACCACGCGCAGTATCACGCTGACACAAGAGGGCGAGGCATTTTTTGAAGATTGCCAACGCATTCTTGCCGAGTTGGCCGAGGCCGAGGCGATGGTGGCATCTGGCAGCAGTCGGGCTCGTGGTCATTTGCGTATATCTGCTCCGGCCGGCTTCGGCCGCCGGCACGTTGCCCCGCATGTGGCCAACTTTCAGCAGCAGCATCCGGATATTCGAGTCACGCTGGACTTGTCGGATCGGCTGACTGATCTGGCGCGGGAGAAGGTCGACTGTGCGATTCGTATTTCTGATCTGGCTGACTCATCCCTGGTCGCGATCCGGCTGGCGGAAAACCGGCGGGTGGTCGTGGCTTCGCCTGCCTATCTGTCGCGGCGCGGGATTCCCAAACAATTGGAAGATCTGGCCCAGCATGATTGTCTGTCTTTAGGGGAAAGCCAGAGCCGGGGCTGGACTTTCAAGGTAGATGGCGAGCTGGTCAATCTGCGCGTGCGCGGTAATCTGGAGTGTAATGATGGTGCTGTGCTTCATGACTGGGCGCTGGCCGGACTTGGTCTGGCCTGGCGCTCGCTGTGGGAGGTCAAGGATGATCTATCAGAGGGGAGGCTGGTGATGGTACTGGAGCGGTTTTCCTCGCCAGACTATCCGGTTTATGCGGTGGTACCGCAGCGTCGCTATATGCCGGTGCGGGTGAGGTTGTTTATTGACTATCTGAAGTCGGTCTATCGGCAGCCCGGGTATTGGGACTAGTAATTGCCCTATCAACAAATGAAAACCCCCGGCGGGTGCCGGGGGTAGACGCAGACGGCGGGGTCGAATCGCCGTTTGAAGTCAAGACTTAGTGGAACTGTTCTTCTTCGGTAGAGCCAGTCAGCGCTTTAACCGAGGAGGAGCCGCCCTGAATTACGGTGGTCACGTCATCGAAGTAACCGGTGCCCACTTCTTGCTGGTGAGATACGAAGGTGTAACCCTTCTCGCGAGCTGCGAATTCTGGCTCTTGTACCATTTCCACGTAGTGCTTCATGCCTTCGCCGCGAGCGTAAGCATGGGCAAACTGGAAGGTGTTGTACCAGTTGACGTGGATACCAGCCAGGGTGATGAACTGGTACTTGTAGCCCAGTGCAGACAGTTCGTCCTGGAAGGAGGCGATCTGGCTGTCGTTCAGGTTCTTTTTCCAGTTGAAGGATGGCGAGCAGTTGTAGCTCAGCAGCTTGCCCGGGCAGGCTGCGTGAACTGCCTGAGCAAATTCACGAGCGAAGCCGATATCCGGCACGCCGGTTTCGCACCATACCAGGTCGGCATATGGCGCGTAGGCCACACCGCGGGAGATGGACTGCTCCAGACCGTTCTTCACGCGGAAGAAACCTTCCTGGGTGCGTTCGCCAGTCAGGAACGGCTTGTCGTTGTTGTCGTAGTCGGAAGTGATCAGGTTGGCCGCTTCTGCATCGGTACGAGCCAGGATCAGGGTCGGAACACCCATTACGTCAGCAGCGAAACGTGCGGAGATCAGCTTTTCGATGGCTTCACGGGTTGGTACCAGTACCTTGCCGCCCATGTGGCCACACTTCTTGGCGGCAGCCAGCTGGTCTTCGAAGTGCACGCCGGCAGCACCAGCGGCAATCATGTTCTTCATCAGTTCGAAAGCGTTCAGTACGCCACCGAAACCGGCTTCCGCGTCAGCGACGATAGGCAGGAAGTAGTCGATGAAGCCTTCATCACCCGGGTTAACACCACGCGACCACTGGATCTCGTCAGCACGCTTGAAGGTGTTGTTGATACGGCGAACCATGGTCGGTACGGAATCGTAGGCATACAGCGACTGGTCCGGGTACATGGTTTCGGAAGTATTACCGTCAGCAGCAACCTGCCAGCCGGACAGGTACACCGCTTCCAGACCTGCTTTGGCTTGCTGCATGGCTTGACCGGCAGTGATGGCACCAAAGGCATTCACATAACCTTTTTTCGCGCCGCCGTTCACTTTGTCCCACAGCACCTTGGCGCCACGCTGTGCCAGAGTGTATTCCGGCTGCAGCGAGCCGCGCAGACGAACGACGTCAGCGGCGGAGTAGCCACGCTTGATGCCTTTCCAGCGCGGATTTTCGGCCCAGTCTTTTTCCAGAGCGGCGATTTGCTGTTCACGAGTCGTCATGGTGATGAGTCCTTAACTTGATAGTTATGTTTTTGCCGGCTAGGCCAGCGTCCCAGTTTCTCTATTTCGCAAGCCGGACAAGGCACAGGCAGGACTTTTATCAAGCTGCCCGTCATGCCTCGATGAGGCATTTATGCCGGTAAGGTTGCGTTGTTGTGAAATCATTAAATCATAAAAAAATGCAGTTGTGTGCACTGCAGCACAAAAAAATCCTTTGTTTTCAAAAGGTAACAAAGGTGCACAAAAACGAATCATAACGAAACATCAGATGTGATCATTTGTGAAAAGCCGCTGTGCGAATGTGTGAAACAAGCGGCTCTTGAAATGCCCGGCAATGTCCCTATCTTGGGTGGGTCTATCATTGTTCGGTGTATTGGAATCCAGTCATGCAGGAAAACCAGAATCCTCAAGTAGAAGAAGTGCTTGAAAACGTGAACGTGCAGGCAGAAGGTGCCGCTGCGACTGACGCAGACCGCATCGCGAAGCTGGAAGCCGAATTGGCGGAAGCGAAAGAGCAGTTTTTGCGCGCCAAGGCCGAAACCGAAAACCTGCGCCGTCGTGCCCAGGAGGATGTCGTGAATGCACAGAAATTCGCGATCCAGAAGTTCGCCTCCGAATTGATCAGCGTAAAAGACAGCCTGGAAATGGCGCTTTTGGATCAGAGCGGCCAGTTCGATACTTTGAAGTTTGGTGTAGACCTGACCCTGAAGCAGCTGGTGTCTGCATTCGAGAAGGGCCAGATCAGCGAAATTAATCCGCTGAACGAAAAACTGGATCCGCATCGTCATCAGGCCATCAGCGCCGAAGAGTCTGATGCCGAGGCCAACACCATCATCCGCGTCATGCAAAAAGGCTATCTGATTGCCGATCGCGTGCTGCGTCCGGCCATGGTTGTCGTGGCAAAGGCAAAGAGCTGAACAAGGCTCTTGAAAACAGAAAAATAGCCAATATCTGGCAGAGCAACAGCCCGCTGCAAGACAAGCAAACGTAGCGGGATAAACAGAATAATGTGAAAGGAATCAGTCAAATGGGCAAGATTATCGGTATTGATCTGGGTACAACCAACTCCTGCGTTTCCGTAGTCGAGAACGGCAACCCGATCGTGATCGAGAATGCTGAAGGCACTCGTACCACCCCGTCCATCATTGCTTACATGGAAGACGGCGAAATCCTGGTAGGTGCACCAGCCAAGCGTCAGGCAGTGACCAACCCGAGAAATACCCTGTATGCGGTAAAGCGCCTGATCGGCCATCGCTTTGAAGACAAGGAAGTACAGAAAGACATCGAACTGATGCCTTTCGAAATCATGCGTGCCAAGAACGGTGACGCATGGGTGAAAGTACGCGACCAGGAACTGGCACCGCCACAGATCTCCGCAGAAGTACTGCGCAAGATGAAAAAAGCTGCCGAAGACTATCTGGGTGAAGAAGTTACCGAAGCCGTGATTACCGTACCGGCCTACTTCAACGACAGCCAGCGTCAGGCAACCAAGGATGCCGGCCGTATCGCCGGTCTGGATGTAAAGCGCATTATCAACGAGCCGACCGCTGCAGCCCTGGCTTTTGGCCTCGCCAAGCAGGAAGGCGACCGCAAGATTGCCGTATATGACCTGGGCGGTGGTACGTTCGATATCTCCATCATCGAAATCGCCGACGTAGACGGCGAGCACCAGTTCGAAGTGCTGGCCACCAACGGTGACACCTTCCTCGGCGGTGAAGACTTCGACCAGCGCGTGATCGATTACATCGTGACCGAGTTCAAGAAAGAACAGGGCGTTGATCTGAAGCAGGACGTCATGGCACTGCAGCGTCTGAAAGAAGCTGCTGAAAAGGCGAAGATCGAGCTGTCTTCCGCGACCCAGACCGAAGTGAACCTGCCATACATCACCATGGATGCGACTGGTCCTAAGCACCTGGCGATGAAGATTACCCGTGCCAAGTTCGAAAGCCTGGTGGAAGATCTGGTTCAGCGCTCCATCGAGCCTTGCAAGGTGGCACTGAAAGACGCCGGCGTATCGCTGTCCGACATCACCGACGTGATTCTGGTTGGCGGTCAGACCCGTATGCCGAAAGTACAGGAAGCCGTGAAGGCCTTCTTCGGCAAAGAGCCACGTCGTGACGTGAACCCGGACGAAGCTGTTGCTGTTGGTGCCGCGATTCAGGGTTCGGTACTGTCCGGCGATCGCAAGGATGTACTGCTGCTGGACGTGACCCCGCTGTCGCTGGGTATCGAAACCATGGGCGGCATCATGACCAAACTGATCCAGAAGAACACCACCATCCCGACCAAGGCGTCGCAGGTGTTCTCGACTGCTGATGACAACCAGACTGCCGTGACCATTCACGTGCTGCAGGGCGAGCGCGAGAAGGCTGCTGCCAACAAGTCGCTGGGCCAGTTCAATCTGGGTGACATTCCGCCAGCACCACGTGGCGTGCCACAGATCGAAGTTGAATTCAACATCGACGCGAACGGTATTCTGCATGTGTCGGCGAAAGACAAGGCGACCGGCAAGCAGGCGAACATCACCATCCAGGCTTCCAGCGGTCTGTCCGAAGACGAAATCCAGCAAATGGTGCGTGATGCCGAGCTAAATGCGGAAGAAGACAAGAAGCTGGCCGAGCTGGTACAGGCTCGCAACCAGGGTGAAGGCCTGATTCACAGCGTGAAGAAGTCGCTGGGCGAATACGGCGACAAGATCTCTGCCGAAGAGAAAGCCACTATCGAAGCCGCACTGAAAGAAGCAGAAGAGGTAGTGAAGGGCGACGACAAGGCGGCTATCGATGCCAAGGTTGAAGAGCTGATGAAGGCATCGCACAAACTGGCCGAGCAGATGTATGCCGCCCAGGGTGGTGCTGAAGCCGGTGCCCAGCAGCCAGCATCCGACGACAAGAAGGATGATGGCAATGTAGTGGATGCCGAGTTCGAAGAAGTCAAAAAAGACAAGTAATCGGACTTGATTCGGCAAGGCACAGGCTCCGCATGGGGCGCTGTGCCTTTTTCGCGATGGTATTGCGTTGCGGCCAACGTTGGCCGCACGGGTGAGACAGCATGGCAAAGAAGGATTTTTACGAGGTACTTGGCGTCAACCGTGATGCGTCCGATGACGATATCAAGAAGGCGTATCGCAAGCTGGCGATGAAGTACCACCCGGATCGCAATCCGGACAGCAAGGAAGCCGAAGAGAAATTCAAGGAGGTGAAATCCGCCTATGAAATTCTGTCGGATAACCAGAAGCGTGCCGCTTACGACCAGTATGGCCATGCGGGTGTTGACCCACAGGCCGGCATGGGTGGTGGTGGTCAGGGCTTTGGCGGTTTCGACTTCGGCGATATCTTCAGCGATATCTTTGGCGGCCAACGTGGTGGTGGTGGCGGTCGTTCCAATGTCTATCGTGGCTCCGATCTGCGCTACAACCTGGAAATCTCGCTGGAAGAAGCTGCTCGCGGCTGTGAAAAGCAGATTCGCATTCCGTCACATGAAAACTGTGACGTCTGCCATGGTTCCGGCGCCAAGCCGGGCACGCAGCCGAAAACATGTACCACTTGCGGTGGGCATGGTCAGGTACGCATGAGCCAGGGCTTCTTCTCCATCCAGCAGACTTGCCCGACTTGCCATGGCAGTGGCAAGCAGATTACCGATCCGTGCCACAAGTGCCACGGTGCCGGTCAGGTCAAGACCCACAAGACGCTGAATGTGAAGATTCCGGCAGGTGTGGACGAGGGTGATCGCATCCGTCTGTCGGGAGAGGGGGAGCCTGGCCAGAATGGCGGCCCGCCAGGTGATCTGTTCGTCGTTGCTCACATCAAGAAGCACAGCGTGTTCGAGCGGGACGGCATGGATCTGCATTGCGAGATGCCGATCAGCTTCTCGACTGCCGCCCTGGGTGGCGAGGTCGAGATTCCGACGCTGGATGGCATGGTCAAGGTCAAGATCGCAGCCGAAACCCAGAGCGGCAAGGTCTATCGCGTGCGTGGCAAAGGGGTGAAGTCGGTGCGTGGCAGCGATTTTGGCGACCTGATGTGCCATGTGATTGTCGAGACACCGGTGAACCTGACCGATCGCCAGAAAGAGCTGTTGCGCGAGTTTGAAGCCATCAGCCAGGGAGATGTGGCGACACATAACCCGCGAGCAAAAACCTTTATGGATAAGCTCAAAGACTTTTTCGGTTAATAAACTGTAGTCGTTTTTTGCCTGAAAACACCGCCATCAGAATTTTGATGGCGGTGTTTTTATTTTGTTAGCAATTATGTGAATCGGGTTTGCTGAATGTATTACAGATAATGGTTAATGTATCCAAGGTGCTGTTCAGCGCATGCATGTTTCAGTAAGGTTTCGGCTTCGCGAAGCAGACAAACGATCTGCGCGAAGGTGACGGGGCTGATCGCCGCGTCACGGTTACAACACCGTTGCAGACGGGGTTTCCCCAAAGAATCAGAGGAGTAAGCATGCAAGCAGCCGTTGATTTTCTGAATAGCTGGATCTGGAGCAAAGGTCTGATCTTCCTTTGCCTGGGTGTCGGCCTGTATTTTTCCATTCGTAGCCGTTTTGCCCAAGTCCGTCACTTTGGCGAGATGATTCGCCTGATGTTTGACGGCAAGTCCAGCGATAGCGGCGTGTCGTCGTTCCAGGCGCTGGCGATGACGCTGGCTGGCCGTGTTGGTACCGGTAATATTGCTGGTGTCGCCACCGCGATCACTTTCGGAGGCCCGGGTGCCGTGTTCTGGATGTGGATGGTTGCCTTCCTCGGTGCCAGTTCCGCCTTCGTCGAGTCCACCCTCGGCCAGATCTACAAAGAAAAAATCAACGGTGAATACCGTGGCGGCCCGGCTTTCTACATCGAGAAGGGCCTCGGCATGAAGCCATTCGCGATTGTATTTGCCATCGCGACCATCTTTGCCTGCGGCGTGCTGCTGCCGGGTACCCAGTCCAACTCCATCGGTGCCGGCCTGCAGAATGCACTGGGCATTGATCCGAACGTGACTGCTGCCATTCTGGCGCTGATGCTGGGCTTCATCATCTTCGGTGGCGTGAAGCGTATCGCCTCCTTTGCCGAGATCGTGGTGCCGTTCATGGCGCTGGGCTACATCCTGGTGGCCTGCGTGATCGTGGCGCTGCATATCGACCAGCTGCCTGACGTCCTGGGCCTGATCTTCAAGAGCGCATTCGGTTTTGACGCTGGTTTCGGTGCCATTCTTGGTATGGCGATCCAGTGGGGCGTTAAGCGTGGCGTGTATTCCAACGAAGCAGGTCAGGGTACCGGCCCGCACGCCTCGTCCGCCGCTGCGGTATCTCATCCTGCCAAGCAGGGGCTGGTGCAGGCCTTCTCGGTCTATATCGATACCTTGTTCGTGTGCTCTGCCACCGCCTTCATGCTGCTGATTACCGGCCAGTACAATGTACAGGGCCCGGATGGTCAGGTTCTGCATACCGGTATCGCCGGTGTGGCTGCCGGTCCTGGCTACGTGCAGACCGCGATGGAAAACATCATGCCTGGTTTCGGTTCCATCTTCGTGGCCGTGGCACTGTTCTTCTTCGCCTTCACTACCATCATTGCTTACTATTACATCGCTGAAACCAACATCGCCTACCTGAGCCGCAAGGTGAACCGTCCATGGCTGACGCTGGTACTGAAGATCGCGATCATGGCGACCGTGGTTTACGGCACCGTGAAGACTGCTGATCTGGCCTGGGGTCTGGGTGACATCGGCGTCGGCATGATGGCTTGGATGAACATCGCTGCCATCCTGATGCTGCAAAAGCCGGCTTTTATCGCGCTGCGCGATTACGAAGCACAAAAGGCGCAAGGTCTGGATCCGGTTTTCCATCCGGAAAAACTGGGCATCAAGAACGCCGATTACTGGCGTGGTCATCAGTCCGAGGACAATCTGGAAGCCGAGCGCAAGCATGGCGGCCAACCTGTCTACGACAAGGTTTGATATCCTTGTAATTCGGGATTGAACTGAACGCCGGGTTTCCCGGCGTTTTTTTATTTGGATATCAAGTATGGATCTGCTGCACAGTACCTGGCTTTGGGTGATCATCATCGCGGCGCCTATCGCCACCATCATCGGCACGCTTGCGCGCATGTCGCAAAAGCAGCCGCCACTAAATCTGCCGCCCGGTGTGGCTCCCGGTACCTATGCCCCGGCCAAACCCAAGGTTGACAAAGACAAGGCAGCCGAAGGCGAACAGGGCAAGGTCTGAGTTTGTGACAGAACAAGTTTTTCCGGATTGTGACTGGTACACCGGCAGCCGGCTTGTTATCGTAGTGCCCCTTCCTACCACCCACTGAAAGCGCGCCATGTTCACCAATCGCTACTTCCCGGCCACCCGTCTGCGTCGCATGCGCAAGGACGAATTCTCCCGCCGCCTGATGCGCGAGAATGTGCTGACTGCCAATGACCTGATTTATCCGGTATTTGTGCTGGAAGGGGAAGGGCGTGAACAAGCGGTAAGCTCGATGCCGGGTGTGGTGCGCCAGAGTCTGGACAAATTGCTGTTTACGGCCGAAGAGGCGGTGAAGCTGGGTATTCCGATGCTGTCGATTTTCCCTGTCATCGAAAACGGCAAGGATAACTCGGGCGAAGAAGCCTACAACCCGGATGGTCTGGTGCCCACCGTGGTGCGCGAGCTCAAAGCGCGCTTCCCGGAGCTGGGCATCATGACTGATCTTGCGCTGGATCCGTACACCGTTCACGGCCAGGATGGCATCCTGGATGACAGTGGCTATGTGCTGAACGACGAGACTACCGAAGTGCTGGTGCAGCAAGGTCTGTGTCATGCCGAGGCCGGTGCTGATGTGCTTGGCCCTTCCGACATGATGGATGGCCGTATCGGCGCCATTCGCAGCGCGCTCGAAGAAGAAGGCTACATTCACACCAAGATTCTGGCTTACAGCGCCAAGTATGCCTCGGCCTTCTACGGCCCGTTCCGCGACGCGGTAGGCTCTGCGGCCAACCTTGGCAAGGCCGACAAGTACACCTACCAGATGGACCCTGCTAACTTGGACGAAGCGCTGTACGAAGTGGCGATGGATCTGGAAGAGGGCGCGGACATGGTGATGATCAAACCGGGTATGCCGTATCTGGATGTGATTCGTCGCGTCAAAGACCATTTCAAGGTGCCGACCTACGCTTATCAGGTATCCGGTGAATACGCGATGCTGAAAGCTGCCGCGCAGAATGGCTGGCTGGATCACGACAAGTGCATGATGGAAAGCCTGCTGGCCTTCAAGCGTGCCGGCGCTGATGGCATCCTGACTTACTTTGCGCTGGATGCGGCACGTTTGTTGCAGCAAAAGTAAGTACGGGCTGGCGCCTGTTTGCCAAAACATCAAACCGGTTTCGCCTCTTGGCGGGCCGGTTTTTTATTTGGGGCAGCAGGCAACGCATGCTGAATAACATGTCATGCCGGCTTAAGGCAATTGCCATCTGCCAGCCATGCTGCTGTGATCTTCAACCCTGATCATGCCGCTTTTACCCACCGGAAGCACAAGCATGGATCGCCGTCATTTTCTCAAGTCTGCCCTTGCCGGCAGCAGCCTGTTATTACCTGCCGGCAGTGGCATCGCTGCCCCGGCCCTGATCACCAACGACAAGCTGCGTCCGCAATTATCGTCGGGCATCCAGTTTGGCGACGTTGGCCGCGACCGTGCCATCGTCTGGGCGCGCAGTGACCGCGCTGCCCGCATGTGGGTTGAATGGGATACCAGCGAGCGCTTTGCCAATCCGCGCAAGGTTCGCGGCCCATGGGCAACCGAGAGCAGCGACTTTACCAGTCGTATCGATTTGCAAGGCTTACCCGCTGGCCAGCAGCTGTTTGTCAGAGTGCAATATGAGGATGCGGCCAACGGCCGGGTCTGGTCCGAGGCGTTGCAAGGCAAGTTTCGTACGGTAGCCGACAAGGCGCGTGATGTGCGCTTTGTCTGGTCTGGTGATACCGCAGGCCAAGGCTATGGCATCAATGCCGAATGGGGTGGCATGCGCATCTACGAAACCATGCGTCGCCAACAGCCGGACTTTTTCGTGCATTGTGGCGACACGATTTATGCCGACGGGCCGATTCAGTCTGAGCTGAAAGTCGAAGGCGGCAAGATCTGGCGCAATCTGGTGACGCCAGAAGTCAGCAAGGTAGCCGAGACACTGAATGAGTATCGCGGACGCTACCGCTATAACCTGCTAGACGAAAATGTACGCCGCATGGCTAGCGAAGTGCCGCAAATCTGGCAGTGGGATGATCATGAAGTGACCAATAACTGGTCTGACGGCAAGGACCTGACAGGTGATAGCCGTTATATCGAGAAAAACATCGGGGTGCTGCAAGCCCGGGCTACGCGTGCCTTCATGGAGTACGCGCCGATGCGGCATTTTGGCGGTGTCGAGGAAGAGCGTGTCTATCGCCACCTGCCACAAGGTCCGTTGCTGGATGTCTTTGTTGTCGATATGCGCAGTTATCGCGACCGGAACAGTGCCAATCTGCAGACGGCAGGTGAGGACGGCAGTCAGTTTATGGGTCGTACCCAATTGAACTGGCTGCTGGATGGCCTGCAAAAATCCAGGTCTACCTGGAAGGCCATCATGGCTGACATGCCACTAGGGCTGCAGGTCGGCGACGGCAAGAATGCAGATGGCAGTGCACGTTGGGAGGCAATGGCTAATGGCGACGCAGGCGCACCCAAGGGACGCGAGTTGGAGCTAGCGTGGTTATTGGCCGAAATCAAGCGTCGTGATATCCACAATGTAGTCTGGTTTACTGCCGATGTGCATTACACCGCAGCACATGAATACCACCCTGAACGTGCGGCATTCCAGGATTTTAACCCGTTCTGGGAGTTTGTTTCCGGCCCGCTTAATGCCGGCAGTTTTGGGCCGAACCAGCTGGATATGACTTTCGGGCCAAAGGTGGTCTATCACAAGGCACCAGAGCAGCAGAATACTTCGCCTTTTGCTGGTCTGCAGTTCTTCGGTCAGGTGGATATTGATGCGCGCAGCAAGGTGATGACGGTGAGTCTGAAAGATCTGGATAACCAGTTGCTGTTCAGCAAAGCGCTCTCACCGGTATAAGCCTGTGTCGCAGGTTGCTTCATTGAAAGATGGGTGAGGTAGCTTGGCTGGCTGGTATTGGCGAAAAAGCAAAAAAAAGACGGCGGCCAACTTGGGGGCGATTGGCCGCCTTAGGGGAAATTATTAGTGAAATCAGTCTCTGAGCAGGCTCAGTGCCAGTTGCGGATTGAGATTGGACTGAGCCTGAACCGCGAGGCTGCTGTTCGACAAGATTTGCTGCTGGGCCAGTTGGCTGCTCAGTGCAGCAAAGTCGGCGTCCTGAATGCGACTGCGGGAAGCCTCATTGTTGATACTGCTGTTAGTAAGGTTTTCGACAGCAGTGCCAAAGCGATTGCTGGCGGCACCGAGATCGGCGCGGTATTGCGACAACTGCTGCAGATCAGATTGAACTTGCGACAAGGCATTAGGGGTGGTGATATCTATCGTGCCGGCAGCCTGCAGGTTGGCGTTATAGCCATTCAGCCCGCCAGCGCCTGACCCAGCACTCAGATTCGGATTCTGTACATTGATTTGCGACTGGCTGCTTCCATCCGGCCCCGACTGGAAAGTCAGCGAACCGCCAGTCAGCAAAGACTGGCCATTGAATGAGGTGTTCTGCACGATTTGCGAGTTGGCTTGGGTCAGCTGGTCAACTTCTTTCTGGATCGCAGCCTTGTCATTGGCATTAAGTGCACCGTTGCCAGCCTGAATCGCCAGCTCGGCAATGCGCTGGCTGTTATCCGTAATTCTGCCTAAGGCGTCGTCTGCCGTCTGTACGACGGAAACTCCGTCAAAGGTATTCCTTACTGCTTGGTTATAGCCGTTTATCTGACTTTGCAAGCCTTCGGCTACGGCCAGCGCTGCAGCATTATCAGCGGCATTATTAACGGCCTTGCCTGACGAAAGCTTGGCAAGAGTTTGACGTTTGCTGTTCTCTACTTCACTCAGATTGCGCTGGTTTTGCAGGGCATTGAGGTTGGTATTCAGATTGATGGCCATGACGGTTGGACAAGTTGAGGAATCTGGTTTTCAGTGTAGATCAGCGGAAGCAATCCACAAGGGTGATTTGTAGCTGCCATATGGATGGCATGATCTAAGATGTATCAAGTTTGCGCTGCAGCAAATATGTATTCTGAATAAAAAATCATGATGGATGATTTTCTGACTCAGATCATATCTCAGTATTTTGCTTTTTAATAACATTATCAATATGAAACATATTGCTGAAAATAAGTTGGCAAAAAGCACGCTTGTGGCGGTGATCATGTTTCTGTTTTTTGATCTCACGGCCTTGGGGCTGAATGTCTGGCTCAGCTGGCATATCGAGCAACAGGCCGTTGCGATCAACCTGGCTGGCAGACAGCGCATGTTGTCGCAAAGAATGGTCAAGAATCTGCTGCAGCTGGAAAAGGCTGCAACAGAGCAGAAGCCGCTTGCCGGCATCAAATCAGAGCTGACCCAGACCTATCTGTTGTTTGACAGCACACTCAACGCATTTCGTATCGGTGGTCAGACGCAAGATACCAATGGCGCCATCATCTACCTGCCACCCGCGCGCGAACTGGCATTGAGACAGGTGCTGAATGCCAGTTGGGAATTGTGGCAGCCCTACCGTACGCAGATCGAACAGGTCTTGCGCTCGCGCACCGCAGATATCCAGACCACGTTGCCCGATGCCATCGATATTGCAGAAACACGCAACCCAGTCTTGCTGGAGCAAATGAACCAGCTGACCTACCAGCTGGAAGTAAAAACCCAGAAAGAAGCAGCGCGAATCCGTTATTTCCAGGGTCTTGCCTTTGGTTTGGCCTTGCTGAACTTTTTCGGGGCCTTTTACTTCTCGAGGCGGCGCATCAACGAAGTCGAGCAGCAGACCGGCCTGCTGGACCAGATCATCAATCGGGTCGGTGCCTCCATCTTGGTGCTATGTCCGGATGGCAAGGTGCTGAAAGCCAATGACACGGCAGAGCGGATGTTTGCAGCAGGTGCTGCCGGGCTGAACGGTAAAACGCTGCCGGATTTGTTGTCACGTGATGGCCCCAACGACTGGCAAGGGCGGCGGCTGGATGGCAGCATTTTTGCCGCCGAAGTCGAGTCGAAGCCGATGAAGAGTCATGGGCAGGCGCTGACTATCCTGACCGTGCTCGACATCACACGAGAACGGCAACATCAGCAATATCTGAGTTCGCTCGCCTATCATGATCCGCTTACCGGGCTGCCAAATCGCATGTTGTTTGACGATCACCTGAAGCTTGAAATCGCCCACGCCACCCGGCGCAACAAACGCCTTGCCGTGATGTTTGTCGATCTTGATCGCTTCAAGCCGGTCAATGATCAGCATGGCCACCATGTCGGTGACGAGTTGTTGCAGCATGTTGCGCGACGACTCAAACATGCCGTGACCGAGGGCGATACGGTGGCTCGCCGTGGTGGCGACGAATTTACCCTGCTGATTTGCGACCTGGACACGCCTGAGCAGTCGCTGAAAATTGCGGACCGCATCCAGATCATGCTGTCACAACCCTACCACCTTGCCGGGCTACAGCTAGATATTGGTGCCAGCATCGGTATCAGCCTGTATCCGGACCATGCGGCAAACAGTGATGATCTGCTTGATCGGGCAGACCAGGCGATGTACCAGGCCAAGCATCAGGGCAGGGCATGTTGTCACTTGTTCAGCGAACTGGCCTGAGAGAAAGGAACTTCCAACGGACTTGCGGCCAACCTTGTATCAAGGTTGGCCGCAAGTATTTTTGGCTATGGTTCGTGTGGCTAAGGCCCCATCAAGCCAGTTCTTTCAGCAGCTCCTTCACCCGCACGATGCGCATGGCGATGTCGGGTAGCGGGCTTTCGACGCGCAGCTTGTCTTGCCCTGCCAGCTTGTAGTTCTTGCGGCTCTGGATCAGCTGGATGATTTTCATCGGCTCGATCGGCGGGTTGGGCACGAAGGTCAGCTGGATGGCGACTTCGCTGGCGTCAAGCTTGTGAATGCCCAGTGCCTTGGCGGCCAACCTCAGGCGATGGCTCTCGATCAGCGTTTTCACGCTTTGCGGTGGCAGGCCGAAGCGGTCGATCAGTTCTTCGTGGATGTCGTCGATATCGCTGTCGCTGTCGCAGGTGGCCAGCCGTTTGTAGATCACCAGTCGCTCGTGCACGCCAGGGCAGTAATCTTCGGGCAGTAGCGCCGGCGCATGCAGCTTGATCTCGGTGGTGACGCCCAGCGGCGCGTCAAGATCCGGCTCGCGCCCCTTTTTGAGGTCGCGCACGGCTTGCTTGAGCATTTCGGTAAACAGCGAAAAGCCGACTTCCTGCATTTCACCGGACTGGCCTTCGCCGAGAATCTCGCCGGCACCGCGGATTTCCAGATCGTGCATTGCCAGATAAAAGCCGGCACCCAGTTCTTCGGACGCCTGAATCGCTTCCAGCCGTTTTTGCGCGTCGCGGGTCATGCCGTCGCCGGTCAGCAGATAGGCGTAGGCCTGATGATGGCTGCGGCCAACCCGGCCGCGCAGCTGGTGCAGCTGGGCGAGGCCGAATTTGTCGGCGCGGTTGATCAGGATGGTGTTGGCGTTGGGGATGTCGATGCCGGTCTCGATAATGGTGGAGCACAGCAGCACGTTGTAGCGCACCTGCAAAAAGTCGCGCATCACCTGTTCGAGTTCGCGTTCGCGCAGCTGGCCGTGGGCGATGCCGATGCGCGCCTCCGGCACCAGCTCGGCCAGTTTTTCGCGCATATTCTCGATGGTGTCGACCTCGTTATGCAGGAAGAACACCTGGCCGCCGCGCTTGAATTCGCGCAGCATCGCCTCGCGGATGATGCCGTTATTGCTGGGGCTGACGAAGGTTTTGACCGCCAGCCGGCGCGATGGCGCGGTGGTGATGGCGGAAAACTCGCGCAGGCCCTCGAGCGCCATCGACAGCGTGCGCGGAATCGGCGTGGCGGTGAGGGTCAGCACGTCGACATTGGCGCGCAGGCGCTTGAGCTGTTCTTTCTGGCGCACGCCAAAACGGTGTTCCTCGTCGATGATGACGAGGCCGAGATTCTTGAACACGACATCGGGCTGCACCAGTTTGTGGGTGCCGATCACGATGTCGATGCTGCCGGCGGCCAAGCCTTCCATCGCCTGTTTGACTTCCTTGGCGCTCTTAAAGCGCGACAGCTCGGCAACTTTCACCGGCCAGTCGGCAAATCGGTCGGAGAAGTTCTGGTAATGCTGTTCGGCCAAGAGGGTGGTCGGCACCAGCACGGCTACCTGTTTGCCGCCCATCACCGCGACAAAGGCGGCGCGCAGCGCGACTTCGGTCTTGCCAAAGCCGACGTCGCCGCAGACGAGGCGGTCCATCGGCCGGCCGCTGGTCATGTCCTGGATCACCGCCTCGATGGCGGTGGCCTGATCCGGCGTTTCTTCAAAGCCGAAGCCGGCGGCGAAAGCGTCGTAATCGTGGTGGCTGAGGGTGAAGGCATGGCCTTCGCGCGCGGCGCGCTGGGCGTAGAGGTTCAGCAGCTCGGCGGCGGTGTCGCGTGCTTTTTCGGCGGCTTTTTTCTTGGCCTTTTCCCAGGCCGGGCTGCCAAGGCGATGCAGCTGCACATTGTCGCTGGCGTGGCCGGCATAGCGGCTGATCAGCTGCAGCTGCGATACCGGCACGTACAGCGTGGCGCCTTCGGCGTACTCCAGCTGCATCATTTCGGATTCGCCATCGCCAAGGTCGATGGACACCAGGCCCATATAGCGGCCGATGCCGTGCGATTCGTGTACTACCGGATCGCCTACTTTGACCTCGGCCAGATCACGCAGCATGGCGTCGGAGTTGGCCGCATGCTTGCGGCGGCGGGTGTGGCTGCGGGCGACATGCTGGTACAGCTCGGCCTCGCTGACTACCGCCAGCTGTTGTTCGCTGTCGATAAAGCCGTTGTAAAGCGGCGCCTGCACCAGCGCGATGGCAGCCTTGCCGCTGGCAAACTCGGCCCAGCTGTCGATCGGGCTGGCGTGAATGCCGTTTTCTTTCAGGAACTGCCACAGCGTCTCGCGCCGGCCCAGACTCTCGGCGGCAATCAGCAGGCGGCCGCTGTGGCGGCGGCTGAAGTCATCGAGTTTCTGCAGCGGATTGTCGCTGCGGCGATCGACGCCAAGATCCGGCAGCGCCTGCCAGTTGCTGTCGCCTTCGCCGCACAGCTCGATACGGCTGTAAGGCTTGAGCGCGCTCATCAGCTCGTCAGGACGCAAGAACAGCTCGGCCGGTGGTAGTACCGGCCGCTCTGGGTTGCCGCCTGCCATCTGGTGGCGGCTTTGCGCATCGCGCCAGAAGCTCTCGGCCTCGGCCAGTACATCGCCGTGCAGGATCAGCTTGGCCGCGGTGCCGAGGTAGTCGAACAGGGTGGCGCTGTCGTCAAAGAACAGCGGCAGGTAGTACTCGATGCCGGCGGGCCACAGGCCGTTGGAGACATCCTTGTAGATGCGGCTCTTGCTCGGATCGCCTTCCATTTTTTCGCGGTAATGCTGGCGGAAGGCGGTGATGCCGGCCTCGTCGGTCGGGTATTCGCGTGCCGGCAGCAGGCGGATTTCCGGCACCGGGTACAGCGTGCGCTGGCTGTCGGGGTCGAAGGTCTTGAGGGTGTCGATCTCGTCGTCGAACAGGTCGATGCGATAGGGCAGGGCACTGCCCATCGGGAACAGGTCGATCAGGCTGCCGCGAATCGAGAACTCACCAGGTGCCAGCACTTGCGACACGTTCTGGTAGCCGCCGGTCACGAGGTCGGCACGCAGCTGGTCGGCATCCAGTTTCTGTTTTTGCTTGAGCCAGAAGGTGCGGCCAACAATGTAGCCGACCGGGGCGAGGCGCGACAGTACGGTGCTGACCGGCGCGATCACCACATCACACTCGCCCTTGCGAATCTGCCACAGCGTGGCGAGGCGTTCGGACACCAGGTCGCCATGCGGCGAGAAGTGGTCGTAGGGCAGGGTTTCCCAGTCCGGCAGCAGGGCGATACGCCAGTCCGGACGGAAGAAAGGCAGCTCCGCCTTCAGGCGCTGGGCGTCCTGAGCGTTGGCAGTCAGCAAGAGCAAAGGTTGGCCGCAAGCAGGCAAGCGGGAAATCAGGGCACTGTCGGCGCTGCCGCTCGGGCGGGGGTGACGGATTTTCTGCCCGGCGACGGGCCAGTTCGGCAAGTGGTTCGTCATATCGCTTCACAATGACAGGGAGGCAGGTATTATAGGGCCACACTGATGTCATGACTGTGCAAAATAGTCTGAAAAAAGCATAAACAATCAGTTGATTACCCGTATCGATATATTCAAAAAAAGCCTGCCGGAACAAAGCCTTGTTGCCGAGCGGCGGATATGAGGGTGAGAAGAGAGGTGGAAACGACATTGCGTGATCATCTGCTGGCCTGGCTGTTTTTTCTGCCGGGCTTGTTGTTATGGCCGTCTGGTTCGCTGCTGGACAGTACACCTGCGGTATTTCTGGTACATGGCGCGATCTTGTGGCGCTGCCAGCAAGGGGGCTTGAAAGCCTGCTGGCCGATGTTGCTGACTGCCGCGGCGTGGGCGGCCTTCATCTGGCCGTGGCCGTTGGCCGTACCCTGGCTGGCTGGCCTGATCTTGTTGCCCTTGCTGGCCCGAAAAATCCTGCCTGACCGTCGCCATCGCCTGTATGCGCATATGGGCATAGAACGGCTGATGTGGCGCATCGGCTTGCTCAGCGTGCCGCTTACCGCGCTGGCGGCGCTGACCCAGCCTTCGCAGTTCTGGTCGCTGGCCTTGCTGCTGGCGCCTTCGTGCTGGATGGTGCTGCTGCTGTTCGCCGTTCAGCCTTATTCGCCCGAGCCGGGGCGCTTGATCCGCTTGCGTGGCTGGCAGATGCTGGCGGCGCTGACCGTGCTGGCACCGCAGCTGTGGTGGCTGTGGCCTGCCGCCGGAGTGCTGCCTGAAGTCATGCTGCTGTTGCCGGTACTGCTGTTTGCCGCGCCACGCCTCGGGGTGGCGGTGCTGTCGGTTGCGCTGCTTGGCGTGATCAGTCTGTTGTCCCTGTCGGCCCATGCCGGCTATGGTGCCTGGCAGGTGTTGCAGCAGCATGTCGCCGTCTGGCTGCTGGCACTTGCCGTTGGCTTGCTGAGCGGTGCCGCCGTGCTGGGTGATCTGCATCGCCGGCGCGAGCGCCTGCTGGGCGATGTGCGCGCCCAGTTCGAATCCCTGCTCAACCAGAGCAGCAGCCTGATGACGCTTAAGGATACCGATGGCCGCTATCTGCTGGTCAATCTCAATTTCGCCCGCCTGTTTGGCCGTCCGGCCAGTTTCTTCAAGGGCAAGACCAGCCATGAGGTGTTTGCCAGCGAAGAGGCCAGACGGATACGTGAGCATGATCTGCAGGTGATGCAGAGCCTGGAGTCACGCGAATTCGAAGAAGAATTCTGCATCGGCGAGCGTCACTACCGCATGCTGTCCAGCGTGTTTCCGCTGTTTGACAGCGACGGCCTGCCCTCGGGTGTGGGCAGTATTTCGGTAGACATCAGCCTGCGTGCCGAAGAAGAACGCAGCCGCATCGAGGCCATCGAAAAATACCAGGCGGTGGTCGAGCAGTCGCTGGTCGGTATCTACATCATGCAAGACGAGCTGATGGCTTATGTGAACCCAAAGCTGGCCGAGCTGGTGGGCTATCCGGAGAGCGAGCTGATCGGCAAGCCCTTTGATTTTGCGCTGGCACCGGGCGAGTCGGACAAGATCCAGGCACAAATCCGCCGCCGCATGCGCGAGAACGTGCAGGTGATGCATTACAGCACCCGCTTGCTGCATCAGCTGGGCGAGGTGGTCGATGTCGAGATTCACAGCCGGCTGATGGACTATCGCGGCCGGCGCGCCATCATTGGTGTGGTGATGGACATTACCGACCGTGTGGCGGCCAACAGCGAGCTGAGGTTGGCCGCAACGGTATTCGAGAATGCCACCGAAGGCATTCTGGTGACCGACCATGATGGCCATATCGTGATGGTCAACAGCGCCTTTACCCGCATTACCGGCTTTGCGCCGGACGAGGCGATCGGCCGCGTGTCGCGCATGCTCAAGAGCGGCAATCGCCAGCGCAACAAAGCGTTGATCGACTCGCTGCAGGCGGTCGGCCACTGGAAGGGCGAGATGAACGATCGCCGCAAGACCGGCGAGCCCTACACCGCCGAGCTGTCGATCAGCGCGGTGCGCGATGCGCACGGCCGGCTCAGCCATTATGTTGGCGTGTTTTCCGACATTACCGGCCGCAAGCAGGCCGAAGATCGCCTGCAGTTTCTGGCCAGTCACGACCCGCTGACCCGCCTGCCCAACCGCAGCGCGCTGATCGAGGAAATCGACACTGCCATCCTGACGGCTGACGAGACCGTGCCCAAGCTGGCGCTGATGTTTATCGACCTTGACCGCTTCAAGCTGATCAACGACTCCTTCGGCCATCAGGCCGGCGACGAGGTGCTGCACGAAATTGCCGCGCGGCTGCTGCAGAGTGCCGATCGTTATGGCCTGGTGGCGCGTCTGGGCGGCGACGAATTCACCCTGATCGTGCATGACTTTGACGGTCATGAAGACCTTGGACGCATGGCGGAAGAAGTGTTGGCCGCACTGGCGCGGCCGATGCGGGTGGCCGATCACGAGGTGTTTGTCAGCGGCAGTATCGGCATCAGCGTCTACCCGAATGATGGTGTCGATGCGGCCACTTTGTTGAAGAATGCCGACGCTGCCATGTATCGCGCCAAGGAAGCCGGCAAGAACACCTACCAGTTCTTTGATGCCGAAATGAACAGCCAGACTTTCGAGCGCTTGCTGATGGAAAGCGGCCTGCGCCAGGCGCTGGAGCGCGGCGAGTTCGAGCTGCATTACCAGCCGCAGGTCTGCAGCCGCAGCCACACGGTGACCGGAGTCGAGGCGCTGTTGCGCTGGCGTCATCCGCATCTGGGGCTGGTGTCGCCGGCGCGTTTCATCCCGCTGGCGGAGGAAACCGGCTTGATCAAGCCGATTGGCCAGTGGGTGTTGCGCACGGCGTGCGAGCAGATGGTGCAGTGGGATCAGCGCGGTATTCACCTGCCGCAGATGGCGGTGAATCTGTCGGCGCGCCAGTTCGAGCAGCAAAGCCTGTTGTCGGATGTCAGCGGCGTGCTGGCCAGCACCGGCCTCGCTGCCGAGCGGCTGGAGTTGGAAATCACCGAAAGCATGCTGATGCAGAATCCGCAGGAGGCCATCGAGCTGCTGCGCGAACTCAAGGCCATGGGGCTGAAACTGTCGATTGACGACTTCGGTACCGGCTATTCCTCGTTGTCCAACCTCAAACGCTTCCCGCTGGACAAGCTCAAGATCGACCGCTCCTTTGTCGAAGGCTTGCCGGCGGATCAGGACAGCGCCGCCATTACCGAGGCGATTATCGCCATGGCGCACAAGCTGCATTACATCGTGGTGGCAGAAGGTGTCGAGACCGCCGCACAAGGCGAGTTTCTCAGCCAGAGCGGCTGCGAGGCGCTGCAGGGTTATTACTTCAGCAAACCGTTGCCTGCGGCCAACCTTGAAAGCTGGCTTGCCGCAAGACAGCAGGGCGGCGATGGCGTGAAACCGCTACAATATGCGTTTACCGAAGCATGCTGAGCTGACATGAGCAACAAGAAAATGATCCACGGTTTTCACGCCGTGAATGCCCGGCTGTGGCAAAACCCGAAATCCGTGCTGGAAGTCTTTCTGGCTGGCGGCCGTCAGGATGCGCGTGCGCAGGCTGTGCTGGAAAAGGCCGGCAGCGAGCAGGTGAAGGCACACATTGTCGACAAGGCGCGTCTGGACAGCATGACCGGCAATGCGCGTCATCAGGGCGTGGTGGCAGTGATTGATGCCAACCAGAACTTCGTCACGCTGGATGATGTGCTGGAAAACCTGGCCGAACCGCCGCTGTTGCTGATTCTGGATGGCGTGACCGACCCGCATAACCTTGGTGCCTGCCTGCGCGTGGCGGATGCCATGGGCGCGCATGCGGTGATTGCACCAAAAGACCGTTCGGCCACACTGAACGCGACCGTGTCCAAAGTCGCCTGCGGCGCGGCCGAAGTCGTGCCTTACATCACCGTCACCAATCTGTCGCGCACCCTGCGTGATCTGAAAGACGCCGGGGTGTGGATTGCCGGCACCACCATGGAAGCCGATAGCGATCTGTATCACTTTGATGCCAGCGGCCCGCTGGCCTGGGTGATGGGTGCCGAAGGCGAGGGCATGCGCCGCCTGACGCGCGAGCACTGCGATGTGCTGGTGTCGATCCCGATGTTCGGCACGGTCGAAAGCCTCAATGTGTCGGTGTCTTCCGGCATGGTCTTGTCCGAGAGCCGCCGTCAGCGCCAGATGAAGCAGGGCTGATCCTGCTGGCAGTTTGCAAAAGCCTCCCCGTAATCGGGGAGGCTTTTTCAATTTGTACTGATTGAAAAGTGCTTCCACGACAGCTATAGCGGATTAGCACCTGTGGCATGCCAGAGTGATGATGTTGGCAAATGCTCGGGCTGAGGCGGGACTCACTGGGGGGCATGGTGTCGGCAAAAATCCATTGCGGCAAACTGGTCTGGCTGGTGCTGGCGCTATTGTTGATGTTGCCACTGTTGCTGGGCTGTTTTTTTGCGGGCGTTCCGCTCTGGCTGCTGCTGTTGCAGAGCCTGCTGTCGGCGCTGGCCTTTGGCCTTTGCCTGATGCTGGTCAGGCGCGCATGTCAGCCCCCCTCACCGGCAGCACCTCTTGTCGCGGTCAAACCGCCCATGAGCCATGCGGACTGGCTCGCCAGCATACTGCCCTTGTGGCGGGAGAATCTGTCACTGGCTGTCTTGCACAGCGAGCACGCCGGCCGGCAGCTGGGTCAGCATCTGATGGTGATTCACACCTTGCTGCACTCCATCCAGAACAAGGCGGTGGACGAGCCGGTCAGTCGCGTTGGTGTACACCTGGCCCGTCTGGCCGAGTCGGCGTCCCAGCTCGAAGTTTTGTGTAGCCGAGGTGCCGTGCTGGTGTCGGAGGATCAGCGGCAGGGATGGCTTGGGGAGCTGCATGGCCTCGCCTGCCGGCTGCAGCAGGATGCCCGCCACGCCAGGCAATCCTTGCTGCCGCTGCAAGCCGCGATCAGCCAGCCGGATGAAGGTTGGCCGCAACCCTTTTTCAATACATTGCAGCAAGCCTCTGCCGCCTTGCAGCAGGCATTGGTCGAGCTGCAGGCGGAAGACCGTGTCAGCCAGATCATCGCCCAGGTGGCCCAGGATCAGCAGGCCCTGCAGGATTTTCTGCAAGATCACCCAGCCGGAATGAATGCCGAAGAGCTGGAAAACTGGCTTTCCCGCTTCCGGGCGAGCTATACCACTGATGAGCAGCGTGCCATGGCAATGGTGTCGACAAATATTAAGCCGGGCCGCCACGATGATGACATCACCTATTTTTGAACCGGGGGGCCTATGCCCAAAACCATCCTGATTGTCGACGACTCCGCTTCCTTGCGGCAGGTCGTCAAGATCACCTTGCAAGGTGCGGGTTACGAGGTCATTGATGCTGCCAATGGCCAGGAAGGATTGGCGCAGCTGGATGGCAGGAAAGTTCACCTGATTGTCTCGGATGTAAACATGCCGGTGATGGATGGCATCAGCTTTGTCCGGGCGCTCAAGCAGCTGCCGTCCTACCGCTTTACGCCGGTGATCATGCTGACTACCGAGAGCAGCGAGGCCAAGAAAAAGGCCGGACAAGAGGCCGGGGCCAAGGCCTGGGTCGTCAAGCCTTTCCAGCCGCCGGTGCTGCTGGATGCCATTTCCCGGTTGATTCTTCCCTGAGGCGGGCTTGTCCATGAGCAAACTGACGCTGGACGCCGAATGCACGATCTATCAGGCCGCCTTGCTGCATCAGCGTTGTCTCGAGCTGTTGCAAAGCGCCGATGTAATGGTGCTGGACTGTGGCCAGGTTATCGAAATGGATAGCTCGGCCTTGCAGATCATGCTGTGGCTGCAGGCCGAGGCCCGGCAGGCTGGCAAGAGCATGCTGCTGAGCAATGTATCTCCTGCGGTGAGGGAGATGCTGGATCTGACCGGTGCCAGCTTGTTATTGCAGGCCGCGATGGCAGGAGGCACAGATGAATCTTGATATCGCCATGCAGACCTTCAAGGAAGAGTCGCGCGAGCTGCTGGCCGAGATGGAGAGCATCCTGCTGCAGGTCGAGGCCAGCGAAATAGATGCCGAGCAAGTCAACGCGCTGTTTCGCGCCATGCATACTATAAAGGGTTCGGCCGGGCTGTTCGGGCTGGATGCCATCGTGCATTTCAGTCACGAGGCGGAGAACGTGGTCGATATGGTCCGTTCCGGCGAGCGGCCATACGATGACGAACTCTCCGGCCTGCTGTTGCGCTGTCATGACCATGTCAAGGCCATGCTGGGGCAGCTGGATGATGCGGCTGCGCTGGCCGACATGGCCGAGCCGCCATTGTTTGCCGAACTGCAGGCCTGGCAAGGTGCCAGCCTGGCTGTGGTCGCACCGCCAGAGCCTGTAGGTGAGGTGCTGTCTGACGTGCCGGCGGCTTCCCTCGCGCCTGATTGGGCCTTGTCGCTGCGTTTTGGTGACGATGTCTTGCGCAACGGCATGGATCCGAGTGCCTTCCTGCGTTATCTGGCCGTTCAGGGCCGCATCCTGCAGATCCGGCTGATCAGCAGCCGACTGCCATCCGCTGAGGCATTTGACCCGGAGACCAACTACCTGCGTTTTGAATTGTGTTACCGCTTTGATGGCCCCGAGCAGGCTTTGCACGACACGTTCGAGTTTGTCCAGGACGGTAGCCAGATAGTGATCTTGCCACTTGGGGAGCTTGCCGGGCAGTTCGAGCGACTGCTGCAGTACGGTGATGAGGGCGAGCAGCAGCAGGTGATTGCGGCATGGCAGCAGATGGGCATCGCCACCGGGCACGAGAGTACCGAGCTTGTCGTGCCGGAGGCCATTGCACCGGCGGTCGAAGCCAGCAGCGGTAATAGCGAGAAAAACCCTGCAGAGCCACGCCAGGGCAAGAGTGTCGAGAGCAAATTCATCAAGGTCGAGGCCGGCAAGCTGGATACGCTGATCAATCTGGTGGGCGAGCTGGTGATTGCCGGTGCTGCGGCCAACCTGCTGGCCCGGCGTTCAGGACAGTCTGCGCTGGTCGAGTCAACCGTGGCGATTGCCGGGCTGGTCGAGCAGATCCGGGCCGGCACCCTGTCGATGCGCATGGTGCAGATTGGCGAGACATTCGGCCGCTTTCCACGGGTTGTGCGCGACATCTCGCGAGAGCTGGGCAAGAGCATTTCGCTGCAGGTGTCCGGGGCCGATACCGAGCTGGACAAATCCATGGTGGACAAACTGTCCGACCCGCTGATGCATCTGGTTCGCAATGCGATTGATCATGGTATCGAAAGCGCCGGCAAAAGGTTGGCCTCAGGTAAGCCGGAGACCGGCCGCATCTGGCTGAATGCTTATCACGAGGCCGGCAGTGTGGTGATCGAAGTGGCGGATGATGGCGGTGGCCTGAATCGCGAAGCCATCCTGGCCAAGGCGATAGCCAATGGACTGGTCAGCGAAGACAGCCTGCTGAATGACCGAGATATCTACCGGCTGGTTTTCGAGGCGGGTTTTTCGACGGCAGAGCAGGTAACCAGCATTTCCGGGCGCGGGGTCGGCATGGACGTGGTCCGGAAAGCCATCGAACAAATGCGTGGCTCGATCGAAATCGATGTCGAGCCGGGCGAAGGCACTACGTTCCGTATCCATCTGCCGCTGACGCTGGCCATTATCGACGGCTTTCAGGTGGGCATCGGCAGCGCCACTTTCATCATCCCGCTTGATGCCGTGATCGAATGTATCGAGCTACCGGCAGCGGCCCGTCCGGGGCAGGCGCACAACTGTCTGAATCTGCGCGGTGAGGCCTTGCCCTTGCTGGATCTTAACCGCTTTCTCGAGCTGGATTTCCCGCCGGGCAAACGGCAGAACGTCGTGGTGGTGCGCTATGGCGAGCGCAAGGCCGGTTTGCTGGTGGATGAGTTGCATGGCGAGTTCCAGACGGTGATCAAGCCGCTTGGTGCGCTGTTTCGCAAGCTGCGGGCAATCAGCGGCTCCACCATTCTCGGCTCGGGCGAGGTGGCGCTGATTCTGGATGTACCAGCCCTGATACGGCATGCGGTCGAGCAAGAAAATGCCATTTCCAGAGCCTTGCCCGGCTTGGGCGTGTCACGAAACGAATCATGAACGGGGAGAAAACATGGAAACCGGAAAGAAAATGACGGTGGCGATGCGGCTGGGGCTGAGTTTTGCAGCGGTTGTCAGCCTGATGGTATTGCTGGTTGCTTTTGCGGTGGCGGGTTTTAACCGTATTCATGTCGCGATCATGGATATTGTTGATATCAACAACGCGCAATTGATCGAGTCCGTGTTGCTGATGAACCAGCTGAAAGAGGCGCGCATTCGCTATCGTGAGGTGATTATTTTTCATGACGAGCAGGGCATGCGGAATTCCAAGCTCAAGCTTGACAAGGCCCGAGCGGAATATATGGAAAGCCTGAGCCGACTGACCAGTCTGTTTGATCGTTACCGTGACAGGATGACACCAAAAGAGGCCGAGCTGCTCGCGCTGATTCAGGCACAGAGTGCCCCGACATTTTCAGCAATTGATCGTGTTACAGAGCTGGCGCTGGTTAACAGCAATGATGAGGCCGCCCAGGTGATGTTTCAGCAGGCCAGCCCGGCCGGAGATATTCTGGGACGCAATATTGAGCAGCTGGTCGAGCTGGAGCAGAAGTTGAATCAGGAGGCTGCACTTTCCGCAGAGGAAACTTACCAGAATTCGCTGCTGCTGATTCTGGTGGTCGCTGCATTGGCACTGCTTGTCGCGACAATGTTGGCTGTGCTGATCATTCGCAACATCCTCAAGGCACTGGGCAGTGATCCGCATGTTGTTGCCGACCTGATGCGTGAGTTGGCCGCAGGCAATCTGATGATACGCATCCCTGTGCGGCGTGGCGACGAGACCAGCCTGGCCGCTGCCATCAGCCAGACGGTTGAGCGCTTGCGCGGTCTGATTACCGAGGTGCGCAGCAGTGCGGACAATCTGTCTTCAGCTGCCCAGCAGGTCAGTGCGACCTCGCAGTCGCTGTCGCAAACAGCCAGCGAGACTGCGGCCAGCGTTGAAGAGACGTCGGCCAGCGTCGAGGAAATGTCAGCCTCTATCGATCAGGCACGCGGCAATGCCCGCGTGACCGAGAATATTGCAACCAAGGCGGCGATGGAGGCGGCCGAGGGCGGCGAGGCGGTGCGCCAGACGGCGATGGCCATGCGGCAGATCGCCGACAAGATCAGCATTGTTGATGACATCGCCTATCAGACCAATCTGCTGGCTCTGAATGCTGCCATCGAGGCAGCGCGCGCTGGCGAGCACGGCAAGGGCTTTGCGGTTGTGGCGGCCGAGGTGCGCAAGCTGGCCGAGCGCAGCCAGATTGCCGCCCAGGAAATCGGCGATGTAGCCAGTAACAGCGTGTCACTGGCCGAGCGTGCGGGCAGCTTGTTGCAGGAAATCGTGCGCACCAGCTCGCAGACCTCCGACCTGGTGCAGGAAATCGCCGCCGCCTCAAGCGAGCAGTCCGATGGCGTGGCCCAGGTCAATATGGCCATCCAGCAAATCAGCAATACCACGCAACTGAATGCATCAACCAGCGAGGAGCTGGCATCCACCGCCGAAGAGATGAGCAGTCAGGCGGAAAACCTGCAAGACCTGATTGCCTTTTTCCATCTGGAAGGCAGCCAGCGCGAGCGCCGTCTGCCTGTGCATGCTGCGCCGGGGCGCTTTAACGGGCGGGCAATCAAGCACAAGCCGATTGCCGATGGTCTGGATGAAGACGATTTCGTCAGATTTTGAGCGGGAGGCGAAAAATGGGCGCGCTAGTGTTACGACGACAGAAGGATGCCAAGCTGCAGGATGAGGTGCTGGAAGATGCCATGCAGTATCTGACTTTCCAGCTGCACGGCGAAACCTTTGCCGTCAGGATTCTTGCCATCAAGGAAATTCTCGAGTACAGCCAGCCGACGCTGGTGCCGCTGATGCCGTCCTTTATTCGCGGGGTCATGAATCTGCGTGGCACGGTCGTGCCGGTGATAGATCTGGCGGTCAGGTTTGCTCAGGCAGAAACCGTCATCAATCGGCGCAGCTGTGTGGTCATCATCGAGCTGCATGACGAGGAGTTGCCGCAGTTTATCGGCATCGTGGTGGATCAGGTCAACGAGGTGCTGGCCATTCGTCCTGCCGATGTCGAGCCGCCCCCCCAGTTTGGCAGCCGGATCCGGGTGGATTTCATCTCGGGCATGGCCAAGATAGATAGCCGCTTTGTGATTCTGCTCGAGATCGACCGGGTGTTGTCGGTCGAGGAAATGGTGGCGCTTGGCAGTTTGCAGGAAATGCCGGCCGGCGAAGCGGCGGATGCGGTAATGCAGGACTGAGATTGGACCGACCGGGGGTGGCATGCAGCTTTCTGATGCGATGTTTTACCGTATCCGGGTCTGGATGAAGGAACAGACCGGCGTTCACTTTCCGGATAGCAAGAAAACGCTGGTGCATCAGCGGCTGCTCAAGCGCCTGAGTCTCAGGAAGATAGCCAGTTTCGAAGCTTATTTCCGCCTGTTGCAGCAGCCCGAGGAAGAGCAGGAAAGGTTGGCCGCAATCGATTTGCTGACAACGCACGAGACCTTTTTCTTTCGCGAGCCGCGTCATTTCGAATGGTTGTCCGACTGGCTGGGCTCACGGCCCAGATCAGCACAGCCTTTGCGGATCTGGAGTGCCGCCTGTGCCAGTGGCGAAGAGGTATGGAGCCTGGCCATGTTGCTGGCCGACAAGCTGGGGTATGAAGGCAATTGGCAGGTGATGGGGTCTGATATCAGTCAGGCCTCGCTGGACAAGGCGCGTTCCGGACACTATCAGATGGCGCGTATCGAGGGCTTGCCGCGCGATTATCTGCACCGCTTTTGCCTGAAAGGTGTGAGGGAGTACACCGGCACCTTTCTGGTTAACCGGCAATTGCGTGCACGGGTATGTTTTGATCGCATCAATCTTGATCAGCATCTGCCGCCCATCGGCCATTTCGACTTGGTGTTTCTGCGCAATGTGCTGATTTATTTTGATACCGAAAGCAAGATCAGCATTATCGGCAGGGTGCTGCAGCATATTCACGAGGGCGGTTTTTTGCTGGTCAGCCACTCGGAAAGCCTGCATGGCCTGGGCTTGCCGCTGAAGCTGCTGAAACCGGGGGTTTATCGTAAGAATCATGAATGACGCCAGGCATGGTTTCGAGGTTTTCCTGCGCCCCGGGGAGTGGTACGTCGGGGACGAAGAAGTCAGGATCAGAACCCTGCTGGGCTCATGCGTATCTGTCGCTATGTGGCATCCGAAAATGCGTATCGGCGGCATGTGTCATTACATGCTGGCACAACGGAAAAGCCATGAATTGCCGGGTGTGCTGTCCGGACGATATGCCGATGAGGCCGTATTGCTGTTGCTGCAGAGTCTGCTGCGATACGGCTGCGCCATCCGCGAGTTTCAGGTCAAGCTGGTGGGCGGTGCTTCGGTCTTGTCTTCTCTGGAGCGCGAGATGCAGCTCATGGATGTACCAGCGGAGAACGTTGCAGCTGCCCGACGGCTGGCGCGGCAGCTGGGGCTGAATGTGCTGGCAGAAGATCTGGGCGGCAATAGCGCACGACTGGTGGTGTTTGATCTGGCTAGCGGCGATGTCTGGGTTCGACAGAACAGTGAGCGCGATGCGCTGGCGAGTGCTGCTGGGTTGGCAAAGAGGGAAATGCGATGACGATCAAAGTCATGATTGTGGATGACTCTGCCGTGGTGCGGCAGGTCATGACCGAGCTGCTGACGGCTCCGACTGGCATGTCGGTTATCGCGGTCGCCAATGACCCGGTGATGGCCATGGAGCGGATGAAGCTGCAGTGGCCGGATGTACTGGTGCTGGATATCGAAATGCCACGCATGGATGGCATTACCTTCTTGCGGCAAATCATGGCTACCCGTCCCACGCCGGTGGTGATTTGTTCCTCGCTGACCCAGCGCGGTTCGGAGATGGCCATGGTGGCCTTGGCCGCAGGGGCCGTCGAGGTGATCCCGAAGCCGACCGGGGGGCTGAAGGCCTTTTTGCAGGGGAATGGCGACCTGCTTGTCAATGCGGTCAGGGCTGCAGCGCAGGCGCGTATGGCTCGTGTCCGTTCCAGTATTACGCCGGCGAGCCCGCCTGGTATGCCGCCAGCCAAACTCAGCGCAGATGCCGTGTTGGCAGCGCCCACCGGTAACGAGATGATTCGTGCCACCGAGAGAATTGTGGTGGTAGGGACATCAACCGGCGGTACCCAGGCCCTGGAAGAGGTGTTGACGGCCTTGCCTCGCAACTGCCCGGGGCTGGCGATTGTCCAGCATATGCCCGAGCGCTTTACGGCCTCATTTGCCGATCGGCTTAATCGCTTGTCAGCTATCGAGGTCAAGGAGGCAGCACAGGGCGACAAGGTGATGCCGGGCCGCGCGCTGATTGCACCCGGTGGCAAGCATATGGTGATCAGGCGCAGCAACACTTTTTACCATGTGGAAATCATGGATGGCCCGCCTGTCAGCCGGCACAAGCCTTCGGTTGATGTGTTGTTCCGCTCGGCCGCCAAGTGTGCGGGCAAGAATGCGCTGGCCATCATCATGACAGGCATGGGTGATGATGGCGCCAGAGGCATGCGCGAGTTGTTTGATAGTGGAGCCTACACCCTGGCACAGGACGAAGATAGCTGTGTCGTCTATGGCATGCCCAAGGAGGCGGTGCGCCTGGGCGGGGTGAACGAGATCGTCAGCCTGGGCAAGATTGCAAGTTTGATCGCGAAATATTGAGTTTCTGCTGCTATCGTTACTGAGGGGCGGTTGATATTGCATTTAATCGATACGGCAATCAGGTAACTAGATTTGATTTAAAGCTGATCATGACCAGACAAACGCTAGATGATGTGCTGATCGTTGACGACAGCAAGACACACACGCAGTTTCTGGAGGATCTGTGCCAGCAGCTGGGGGCCAAGAGCACACGCATTGCCTGGCATGGCGAGGATGCACTTCGCCAGATGCATGAGCGCCTGCCATCGCTGGTGTTGCTGGATCTGGAAATGCCGCAGCTAGATGGTGTGCAGGTGTTGCAGCGCATGGCTGCCGAATCGCTGGTGACGCCGGTGGTCGTTGCCTCGGCCAAGGACATGATGTTGCTGTCGACTGTCGAGCTGATGGGGCGGGAGCTCGGCCTGCCGGTTCTGGGGGCGCTGCGCAAGCCTATTCAGCTGGGCGATCTGAGCGATCTGGTTTCGCGGATTTACAGCGGGGTCGGTGACGAAAAGCAGCAGGCATTGTGCTCGGATAGTGATGTCAGGCTGGCTTTGCATAACAAGTCCATCGTGCCGTATTTTCAGCCCAAGGTGACATTGCAGGGGCAGTTGCTGAAAGGTGCAGAACTGCTGGCACGTTGGCCGCAAGGCGACCAAGTGGTGTCGCCGGCGAGTTTCATTCCGGTGATCGAGTCCTGCGGCTGGAGTACCGAGCTGACCCTGCAGATTCTCGATCAGGCCTTGCTGCAATGGCAAAGCTGGGCACGCAAGGGCTTGCGTTTGCCGATGTCCATCAATCTCTCGGCCTTGTCACTGTCCTCTGCCGCGCTGGTGCCGCAGATCGAACATCAGGTCAGCAGCAGCAAGGTGCCGCCGCGCTTCATCATCTTTGAAATTACCGAGACAGCGGTTGCCGAGAATCTGGCCGAGGCAATGGGGGTGGCGGCCAGATTGCGTCTGGCAGGTTTTGGCCTGTCGATTGATGACTTCGGTACCGGCTTTGCCACCATGCAACAGCTGGTGCGTTTTCCGTTTACCGAATTGAAGATAGATCAGTCGCTGGTCAAGTCGATCAGCAGCAAACCCCACTTGCAGAATGTGGTGCATAGCGTGATCGAATTGGCGGATCGCATGAATCTGACCACGGTTGCCGAGGGCATCGAAACCGACGTGGACGGCCTGTGTCTGGAGGAGCGGGGTTGTCTGCTGGGGCAGGGTTATTATTATGCCAAGCCGATGCCGTCGGCCGCCTTCGAAAGCTGGGTCAGGCAGCGACGGCCGCAAGAAAATCCACCGGGCTGACAAATCGGTGATTTTTTGATGCACTACAGATGAATGTGCATTTTGTATGGTAAAACAGCCGCCTCTCGGCTGTTTATTTTTTGCTATGACACATCTTCAATTTGAACTCGATCCGGTGCTGGATGCCTTGGCAGACAAGGGCTGGGTCGTGATTCCCCATGCCATTCACCCTGATATTGTGCGCGGCTTGCGCGACGAATGCCTGCAGGTCTGGGAGCGCGGCCTGTTTCATGAGGCGGCGACTGGTCGGGCCGACGGGCAGGCTCGTCGCAGCGAGATCCGGTCCGACTCTGTGTTGTGGCTGGATCAGGTGCAGGATTCTGTCGGTGTGAAGAATTACCTGGCGACGATGAATGAGGTGATGCTGGCGGTCAATCGCGGGCTTTACCTTGGCCTTGTCGAGCTGGAGGCACATTTCGCCGTTTATCCCGAAGGTGCGTTCTACAAGAAGCATCTCGACCGCTTTCAGGACGATGATGCGCGCACCCTGACGACGGTCTTCTATCTGAATGAAGGTTGGCCGCATGATGCGGGTGGCCAGATCCGGCTTTATCTGGATGACGATTGCCAGCAGTTTGTCGATGTCGAACCGGAGGCCGGTACGCTGGTGTTGTTCCTGTCAGACCGCTTCTGGCACGAGGTTTTGCCGGCGCGACAGCAACGTTTGTCGGTAACCGGCTGGTATCGCCGCCAGAACGGCGCGGTGAAGTGGTAGTTGCAACAGGCATGCTAGAATCAGTGCCATCAAAAAAGAGCACAAGGACGAAGAGATGTCAGGCAATAGCATGGGTTTGCTGTTTTCGGTAACGTCATTCGGCGAAAGCCATGGTCCCGGAATCGGTTGCATTGTGGATGGTTGCCCGCCGGGACTGGCGCTGAGCGAGGCAGATATCCAGCTGGAGCTGGACAGACGCAAGCCGGGTACCAGCCGCCATGTCACCCAGCGTCGCGAGCCGGATACCGTGGAGATCTTGTCCGGTGTTTATGAAGGCAAGACTACCGGCACGCCGATTGCCTTGCTGATCCGCAATACCGACCAGCGCAGCAAGGATTACGGCAATATTGCCGATACCTTCCGTCCGGGCCATGCCGATTACACTTACTGGCATAAATACGGCATTCGCGATCCGCGTGGCGGTGGCCGCTCATCCGCGCGCGAGACAGCGGTGCGCGTTGCTGCCGGTGCCATCGCCAAGAAATGGTTGAGCGAGAAGTTTGGCATCGTGATTCGTGGCCATATGACACAGATCGGCGAAGTCGAGATTCCGTTCAATAGCTGGGAGCACGTTGGCCACAACCCGTTTTTTGCCGCGGATGACAGCAAGGTTGACGAGCTGGAAGCCTATATGGACAGCGTGCGCAAGAGTCTTGACTCGGTGGGTGCACGCCTGCGCGTGGTCGCCGAGAATGTGCCGGTAGGTTGGGGCGAGCCGGTTTACGACCGTCTCGATGCCGATATCGCCTACGCAATGATGAATATCAATGCAGTGAAGGGCGTGGAAATCGGTGCCGGTTTTGCCAGCGTTGCCCAGCGTGGCAGTGTGCACAGCGACGAGCTGACACCGGAAGGATTTGCCAGCAATCACGCCGGCGGGATTCTGGGCGGGATTTCGACCGGTCAGGACATCGAAGTGTCGATTGCGATCAAGCCGACTTCATCTATTGCCCAATCCCGTCGCTCTATCAATAAGGCCGGCGAAGCAATCATGATGGAAACCCACGGTCGGCACGATCCTTGTGTCGGCATCCGGGCGACGCCGATTGCCGAGGCCATGCTGGCGCTGGTGCTGATTGATCATGCCTTGCGCCATCGCGCACAGTGCGGCGATGTCCATGTCGACACGCCACGTATTCCGGGCCGTATAGGCTAAAGTTTATTTTAGAGATGACAGTGCCACCGGGTGCGGTTTGCTTGCCTGGTGGTGGTACGGGGGCAAGATGTTCAAGAATCTGTTTGGTGGTCTGGGCAAGAGTAATACCGCCCCGAAGGAAGAGGCACAATCGGTCGACAAGGGCGAGAGCAAGCGTGATGACTTTGCCAACTTGCCCCATACCCTCGGGTTTGTCACGCATCAGCCGGTTCATGATCTGCAGCAACGCGTGGTCGCTTACGAATTCATGGTGCGTGATGCGGCCAAGCGTCGTGAATCTCCGGCCGGGCACTGGTTGCAATTCGACAAGCTGATGACCACCACGCTGGTGAATATGGATGTGTTCCGTCTGCTGTCGACGCGCAAGGCGATGGTGCATATTTCGACGGTTTCGCTGGACGACAAGGCCTTGCTGGACTTTCCGGCAGATTCGGTTTACCTCGTGCTGAATCCGGCGATTGACGATCCGGTTACGGAAGACACGTTGGCCAAGATCGATGCGCTGCGCGCCAACGGCACGCGTTTTGCACTGGAACCCGCCCAGTTCGACCGTCGCGTGCTGCCGGTGCAGTTGCAGGATGAACTGCTGTCTCGCATGGAGTTGCTGATTCTCGACTTCAACAGCACTGCAGACAAGGTGCTAGCACCCTTCATGGATCAGATGCTGGCGCGTTATCCGGCGGCACGCTGGTATGCGCGCAATATCAATTCGGCCGAAGACTTTGACGTCTGCATCAAGACACCGGGCGCGGCCAAGCGTTTTGCGCTGTTCCAGGGGCCTTATCTGGTAGCTTTCCGCGAGACGCCGGGCAGCAAGGCCGATGCCAGCCAGATGCGTGTGATGGAAATCATGCGCCTGCTGCGAGCCGGGGCGGAAACCAAAGAGATCGATGCCCAGTTCAAGCTGGATTCGCTGCTGTTGTTCAAGCTGCTGCGCTTTATCAACTCGCCGGTGAATGGCCTGTCGCGCAAGGTGATGTCGATTGAAGAGTCGCTGATGCTGCTGGGGCGCGAGTCGCTGTTCAAGTGGCTGACACTGCTGCTGTTTACCTCACGCAAGGATGACGGCCGCTCGGTAGGCCTGCTGGAGCGCTCGCTGTTCCGCGCACGCTTTATGGAGTCCTTGGGCAAGCTGGGTGGCAATAACAAGCTGGAGTGCGAGCACCTGTTCCTGACCGGCATGTTTTCCTTGCTGGATTCGCTGATGCAGATCGAAATGCACAAGGCACTGGCGCCGATGGAGTTGCCGCCGCCGGTGACGGATGCCTTGCAAAACCAGCGTGGCATGTTTGCGCCGTATCTGGCTCTGGCGATTTCGGCCGAGCAGGATAATGCGGATCGTGTGACCTCACTCGCCGATGTGCTGAAGCTGGAGCTGGGCGAAGTTAACCGCGCGCATATCGATGCCATGGTCTGGGCGCAGCAGATGATGTCGCAGTCGGAAGCCTGAGACGGTATCGTTGCCACTTGTCAGTCTTCGAGTGGCAGACAGCAAAACACCCCGCTGAGGCGGGGTGTTTTGTTTGCGGCCAACCTTGGATGGCTTAGCCGGCAACGTGGTAGTTCGGCGCTTCCTTGGTGATCTGCACATCATGGACGTGCGATTCGCGCATGCCGGCCGAGGTGATTTCCACGAAATTGGCTTTTTCGTGCATTTCATCAATGGTGCGGCAGCCGAGGTAGCCCATGGAAGAACGCAGACCGCCCACCAGCTGGTGAATGACCTGGGCGATCGGGCCCTTGTATGCCACGCGGCCTTCGATACCTTCCGGTACGAACTTGTCGGCAGCGTTGGTGCTGTCCTGGAAGTAGCGGTCAGCGGAGCCCTGGCTCATCGCGCCCAGGCTACCCATGCCGCGGTAGGACTTGTAGGAGCGGCCCTGATACAGCTCGACTTCGCCCGGAGCCTCTTCGGTACCGGCAAACATGCCGCCCAGCATCACGGCGTTGCCGCCGGCAGCCAGTGCCTTGGCGATATCGCCGGAGAAGCGGATGCCACCGTCAGCAATCATCGGCACGCCAGTGCCTTTCAGTGCTTCGGAAACATTGTGGATCGCAGTCAGCTGTGGTACGCCTACGCCAGCCACGATACGGGTGGTGCAGATCGAACCCGGGCCGATACCGACCTTCACGCCATCCGCGCCAACGGCAACCAGTGCACGGGCAGCATCGGCGGTGGCGATATTGCCGCCAATCACGTCAACCTGCGGGAAGTTGTCTTTTACCCACTTCACGCGGTCAATCACGCCCTGGCTGTGGCCGTGGGCGGTGTCAACGATGATCACGTCCACACCGGCAGCAACCAGTGCCTTGACGCGAGCTTCGGTGTCGCCACCGGCGCCAACGGCTGCGCCGACACGCAGACGGCCCTGGCTGTCCTTGTTGGCGTTCGGGTGTTCGCTGGTCTTGACGATGTCCTTGACGGTGATCAGGCCCTTCAGTTCGAAGGCGTCATTGATAACCAGCACGCGCTCGAGGCGATGCTGGTGCATCAGTTCGCGCGCTTCATCGATGCTGGCACCTTCCTTGACGGTGATCAGCTTGTCGCGCGGCGTCATGATGCTGGCAACCGGCTGGTCGAGGCGGGTTTCGAAACGCAGGTCACGGTTGGTCACAATGCCGACAACCTTGCCGTTTTCCACGACAGGCAGGCCGGAAATCTTGTGCATGCGGGTCAGCTGATGCACATCGCGAACCAGCATGTCCGGTGCGATGGTGATCGGATCTTTTACCACGCCGCTTTCATAGCGCTTGACCTTGGCGACTTCCAGAGCCTGCTTTTCAACGGACAGGTTCTTGTGAACGATGCCGATACCACCTTCCTGCGCCATGGCAATCGCCAGACGAGATTCGGTTACGGTATCCATGGCAGCGGAAATCAGGGGGAGGTTAAGGCTGATGTTGCGGGTGAGGCGGGTAGCGAGAACAACGTCACGTGGCAGAACGGCGGAGTGGGCCGGCACGAGCAGAACGTCGTCGAAAGTATAGGCCTTCTCGATGATGCGCATCTTGCTTTCCTTAGGCGGCAAAAACGCATTATACCGATACCGCGCGATCATGGCAAAAACACAAGATGATGTGTAGGCGCCTGTGTGAAGATCACAACAGAAAGGGGTGGTCATGCCTCAGCCATTTCGCATCGCGCGGCCCCGTGTAACGGGATAGAATCAGAGGCTGAAAGCAATAGGGCGATAAGGGTGATCATGACTGTCAAGAACGCATTGCTGTGCCTGATGTTGGCCGCGCTGGCCTTGCCTTCCATGGCGGCGCAGGTCTACCGCTGGGTCGACGCCAACGGCAAGACCGTTTTTTCCGACCAGCCACCGCCGGGCGGTAATGCCAAAAAGCTGGATGTCCGTGCAGGCAGCCAACCAGCAGTAAAACCGGCTGCACCGACTGCCTCGGGTGTGGTGGAAAAAGATCTGGAAAGCCAGGTCAAGGCGTTGAACGACAAGGTCAAGTCCGAGAACTTGCGCATCAAACGCGAGAATTGCCGCATTTCCAAAGAGAATCTGTCGCGGCTCGAGCAGGCTGCGGCCAACCCCAAACAGCAGATCAGCGATGCAGCAATGGCTGCGGCGCGCGATAACGTCAAGACATGGTGTACTGACTGATGAGTTTTGATGCCAAGGCATACTTGCCGACGCTACCGGCCTTGCCCGGGGTTTACCGCATGCTCGATGCCGCCGGCAATGTACTGTATGTCGGCAAGGCCATCGATTTGCGTCGGCGGGTCAGCAGCTATTTCCAGAAGAGCGATCTGAGCCCGCGCATCCAGCTGATGGTGCGGCAGATCGCCAGCATCGACACGACGGTCGTGCGTAGCGAGGCCGAGGCGCTGATTCTCGAGAACAATCTGATCAAGGCGCTGGTGCCCAAGTACAACATCCTGTTTCGCGACGACAAGTCATATCCCTATCTGATGTTGTCGCATCATGACTTTCCGCAGCTGGCTTATTTTCGTGGCGAGCCGAAAAAACCCAACCAGTATTTCGGGCCGTTTCCTAATGGCTATGCGGTGCGCGAGAGTATCCAGATCCTGCAAAAAGTCTTCCGGCTGCGTACCTGTGAAGACAGTGTGTATGCCAACCGCTCGCGCCCGTGCATGCTGTATCAGATCAAGCGCTGCTCGGCACCCTGTACCGGCGAGATCACTCAGGACAGCTATCGCGAGGCGGTACGCAGTGCCGTGAGTTTTTTGCAGGGCAAACACAATGAGCTGCTCGATGTCTTGAGCAAAAGAATGGAAGAGGCATCGGCGGCCTGGGAGTTCGAACGCGCTGCCGAGCTGCGAGACCAGATCCAGGCCCTGTCACGGGTGCAGGAAAAGCAGTTCGTGTCGAGCAATGCCAGCCAGCTGGACGCCGATGTGGTGGCCATTGCCAGCGAAGGCGGGGTGGTGTGCGTGAATCTGGTGATGATACGTGGCGGTCGTCATCTGGGTGACAAGAGCTATTTCCCGTCCAATCCGGAAGACGATCTTGCGGCCAACCTGGAGGCCTTCCTGTCGCAGCATTACCTTGGCCGCAGTCTGCCGGCCGTCATCATTCACAATCACGAGATCAGCGCCGCCTTGCAGCAACTGCTGATCGAACAGGCCGAAAAACGGCTGGCTTTTGTCGGGAATCCGATCAGCGAACGCCGCGTCTGGCTGGAGATGGCCGAGAAGAATGCGCAGATTGCCATCGGCCAGCGTCTGCAAAGCGCCGCCAGCCAGGAGGCGAGGTTGGCCGCATTGTCAGCGCTGCTGGATGGCGAGCCGGTGGCGCGGCTGGAGTGCTTTGACATCAGCCACACGCTGGGCGAGGCAACGGTGGCCTCTTGTGTGGTGTACGACCGTGGCGGCATGCAGCCGTCCGAATACCGCCGCTTCAATATCACCACCGCCGAGGCGGGCGATGATTATGCCGCCATGCGCGAGGCGCTGGAGCGCCGCTACAGCAGGTTGGCCGCAGAGGATGGCCGCTTGCCCGATGTGCTGCTGATTGATGGCGGCAAGGGGCAGGTGGGGGTGGCGCTGCAGGTGTTGCAGGAAGTCGGCGTTGATATTCCGGTGGTCGGGGTGGCCAAGGGCGAGGAGCGCAAACCGGGGCTGGAAACGTTGATCATCCCGCATCTGCAAAAGACGCTACAATTGCCGCGCGATCACGCCGCCCTGCATCTGATCCAGACGGTACGCGACGAGGCCCACCGCTTCGCGATTACCGGCCACCGTGCTCGGCGCGCCAAAGCCCGCATCAGTTCTTCGCTGGAGGATATCCCCGGTGTAGGGCCGACGCGCCGGCAAAGGCTGCTGACCCGCTTTGGCGGTTTGCGCGGCGTGGTGGCTGCCAGTGTCGATGATCTGGCCCAGGTAGATGGCATCAGCCACGCCCTGGCCGAGAAGATTTACCAAGCCTTGCACTAGAGACAGAACAAGAAGCACATAATGCCCTTCAATTTGCCCATTTTCCTGACCTGGCTGCGCATAGCCATGATTCCCGTCTGTGTGGCGGTATTTTTTCTGCCGGACAGCGTGTTGCTGGCGCATAACCGCAATCTGCTGGGTGCCATGATTTTCATGCTGGCCGGTTTTACCGACTGGCTGGATGGCTATCTGGCACGACGCCTCGGACAGACTTCGGCCTTTGGTGCCTTTCTCGACCCGGTAGCCGACAAGCTGATCGTGGCCGCTGCGCTGATCCTGCTGGTCGAGCTGGGCCGTACCGAAGGCTGGATGGCGATGATCATCATCGGGCGCGAGATCGCGATTTCGGCCCTGCGCGAGTGGATGGCCGAGCAGGGGCGAAGCGGCAGCGTGGCGGTAGCCTATATCGGCAAGCTGAAAACCGCGGCGCAAATGCTGGCCATCGTGCTGTTGTTGTACGCGGGGCCGATTCTGCCGGGTCTGCACGCATTATTTTTAGGAAATTTTTTCATGGTGGTCGCGATTATTTTGACTTTGTGGTCAATGGCTTACTACCTGAAAATGGCTGCAGGGCAGTTTGCGGGTAAAAAAATTGATGTTTAAACGCTTGACTTTAAAATTCGGATCCTTATAATTCGCAGCTCTCGACAACGCAGTAACGCAGCGAAGACGAGTAGCAAAGCGGGAATAGCTCAGTTGGTAGAGCGCAACCTTGCCAAGGTTGAGGTCGCGAGTTCGAGCCTCGTTTCCCGCTCCACAATTTAAGTAGTGCCGGTTTTAGATGCGGGAATAGCTCAGTTGGTAGAGCGCAACCTTGCCAAGGTTGAGGTCGCGAGTTCGAGCCTCGTTTCCCGCTCCAGCAAACCGACAATACAAAGTTTTACGCGGGAATAGCTCAGTTGGTAGAGCGCAACCTTGCCAAGGTTGAGGTCGCGAGTTCGAGCCTCGTTTCCCGCTCCACAATTTAGAAGTAGTGCCAGTTTTAGATGCGGGAATAGCTCAGTTGGTAGAGCGCAACCTTGCCAAGGTTGAGGTCGCGAGTTCGAGCCTCGTTTCCCGCTCCATCAAACCGGTAATACAAAGTTTTACGCGGGAATAGCTCAGTTGGTAGAGCGCAACCTTGCCAAGGTTGAGGTCGCGAGTTCGAGCCTCGTTTCCCGCTCCAGTTTGGCGCGATAGCAAAGCGGTTATGCCCCGGATTGCAAATCCGGTCAGTCCAGTTCGACTCTGGATCGCGCCTCCAGACAAAAGCCCTGTGAATCAATGATTCACAGGGCTTTTTCTTTGCTGCTAAGGCCGTCAACCTTCTTCGAGCAGCAAATGCTGCAGACGGGTGATATCCAGCAAGGTCAGCCAGCGCGGCTTGCCGGCAATCAGCCTGATGCCGCCATCAGCCTGAAAGTGCTCATCCAGCGCCAACAGCGCCCCCAGGCCGTGGCTGTCTATCTGTTCCAGCCCTGTCAGATCAATCAGCAGTCTTGCCGGTTGCGCCGTGATGCTCAGGCAGTCCTGGTAGAACTGCCGCGCATGCTGGCGGGTCAGGGCCAGCTGTTGTGGTTCGATCCGGAAGCCGTCTTCACTTGGCCTGCCTTGTCTGATGGTCACCGTTTGCATGATTTCCCCTTATTTGACTGACTGGCCGAGCATGAAAAACGACAAACCCGGTGCCAGCTGGCGTACCACATAGCCGAATCTGGCGAGGCCGCTGCGTGGCACATAGATGATGTCGCCTTCCTCCAGCGTGACATTGCTGTTCTTCTTGGCCGACAGCAGTGTCTGGAAGGGGGCGTCATGCACACCGCCACTGGCCGGACGGTACAGCGTGATGTCCTCTTCGGCGGCATCTTCCGATGGTCCGCCGGCCTGGGCCAATGCATCCATCAGTGACATATCGGGGGTCAGGCGGAAGGCACCGGGGTTTTTCACCGCGCCCATCACATACACCAGCGTGTCATCCGAATCGGGGATGTAGATGGTGTCGCCGGGTTTGAGGGCGATGTTGTAGCGCAGGTCACCCTTGTTCAGCAGCGTTTTCAGATCCACCCACATGATGCGTTCGCGACCACGGATGATGGCGCAGCGCGTCAGCGTGGCCTTCTTGTCGAGCACCGGCAGGGCGCCGCCACGCGCCAGTGCTTCCATCAGCGTGGGCGGGCCGTCAAACAGCAGATTGCCCGGATTTTCCACCCGGCCCAGCAGGGTGACGCGGTTTGCCTTGTATTCCTGCACACTGACTGCCACCGCCAGATTGCGGTAATAGGGCTGCAAACCTTTGGCAATCACGTCGGCCGCCTGTTCGCGGGTATCACCCGACAGCTTCATTGTGCCGGCCAGCGGCAAGTTGATGCGGCCATCAGGGCCAACCGTGTGGCCGCCAGACAGCTCGCTGCGCCCCCAGATGGTCAGCTGCAGCTTGTCGCCCTCGCCAATGCGATACAGCGTCTCGCTTTCACTCTCGAACTTGGCCAGCTCGCCGGGGGGCGCGTACTGGATGCTTTCCAGCTTTTGTGCCGGCTTGAACTCGCCATGCGCATCCAGCCATGGCCGGCTGGACATGCAGGCGCTACAGAGGGCACTCAGGCCAAGCCACGCAAGCGTAGCCAACCGTGACTGAGCCATGATTTCTCCTCCTGTTGCAGTGAAAAACGGGCGAGCAACAACAACCCGGCCGCATAAGCGGCACCGGCCAGCAGCAAATCAAACAACGCGCTGCTGCGGCCAACGTAGTGGGACTCGGGCCAGGCACCGGCCAGCAAGCCGGCCAGCAGCCACGGCCCCAGCGTGGTGATGCCGCAGCCTTGCCAGATGGTCTTGCCGGCGATGCCGAGCTGGCGATGGGCGTATTGCAGATACAGCAGCGCCGACACGCACATCGCAGCGGCGACGGCGACGGCAATCGCGTAGACGGTCTTGCCCTGCGTGCCCAGCAACAAGGGCAGCAGTACCAGCAGCAAGGCAATTTGCAGCAGCGGAAACACCAGTTCGCGTGCCGGAGTGCCGGCGGCGCGGAAAAAAGCACTGGCCGGGCCGGTCATCGCCAACAGTTGATAAGGCAGGCAGAACAGCGACAGCAGCATGACGAGCTCGGGCATTTCCGGCCGCGCGCCCAGCCAGGCAGTCAGCACCGGGGTGGCAAAACAGGCGAGAAAGGCGCAGATCACCGAGCACAGCATGCTGACGTAGCGCAGATTGGCCAGATACAGCCGGCGTGCGGCCAACATTCCTTCGGTTTCGAGCGCATGGGTGGTGGCCGGAAAGGCGGCGGCATTGATTGCCGATGGAATCGACACCAGCATCACCGGAAACTTCTGCCCCAGTTCGAACAGCGCGGTGGCGGCCGGGCCGATCAGGCTGCCGGCCAGTACTTTTTCGATGGAGCCCAGCATCATGCCTAGCATGCCCGACAGCTGCACTACGCCGCCAAAGCGCCAGAACAGCGGCAGCAGGCTGCGATCAAAATGGCGAAGTCGCAACTGCAACTGCGGCAGGTGCTGATGCAGCCGCCAGCAGGCCAGCGTGGCGGATAGCGCATTACGCAGCGCAAAGGCCAGCACCAGCCCAGCCAGCCCCCAGCCGGCCAGCAAAAAGGCGATGATCAGCACGCTTTCCAGCAAAAAGGCACACATCCAGATCAGCGCCTCCTCGCGGTAATGCTGCAGCGCGCCCAGCACATGCAGCAGCGAACCGATGCTCATATCCAGCAAGAAAGCCGCCACCACGCCGAGAAACACCAGCTGCGCCTGGGCAGCAAGCGTCTTGCTTACCGCCAGCCAGCCCAGCAGCGTGGGCAGGCCCAGCCACAGCAGCAACAGTGCCAGCAGGCTGAGGCCGGCTGACAGGATCAGCCCGGTAGACAGCAGGCGGCTGATGGCCGGCAAGTCGCCCTGCACATGCCACTGTGCGGTATAGCGGATCAGCACATTGCCGATGCCGAAGGCCGACATGCCGACATAGGCCACCAGAATGAAGGCGCTGGCCCACAAGCCATATTCGGCCAGGCTCAGATGGGCAAGGATGACGGGGGGCAGGATCAGCCGCGTTGCCAGATACACCACGCGCGAGCCGACGGATACCGCCACCTGGTTGGCGAGGGTACTCATGATGCCTGCCGCCGCTTGCTGACTGCATGCGCCAGCTGCTGCAGGCGGAAGTCATTCCAGCAATCCAGCGTCTCACGTTGGCCGCGTGCTGCGGCCTCGGCCATGGCGCTGGCCAGCTGCGGTCTGTGCTGTTGCAGCCAGATCAACTGATTGGCCAGTGCCAGCGGGCTGTCGCACTCGGCCAGCCAGCCATCCACCCCGTCGCGGATCAGTGCAGCGGCGGTCTCGGTGCGGTAGGCGACTATCGGCGTGCCGCTGGCCAGCGCATCCATAGCGGCGCGGCCAAAGTCGTTGGTGCGATGCGGCATCAGCATCACATCGTGCTCGGCAATGGCCTGATACAGCGCCTCGCCATGCGGCAGGGTGCCGGCAAACGTCACCACCTCCTGCAGCTGCAATTGTGTGCACAGCTGGCGCAGCTCGGCGTTTTGCGGGCCATTGCCATAGAGGGTCAGCTGCAGCGGGGCGTGATGGCGGGCGTGGCTGATGGCCAGCAAGGCATGGTCCAGCCCTTTCAGTGCGGTGTGGCGACAGGCCATGATCAGGCGCAGCGGGCTGCCGGCGGCGCGTTGCTGTTTGGCCGCCAGTTGCGCGGCGCTGATGCAGTCTTCGCTGCGATGCAGGCTGTGGTAGATCACCGCCAGATTGCGTGCATGCAGGCGCAGCTTTTGCTGGGCACCGCCGCCAAAGCAGAAGCTGGCATCGGCCACCGATACCGCATAGCGTGCGGCAGCCAGGGTCAGGCGGCGGGTGAGTTCGCGCTTGAGAAACTGCCAAGGGTTGGCCGCAAGGCGCACCCACTCCCACGCCATCACATCGGCGAAGTCTTCCGGCTGCACGTAGATAGTGTTGACGCCATGGCGGGCGGCCTTGCCCAGCATGGCAATCAGCAAAAGATGGCGGCCGAACTGGTTATTGGTGTGCAGCACGCCGCTGTTGCGCAGCTGCGGCCACATCCGCCAGAAAGCCAGCATGCCTTGCCAGCTGTGCAGATCGGGCAGGGCGCTGAAGCGAATCCGCTCGTCGGGCAGGATGCGGCTGCTGCTGGTGCCCCAGCACAGCTTGTCATCGTTGGCCGCCGCTTGCGGCGCGATGATGTGGACAAAGCCGACACGGTCGCGCAGCGCACGCAAGTCCTTGCTCCACATCTGGTCGAGCAGCACGCTGCCATCGGGCTGCGGGCACCACGGGATATGGCTGAGCTGGGTGTAGGGGTGGCGGGCATCAATGCCTAACAGGCTGGCCAGCGGGGCTTGAAGGGTTTCGGCTTTCATGATGCCTCCTTGTGTGCAATTTTTACATTAGTTTCATTTTTATCATTTGCAAGGTAAAAAAAGCCGCCATGCAGGATGGCGGCAAGGCTGGAGATCACTTGCTGTTTCACGCGCCTGGCTACGATCAGGCGCTGGTGTCATGCAGCCAGGGCAGATTGCCGACCGTTCAGGCCACCAGCACCGGACGTTGGCCGCGCCGCGGCTTGATACGCGCCGGTACGCCCACCGCCAGTGCGCCGGCCGGCACATCGCACAACACCACGGCATTGGCACCGATGACCGCGCCGTCGCCGATGGTCACCGGCCCGAGGATGCAGGCACCGCAGCCGATATCGACACGGTTGCCGATGACGGGCGCGCCGCGCTCGCCGGTATGGCGCAGCCCCAGCGTCACGCCGTGGCGGATCACCACATCGTCGCCGATCACGCTGTCGCCGCTGATGATGATATTGCCGAAGTGCTCGATCCGCAGTCTGCGGCCAACCCGGGTTTCGCACGGCAGGTCGATGCCGGTGAGGATCTGCACCCAGATTTTCAGCCACTTGTAGCACAGCGAGACGGGTGCACGCAGCCAGCGCGGGCCGATGCGATAACGCCAGCGGCCAAAATGGTAGACCAGCATCACCCACAGGCCCTGACGCCAGGGGTCGCGCTCATAGCATTGCCACAACTCTTGCAGGGTAGACATGGCGGGTCCTCCGTCTTACCACGGCCGTGGCGGCGAAATCTGGCCGCCGGCCGTGTCGCGCCAGGCCTGGCTCAGCAATTGCAGCTGCTGGCGGGCGTGGCTGATGCGATCGCGAGCCAGCTCGCCGCCGCGCAGCAGATTGCGCAGCAGGCGCAAGCTCTGCCAGCCGTACTCCAGCAGATTGCTGGCACCGGCGGCCAGCAGGCCGTGATGCTTGCGGTAGTACAGCAGAGCGCTGCGCATGCGCCACAGCGTCAACTGCTGGCCGCTATCCGACAGGGTGAGACGGGTGACGGTGCGGCTGGATTCGCCGCCCAGATGAATCACGCGGATATCAGGCCAGTAGGCAATCTGCCAGCCGGCCTGTTTCAGGCGGCGGCACAGGTCTACCTCCTCGAAATACAGGAAGAAACGCTCGTCAAACAGCCCGACGTCCTGCAGCGCCTTGCGGCGGATGATGGCAAAGGCACCGGGCACCCAGTCCGGCCGCAGCGCGGCGTCGGCGCTCTCGCAAGTCTGGTCGGGCTGGCCGAACAGGCGCGATTGCGGAAAACGCGCCGACAGGCCGCTGAGGATGAAAAAGTCGTACATCAGACGCGGAAAACGCCGTGCCGAGGGTTGCAGGCTGCCGTCACGCCCCAGCAGCTTGCCGCCGGCCAGCGCCACTTGCGGCCATTGCCGCATATGGCGCAGCGCATGCTGGAAGCAGTGCTGGTCGACAAAGGCATCGCTGTTGAGCAGCACGATAAACTCGCCGCGGGCATGATGCATGCCCAGATTGTTGGCCGCGGCAAAGCCCAGATTGCTGTCGCTGACGATCAGCCGTGCCTCTGGGCAGGCTGTGCGGATCTGGCGCGGCGAGTTGTCATGCGAGGCATTGTCGATGACGATGATTTCATGGCAGATACCCTGCAGCGCGACTTCGGCAGCATGCAGCGCAAGGCAGGTGAGTTCGGCGGTGTTGAAGGACACCATGACCAGCGAGATCAGCGGTTTCATATCAGATTTCCCCCTTGCGAGCGGTACGAACCCAGCGGCCTTCACGGGCGGTTTGCCAGATGGCCGGCAGCAGGGTCAGCTTCCAGAACACGTAGTGCACGATGGCCGGAAACAGCCGCCAGTCGCGCCAGCCCAGCGCGGCAATGCGTGCCGAGGCCAGCGTGTAGAGCAGGATGGCGGCAAGGTTGGCCGCAACCAGCCACCGTGCCGGGCCGGGGATGGCCAGCAACAGCAGGGTCAGCAGCAGCTGGCTGGCCACCGGCAGAGTCAGTAGTTCAAGCAGCGACTCCAGCGTGCCGTGGCCCTGACGCCAGCCCTGCCAGGCCTGACGCAACAGCAGCAGGCGGCCGCCTTCCCAGCGGCAGCGCTGACTGCGCGCGGCAGCGGCGGTTTCCGGCATGTCGGCCGCTACCCAGACATGGTCAAGAAAACGGACTTTGCGGCCAGCCTTGATCAGCGCGAGGTGGTATTCGCTGTCTTCTACCAGCGAGTTGGCCAGATGCGGTACCTGATGCAGGGTTGGCAGTGACAGCGCAAAACCGTTGCCCAGCAGGCCGGCCGACCAGCCCAGACGCTGGCGGGCACGCGGACGCAGGCAGTTGAAACCGGCCAGCGCCAGGAGCATCAGCCGCGCACGCCAGTTGCCGCGCCGGTTATTGACGGTGTAGCGGGTCTGCACCGCAGCCGCGCCATTGGCAATCGCCCGCGCGATTTCCGGCACGAAATTGGCTGATACCACGCTGTCGGCATCCACCACCGCCACCCAGGCCGGCGGCCGATCGCGTGACAGCAACTGGCTGAAACCATCAGCCAGCGCCGCGCCCTTGCCACGCGCCCCGCTGTGACGCTCGATCACCGTCGCACCCATGCTGCGGGCCACGGCGGCAGTGCGGTCGTGACAGTGGTCGGCAATCACCACGACTTCGGCCAGCACGCGCGCGCTCTGGTGCAGGCTTTGCAGAGTAGGCAGCAGGTTTTTCTCTTCGTTATGCGCCGGCACCACCACCACGCCGCGTAGCGGCAGCTGATCCGGCTTGCGCGCCGGCAGGCGGCGCAGGCCGAACACGGTGTAGATCAGCAACATCAGCATGCCGGGCAACAGCAGCAGCGCCGGCAGGATGGCCAGCAGGGAAAGCAGGTCGGTGAGCTTCATGATGGTTCTCCTTGCGGCATGAGGATGGCGAGGCTGTAGGCAGGCAGATGCAGGCCCAGTTGATGATCTTTGGCGCTCAGGTTTTGTTCGTTGAGGCTGGCCGCTTGGCCGGCGGTGCTGTCGCGGCCATCCAGCCATTGCAGGCGATAAGTCTGGCTGCTGGCCGGCAGGGCGATGGTGATCTGCTTGTCCGCACCACGATTGGCGACGATCAGCCGTGGCGCCTCAGGCTTGCCAAAGGCCAGCAGCTGCAGCGTGTCGCAATCCTGCTGGCAGTGGCTGGCAAGCTGCGGGCCGCCCCAGGCCTGATTCAGGAGACGCATGGCCTGGCCGCTTGGCCGCAGGGTGCCGCTGGCAAGATTCTCGCTGATGCCCCACAGCGGCAGGCTGACGTCGCGGCCGGCGCTGCGGGTTTGCCGCCCCGACAGGGTGTAGATCAGTTGCGGCGAGATGCCGGCCTGCTGATTGCGCATCAGTTGCCAGCCGAGGATGAAGCCCGAGCGCGGGCTGTTGACCAGCGCGGCCAGCTCTTGCGGCTCGGCCTGGCTCTGGGTGCTGTGAAAGTTCAGTTCGTAGGCGGCAATACGATGTGGTGTGTCACCTTGCGCCTGTTGCAGCCGTTCGCGCAGCACCTCGCCATCATCGAGTGCCGCGCTGCTCCATTCGTCAACGCTCAGCCCGGGTGTCGGCTGGTAGGCAAAATACGGGCCGACAGCCAGGCTGATACCGGCGGGCAGGCTGGCAAGCTGGCCGACAGCCTGCTCCGGATTGTAGAACTGGCCGTTGATCACCGGGCGCAGGGTCAGGCCTTTGGCGTGTTGTTGCAGCTGGCTGAAACGGCGTGCGGCCAACTGTACGTGGCTGGCCGCATCGGTGAGCCCGGCCGGCTGGAACAGCGGATTCCAGTTTTCATTGCCGAATTCCACCCACACGGTCATGCCCTGTGCGTGCTGTTGCAGCCATTGCCCGAGCGCGCGGGTTTCGCCGTCGTCCAGCGTGGTCGGCAGGATGATCCACGGCTGGCTGCCCAGGCTGCGCGCCAGCTCGACGAATTCGGGAATGCCGTACAGGAACAGGCTCTCGCCTTCGCCCTCGCGATAGCGCACCGGATGACGTGCCCACGGCGCGGCCAGACGGTTGGCCGCACTGTCGCCAAGCTGGCCTTGCCAGTCGCGCAGCACGCCGGGGCGCAAGGCCTTGAGCGTGTCGATCACCGTCTTGCGAAAAGCACCGCGTTCGGCGCTGGCACCCAGCCAGGCATCATCCAGCTGAACGCTGCCGTCCACGGCCTGCAGTGATAGCTCCAATGCGCCTTTTTTGGCGGCCTGATGGCCGTTGAAGGGCAGGGTAACGGCCTGCCACGCTGGCCCGGCGTTCAGTTCTTGCGCCAGCATGGCGGCCTCGCCCTGGCGGGCAAAGCGTACTTTCAGCCGGGCAGGCCCGGCCGGCGCGCGCAGCCAGAAACGCAGCTGCCATTCGCCGTTCACCGGCAGGCTGTCGCCGGATTCGGTATCCAGCCAGTAGTAGAGGCTGGCATTGGCGGCCAGCTGCACTGCCTGCCGGCCGGGGCTGCCGGGGCGGCTTTGCGGCACATTGCTGACCTCGCCGCGTGGCCACCACATGCTGGCGGCGACAGGCTGGCTCTTCTCCAGCCGCACGACGTCGCCTGGGTAGAGCGTCGCGTTGCCGGCCAGTTGATAGCGGCCATCGGCATGGCTGTTGCCGGCGACCGTGGCCGGGCGGGCATCACGGTTCAGCACAGTCAGGCTGGCCTGCTGCCAGACATCATCGCGGCGGCCGCTGTCGGGGTGACGGTCGAAAAAGGTGTCGCCGGCAACCTTGTCGACGCTGACCAGACTGCGATCCTGCAGCGCTTCGAAGCCGGGATTTTTCAGCACATTGCTCATCAGCTGCTCATCGCCCCAGCTGGTCCAGCTACCCAGATTCAGGCCTAGGCGCGGCTCGTCGCCGATGACTTGGCTGCCGACGGTAAAGTGGGTATCCGCCAGACAGCCGGTCAGGGCGAGGCTGGCGAGCAACAGCGCTTTCATGCCAGTGCTCCTTGCTTGTCGCTGTGCTGATTGGCCAGCAGCTGCAGCCTTTGCTGCATGAAGGCGGCCAGATGATCGGCATTGTTTTCGATGTGATAGCGCGCCAGTACGCGCTGACGGGCGGCAGCGGCCAGCCGTTCGCGCAGTTTTTCCGACTGGCACAGTTGCAACAGCGTCAGATACAGCGACTGGCAGTCGCCGGCCGGCACCAGCAGGCCGCTGTGCTGGTCGTCGATCAGCTCGGGGATGCCGGCAATACGGGTGGCCACGCAAGGGATGCCGCGCATCATCGCTTCCATCAGCACGATGGGCACGCCCTCGGCAAAGCTGGCCATCACGAAGGCATCGGCTGCGGCCAGCCTTGCCATCGCCTCGTCGTGGCGTAGGCCGCCGGTCAGGGTGACGGCGTGTTCCAGTCGCTGTTCGCTGATGAAGTCGCGGATCTGCGGCTCAAGCGGGCCGGTGCCGATCAGCGTCAGGTGGCTGTCGGCCTGCAGCAGATGCAGACGGGCAAAGGCCTGCAGCAGCAACATCTGGCCCTTGGCCGGTGCCAGCCGGCCGATGCTGCACAGCTGCAGGCCACGCGGTTTGCTTGCACGCGGCAGCGCCGGGCTGAGGTCGACGCCCAGCGGAATCACTTCGAACTTGTGCCAGTGTTGCGGCTCGCTATGCAGCATCAGCTGGCTGCGGCAGAACTGACTGATGCAGATGATCCAGTCGGCCTTGGCGACTTTTTCCGCCAGGCGATAGTGACGCGCGGCCGAAAATTCGTCGGGGCCGTGCACGGTCAGAGACAGGCTGATGCCGTAGATTTCCTTGCACCAGACGCCGACGCTGGCAGCCGGGGTGGCAAAGTGCACATGCAGATGGCGGATGCCACGGCGCTGCAGCTGGTAGCCGGTGAGGATGGCCTCCAGCAAATAGGCAAATTGCCACAACAGCTGGCGCAGATCACTGCCGCTGCGTGCCGGCAGTTGCAGCAGGGCACCAAGCAGCCACGGCAGGCGGCTCAACAGGGCGTGGGCGAGTGCGGTCAACATCAACAGCACGCTGCTGTCTTTCAGCACGATACTTTGTGCGGCGAGGGCCTGTTCCTTGGCAGACAGCTGGGCAAAGGGGCGGTCAGGGCGGTTGACCGAGATCGGCAGAATGCTGAAACCGCGTGCCTGCAGTGCCTGGATTTCACGCAGGATAAAGGTGTGCGATAGCGCCGGCAGCTGGCTGACGAGATAGGCCAGACGCGGTTTGGTGTCGGTAGTCGGGGTAGCCATGATGCACTCCTTGTATTTCAATTTTTACATTAGTTTCATTTTTATCAATTGCAAGGCAAAAAAATTACAGCACGCGCTTGAAATGCAGGGCCGGGTTGGCCGCGACGGCGGGAGCGCGCTCGCTGGCCGTTTGCACACTGCGCCCTTGCCGCTGCAGCACGCTCTCGGCCCAGCCGGCCAGCAGGAAGAACATCGGCTGGGTTTGCTCGCCCATGAAAACAGTAGTGATGGCCACCAGATACACCAGCAGGCAGCCCAGCAGGGTAAAGCTGAAATCCGGCGTGCCGGCCGGGCTGCGTATGCCTTGCCGCCACAGTCGCGCACCCAGCCACAGCATGATCAGCAGCAATAGCGCACTGGCGAGCACGCCATGCATCAGCGCAATCAGCAGATAGTGATTGTCGATCGAGGGCATGCCGTCGACCTTGGGCCAGGTGTTGCGCCCCCAGCCCAGCAGGCTGTGTTCGAGTGCGATATCGGTGTATTTGTCGATCAGCTCCTTGCGGTAGGCGGCGCTTTCCTGCGACAGCGTCACCGCGCCGGCGCGGCCAACCGACACATAAGCAATGAACTGGATGGCTGCCGGAATGCCGACCGCCAGAGCCACGCCCAGCATGATCATGGCGTTGCGTACCCGTTTCTGGCTATTGCCCAGCCAGGTGGCTACGCCGCCGGCAATCGCCCCCAGCCACGGCCCGCGCGCAATGGTGGTGATGCTGCCCATGATGATCAGCAGGCTGATGAAGCGGCCGGGTGTCAGCCAGCCGGGCAGGCCGAATGGCGGCCGCCATTGCCAGGCATTGTTCCATTCCAGATAACGGCTGAAGCGGTAGGCGACTGCCAGCATGATGCCGGCGAGAATGCAGTGGGCAAACGGCCCGGCCACCCGCGCAAGGCCATAGCGGAAAGTCGTCAGCCAGCCTTCGCCCTGGCCATTGAAAAACGGCTTGAGCACGGTAAAGAAGGGGTTCATGCCGAAGCGGAATTCAAACAGGCCGACCACCGATACCAGTGCGGCCAACAGTGCGATGCGCTGGGCCACGGCAAAGCGCATGTCTTCCTGCTCGATCAGCGTGCGCGCGGCGACATAGGGCATCACCACCCAGGCCAGCATGTCGAACATCAGGTTTTGCGCTTCGTTGTAGCCGGCATTGCTGAATTCGGAATACGCCACCAGCGCGGCGTAGCTGAAGACCAGCGCATCGGTCAGCGAAAAGCGCAGGCGCGAGGCGATCAGCGGCAGGCCGGCCAGCATGATGGGCAGCATGGCAGCCTGGCTGAAAGTCGGGTCGGGCACGCCCGGCGTGATGGCGCGAAAGGCATCGGGCACCAGCAGCAAGACCGGCAGATACACCCGGTAAAACGCCTGGGCCGGTCCGTAACGCACACAGGCGATGGCCGAGGCGATCAGGGCGAGGTAAACGATATATTGCATGGCAGCACCTCGTGTTGCTGCAAGACTTCGGCGTACAGCTGCAGCATGCGCTCGCTGCGTTTTTGCCAGTCGAAGTGCTGTTCGGCACGCAGGCGGGCGGCCTGGGCACGTTGCTGCCAGGCTGGCGCGTGCTGGCAGATGTCGGCAAAAGCCGCCTGCAGACCGGCGATCAGGCCCGCCTCGTCGCTGGCGGCAATCTTGCGGCCAACCTCATCATCAACCAGCTCGGCCGGGCCGCCCCAGTCAAACACGATGCAGGGCCGTGAGCAGGCCATCGCCTCCATCAGCACGGCACCGCCCGATTCGCGCAGCGAAGGCAGTACCAGCGCGTGCCAGTCGCGCATGCTGGCGGCGACGGCATCATGGGGCAGCTGACCGAGAAAGCGCACGGCAAGCTGGCGGGCGCTGGCCTGATGTTGCAGGCTGGCGCGCAGCGGGCCGTCGCCGACGATGTCGAGCGTCACCGGCCAGCCCTGTTCCTGCAGGGCATGGCAGGCATCCAGCAAGAAGGTGATGCCCTTGACCGGAATCAGCCGGCCGACAAAACCCAGTTGCAGCGGGCGTTGCTGTGAAGGCGCCTCCGGCCACGGCAATGCCTGAAACTGGCGGATATCGACACCGTTTTCCAGCATGGCAGTGGCGTGCGGCAAGGCTGAGGCCGGCAGGCTGTCACGGGTGGCGCGGGTGGCGTACAGCACGCGGCTGGCCTCGTCACTGCTGTGGCGCAGCCGGTCCAGCCAGCGGCCGAGGGCGGCCAGCGGGTAGGCCCAGCCGTGCTCGGCACGCAAGGTTGCCTTGAAGCCGGCAGGACGGCCAAGGCCGCCATTAAGCGGGCCGATGATGGTCGGGTAGCCCAGCCGTGGCAGCAGGCTGGCGGCACTGGGAGACACCGGTGTCACCCGGTGCAGCACGGTATGCGCCGGCATCGGCAGGCTGCGCAGCTGCTGGCAGGCCAGATAGTCGAACAGGAAATAATCGAGCGAGGCCAGCATGAAGCGCACATGCTCGCTGCGCGGAAAAAGCATCTGCGACAGGCGGTAGAGCGGGCCGGCAAACCATTCGCTGTCGATGTAGACAATGCGGCTGTGCGCCAGCGGTGCGCCGGCTTGCTCGATCGCCGTGCGGTTGCGCACATGGGTAATCAGCGTTACCGGCAGGCGGGCGGCGAGGCGCTGATACCATTCCCAGCCTATCTGCGACACCGAGCCTTGCTCGGGCGCGCACTGGTAGGCCACCAGAATCAGATGGGCGGGCTGGCTCATGATTTCGGCTCCTGGCGGTATTCGATCAGCGACACGCGCTGACCGTGCCGCCGCGCCCAGTGATAGGCCAGTTGGCCGCAGGCAATCGGCCATTGCTGGAAGTGGGCATGCACGCCATAGGCAAACAGGGTCGCCAGCTGATTGCTGCGCCAGCGATGCCGCCACATGGTGCGCAGTACCAGCAGCAGCGGCAGTACCAGCAGCAGCGGCTGCCACAGGCACAGCAGCATCAGCATGCTCAGCAACGTGGCCTGGCGCAGATTGTGGCGGGCAACGTCCTGCCACAGCGGCTTGTCGCTGTCGCGATCGCGCCAGCTGACTTCGGCATAAGCATGGCCGGTGCGGAAGGCGCGCCGCCAGTAGGCGCGAAAACTGGTGATGCCCAGATCGTGGCGTGTCATCGGCAGGTCGGCATGCAGCACCTTGCCGATGGCGGCGAGGCGCCGGCCCAGCTCGGGATCTTCGCCGGCGATCAGGGTTTCGTCATAGCCGTAGCTGGCTTCCAGCGCGCTGCGCCGTACCAGCGCATCCCCGGACAAGGTATTGCTGGGGCCGCAGGGCTGCAGCCAGTCCAGATCCAGCACCCGCATATACCAGGACTGGCGGCTGCACGCCTCGCGGCGATGGCCCCACAGTGCGACCAGTTGATCGTCCTCGACAAAGCAGGGGATGCTGGCCAGCAGGAAAAGCGGGTCCAGCTCGGTATCGCCATCAAGAAACAGCACCAGCTCGCCGCGTGCGCGCCACCAGCCGGCATTGCGGCCAACTGCGGCGCAGGGGCGTACCGGCTGCATCGCAATTACCTCGGCACCCAGTGCGGCAGCCAGTGCCGGGCTGCCATCCTGCGAATGGCTGTCGACATAGATGATCTCGCGTTGCCAGTGTGGCGGCAGCAGCGCCTGTTGTGCCGAACGCAGGCAAAGCGGCAGGCGGCGGGCCTCGTTACGGCCAATCACCACGATGGAGAGCAGGCGGCTGTTCATGATCAGACTCCCAGAAGTTGTTGCCAGGCGGCGATGGCCTGGCGGCCGTTGTAGCAATCCTGCAGGCGGCGGTGAGCGGCAGCGCCTTGTGCGAGGCGCAGTTCGGGGGCCAGTTGCTGGTAGTGCAGCAAGCCTTGGGCGAGGGCGGCGGCATTGCCGGCGGCAAAGTGGCGGCCGCTGCTGTCATCCCGTACCAACTCGGCGGTGCCGCCCTGATCGGGCACCAGCGCCGGTAGGCCGGCGGCCATCGCCTCCAGCACCACCAGACCGAATGGCTCCTGATCGCACAGATGCAGCAAGAGATCAGCCTGTTGCAGTCGTGCGGCGACATCGCCAACCACGCCGTGCAAGGTGACATTGGGAAAGGCCAGCGCGAGGCCTTGCAGGCGCACGAAGTCACTGCCCTGGCCGTAGATGTCAAAACGGATATCGCGCAGTGCAGCCTGCTGCTGCAAGGCGGCGAACAGCAGATCGACGCGCTTGATCGGGTCCAGCCGCGAGACCACGGCTACTCTTTGCAGTGTGCGCGGCGGGCGCTCGGGCAGGGGCGGGATCTCGCTGAGGAAGTTCTCGATCACATGAATGTCTTCGGGCGTGGCACCATGGCTGAGCAGGCGCTCGCGCACAAAGCCCGATACCGCCACCAGCGGAATGCCCAGCCGGCTCAGCCACGGCTTGCGCGCATAGCTGAGTTTTTCGTCGGCACCGCCGTGCACCACCTCGAACAAGCGCACGCGGCAGCCGCATAGCCGCGCGGCCAGCAGCGCACACATCGCCAGACTGACACCAGTCGACAGCACGGTAATCTCGCGCTTGCCGCGCCACAGCTGGCACAGGCGGCGCAGCAGCTCGCCTTTGCTGTGAAAGTCATGATGGGCGATGCCTTTTTGCCGGCAATCGTCGGCCAGCGGGCCGGGCGGAGACAGCAAGGTGCTGTGGCAGGCATCCGCCAGACCGTGGGCGGTGGCCTGTGCCATACGCTCGGTGCCGAACAGCATGCCGCTATGCAGCAGGTAGTAGAGGTTTTGCATGGCTTAGCTCCGGGTAATGCCTTGCGGCCAACGTGGACGATATTGCTGCCAGATGCGGCGCAGGCGCTGGGCAGGGGTGAGTCTCGCGGTCTTCTGGCCGCTGTTGAATTCTTCGACCAGCTGGGCGAGGTAGCCGCCGCCGTGGTAGACCGGCACGCGGTTGAGCACCACGGCAAACAGCTCGGGGCCCAGTTTTTCCATCACCCGGCCAGCGCGTAGCGCCTCGCCGCGATTGATGCCCAGCGCTTCGGTCACCAGCATGGCCTGGCGCAGCTCTCGGATCAGGATTTCGGTATCGGCCGACAGCAGAATCGGCGGGGTATCCAGCAGGATGATGTCAAACTGCTGCTGCAGCTCGGGCAGACGGCCCAGCAGCGCCGGCATGAAGCCCAGATTGTGCTGGCCGTCATGCTCCAGTCGCATGCGTTCGCCGAATTGCTCGTTGGCCGGCGCGATGCAGTTGGCCGCAGTCTGCTGGTTGGACAGCCAGGCACGCACGCCGGGCTGTTCGCCATAGCGGGCATCGCTGCTGAAGGCATTGAGCTCGATCACCAGCGTGCGTTTGCCCAGCTGGCTCAGGGTCTTGCCCAGGCGCAGCGCCAGCGTGCTGGTGCCGCCACCGGGTTTGGCCGAGCTCAGCAGCAAGGTCTGGTGCGGGCCGTTGGCCAGGCCGGCAGCAACGTTGGCCGCAAGGCGGCGGTATTGGTCGATGGCAAAGCGTTCGGTGGCGGCGTTTTCGGTCTGCACGATCCAGCCGGTCGGTGCAAAGCCGAACAGGCCGTGCAGATCGTTGACGTTGTGCAGACGACGGTCGCTCATATCCAGCGCGATCGGGGCAATCAGCGCGGCCAGCGGCGCCAGCAGCAGCACCATGATCAGCAGCTTGCGGCGGCCGCCTTCGCTGGGCTGGTACGGTGGCAAGGCCAGGCTGTTCAGACGGACAAAGCCCGGCGCGGTGCTTTCCAGCTGCAAAAAGCCGATGCGCTGGGTGATGTCGTCCATCTCCTTGCGGATGCCGCCGACGTCGGCATTGAGATTCAGCGCCTCGTTGTAAAGCGTGCTGTAGCGGCTGCTGCGCTGGCGTTGCTGCTCGATCACCTTGTTCAGCTCGTCCAGCACCTGTTGCGCCTCCAGCACCGCGCTCTGGTAGCGCTTCTGCTTTTCGGCTACCACACTGCCGGTCAGCTTGCTTTCCTGTTGTGCCAGTTCGCGCTCGATGTCGGCGATTTCCTGTTCGGCGGCAATGCGCGCCGGGTGGCGCTCGGTCAGCCCGCTGATCTGGCTGATCAGGCTGGCGCGGCGCTGGTTGAGATTGGCTTTCAGGCTGTTGAGGCCGGGATCGACCTGCACGATCTCGGCGACGGCGCGGCTGTTGTCGCTGGCCGTGCCGCGCTTGCTGAACGATTCAAACTGCGCCTGCGCCTCGATCAGCTTTTGCTTGGCCGCCTGCTGGCCGGATTGCAGCTCGACCAGCAGCTGGTCGTAGGGGTTGATCTGGCTGTCGATAAAGGTGGTGACGCCGAGTTCTTCGGCGATGGCGGTGCGGCGCTGGTTCTTGCCAGCCACCTGCTGCAGCAACTCTTTCTGGCGCAGCTGCAGATTGCGCACCCGTTTGTCGGCAGCATAGATATCTTCAGTCTGCGCAATCACCAGATAGCTGCGCAGCACCGCATTGATGCTTTCGGCCAGGCCGGCGGGCTTGTCGCCCGCCAGCGAGACTTCGATCAGATAGGTATCCGGCACGGCACGGATGCGCAGCGAGTTTTGCAGCGCGCCAATCACCTTGCGCTGGTTGGTTTCCTTGCGTGTCCAACCGGCGAGATCTTGCGGGAAGTTTTTCAGGGCGGCGGCCAGTACATCATGGCGGCGCAAGGAGTTCACCTGCTGCTCGACATACTGGCGGTATTGCGAGTTGGACTGGAAGTCGAGTTCCTGATCGTCTTTCAGGTTCTTGATGAAGCGTGGCGACACATACAGCGAGCCACTGGCCACGTATTGCGGCGTGCCCTTGAACCAGGCAAACGGTATCCCGAGCAGCAGCACCAGCAAGAGCACGGCTGCGGCCAACCTTGGGTGCGCGCGCAGGCTGACCCAGGGTTTGATGCCGCGACCGGCGATGGCGCTGTTGCTGACCGGCATGATGCTCTCCAATATTTCATTTTTTTCATTATTATCAATTTTTGGAGAATGCCAAGGCGAATTTTCCTTGCCTGATGGTAAGGGCTGGCAGGCGTGCCGGTGAGCTGGGCTGATGCGTGGCGGGCAGGGCTGATGTCAGGTGAGCCGCAGGCTGTATCGGGGAGCGTCAGCGGGCTTAGTGGCTGCTTAGCGGCAGCCACAGCGTGAAGGTGCTGCCTTTGCCGTGCTCGCTGCTGAGGCTGACTTCACCATGCAGGTTTTGCATGATTTCGCGCACCAGCGCGAGGCCGAGGCCGCTGCCGGGTGTGCTGCGGGCCGAATCGACGCGGAAGAATCGGTCGAATACTTTTTGCTGCAGATGCGGTGCAATGCCCGGCCCCTGGTCGCTGATCGACAGGCCCAGCCGCGGCGGGTGGCCGTTTTCAGCCGGACGCAGTTGCAGCGACAGGCTGACAAGGCCGTGCTCGGGCGAGTATTTGTAGGCGTTGAACAGGATGTTGTTCAGCGCCATGGTGAATTTCTCGCTGTCCAGCAGCACCTCGGCAGCCGGGATGAACTCGGGCAGCTGCGGCGGCTGGCGGCCGGCCGGAGTCGGGAAAGTGGCGAGATAAGCCCGCAGCCAGCTGGTGAAATCATGTGGCTGGATGTTGAAATCCTTGCCGGCCTTGGCTTCCAGTCGTGCCAGATCCAGCAGCTGGTTGACCAGTGACACCAGATGGCGTGACTGGCGATGGATGGTATCCAGCAAATCCTGTCGCGTTTCCTCGTCAAACTGGCGCTGGGTGATCAGCTCGGCAAAACCGAGGATGTTGGCGACCGGTGTGCGCAGTTCATGCGCGGCGGTGGACAGGAATTCGCTCTTCATGCGGTCAAGATCGGTCTCGCGCGTGATGTCGCGCAGGTAAAGAATGCCGCCGCTGTGGCGGCCGCGTTCGGTCTGCTGCAGGCGCAGGCTGCGTTTGAGCACCTGACGATGTGGCTTGATCAGTGTGATGCTGTCGGTTGCGCCGTCTTCGAGCTGGCTGATGGCCTGATAGGCGGCCGGGTCGTGGCTGGCATTCATCAGCAGCTGATCAAGACCGGCCACATCGCGTGGCAGCAGGCTGCTGTCGTCCAGCCCCAGCATGGCCAGCAAGGCCGGATTGGCCATGGTGACGCGCTGCTGGGTGTTATAACTCAGATAGCCATCGGGGCTGAGGTCGAGAATGGTTTTCAGCTCGCTGCCCAGCTGGCGGATGTGCGCCTCGGTGGCCTTGCGTTCGGTAATGTCACGCAACACCACATTGAAGTGCTGTTCATCCTGCTGTGACAGACGGGTAATGGCGAGTTCGACAGGGAAGCGCTCGTGCCGGTCGCGCAGGGCATAGACTTCGAGCAGGCGGCCGTTGAGCATGCTGTCCTGGTCTTCGCCGACCCGTGCCAGGGTCAGGCGCAGGTCATCCTGATAATCTTCGGCCAGCAGGCTGGCGATGTGGTGTCGCAGCAGGTCGTCTTGTTCGCGGCGGAAAATCTGCCGTGCGGCCTGGTTGGCCGACAGGATGCGGCCGTGCTGATCCAGCATCAGCATGCCGTCGGTCGAGGTTTCGACAATGCTGTGCAGGTATTGCTCGCGCTCTTGCAGCAGCTGTTGTGCCAAGTCGAGCGCCGCGCGGCTTTTCAGCGCCAGCAGCAGTTGGCCGCAAGTACGTAATAGTGGCCCCAGCAGCTCCAGTTGCCTTGAACTGAAGCCCTCGGGGTGATTGGCCAGCGCCACGCTGCCGATGACTTCATTGCCCAAAATGATGGGCATGCCCAGATAGTTGTTCAGCGGCGGGTGGCCGTGCGGCGTTCTGGCACTATCAGCCAGCGGCTGATTATGCAGGATGGGCTGGCGGGTCATCACCGGCTGGCCCAGCAGATTGTGCATATCGTCAAAATAGATCGGCTCGCCGGCCAGATGGCCCTGATAGATCGCCTGGCTGGATTCGTTCCAGCTGATATCACTGAGTGCCAGAATGCGCAGGCGGTTTTCCTGCGGCTGGTATTCGGAAAGCAGGCCGAAACGGGCACCGGTCAGGTTCAGCAGAATCTGCAGCGCTTCGTCAAACAGCGCCTGGTGGCCCATATTGGCGATAAAGCACTCCTGCAGACGGTTGATCGCATCGAGCACCTGCTGTTTCTGCAACAGGTCACGCTCGCGTTGTTTCAGCGCCTCGGCACTGGCTTTTTCGTGCTCGAGTGCCTCGCTCATCAACTGATGGCTAATTTCGAGTTCGCGCGACATCTGGTTAAAGGCATGGGCGGTCCTGGCCAGCTCGTCCTGGCCGCTGACCGGAATCTGGTAACCCAGATCGCCGCTGCTGATGGCCTGGGTGGCCTTGCCCAGTATCGCCAGTTGGCGCGTCAGATAGATGCCCAGCAGCAGCGACATCAGCGCCGTCAGCACGATTTCCAGCAAGGCCAGCGAGAAACCGCCCTGGCGTGCGGCGGCCATCAGCTCTTGATGGCTGGCAATGCTGAAGCCGACCTGGACGCGGCCAACCTCTTGCTGGCCGATGCGGATGATGGCTTCGCTGTCCAGCAATTGGTCGCTGGCAGCCGATTCGATGCTGTCGTCTTCCCTGAACGGCTTTTGCAGCAGTGCCGCATCGCCGGACTGGGCCAGTACCCGGTTGGTCGCCAGAATGCGGACATAGCCGACTTCCGGGGTGCGGTCGAACTCCTCAGCCGCACCTTGCAGCGTGGCCAGATCCGTACTCAGCACCGCATTCTGGATGGCCTGGGCGAACAGCTCGGTCATGCCCTGACTGCGTTTTACCAGCTCGTCACTGCCGTTCTGGTCTATCAGACGCAGACCAAAATGCAGCAGCATGCCCAGCATCAGGATTTCGATCAGGGCAATGCCGAGTATGGTCTTCAGCCGGAAGCTCATGGTTTGGTGTTCTGATCGCGCGACAGTTGGCGGATATCGTCCCAGTCGCTATCGCGTGCAGCGACAAAGGGGCCAAAACCGGCGGCTTTCAGCAACTGGCGGCCGGCGTCATCCTTGCCCAGTGCCAGCAGGGCCTGCAGCAGCTTGTTGCGCTCGGCCGGCGCTACCCGGCTGTGATAGACCAGCGGATGCGGGGTGTAGCTGGCGGTTTGCCACAAGATGCGCAAGCGGGCGCGTTGCTCGGCTGGCAGATTGTTCAGCGTGCGGGTAATGCCGCCACCGGCCGGCACCAGCCCTTCGATTACGGCGAGATAAACCGAATCATGCGAGCCAACATAGCGCGAGCTGAAGCTGATCTTGCGTTGCCTGAGTTCGGCTTGCGGCAATACGGTGGCGGCAAAGGCCGCCGGTGCGGGGAAGGCCAGCGCCTTGCCCTGCAGTTCGTTGATGTCCTGGATCGGGCTGTTGGCCGCGACCACCAGAATGCCTTGCAGACTGCTGTTTTCGCGCGCCAGTGCCTTGTAGCCGGGGTTGCGCGAGAAGGACACGAAATGCAGCGGGTTCATATAGGCAAAGTCGTATTCGCCCTTCAGCACTCTTTGTTCGAAGGCGGGGATGTCGGGGGCGGTGGCGAATTGCAGTTTGAGGCCGCTCTTGGCCGACAGCTGATTCAGCAGGGGCAGCCAGGCGGCGGCGAGGGTGACGGCGGCCTGTTGCGGCACCACGCCGACGATCAGCGCTCGTTCGGCCGCTTGCACGGCAAAGCTGCCCAGGCACAAAAAGATCAGCAGCAGGCGTTTCATCGTGCCCCCTTTCGCCGGCTGGCGGCTATGCGCTTTGGCTGGTGCCTGACAGCCAGGATTCGACATGCTGGCGCAGTGCAGTGAAGTCCAGCGGCTTGTGCATCAGCGTGCAGCCTTCCGGCAGGCCGCCCTGATCGTGCACATCAGCCGCGCTCATCGCGGTCACCACGATGGTATGCAGGTCGTTGAAGTCGGCATTGGCATTCAGCGAGCGCAGCATGGCAAAGCCGTCCATGCCCGGCATCATCAGGTCGGTAATCACGATGTCTGGCCGCTGCTGGCCGATCTGCACCAGCCCTTCAAAGCCGTTGCAGGCGGTGACGATGTCGGCATCCAGCCCCCAGCCGCCAATCAGCAGGCGGTAGAGCTTCAGCAGGTCCGGTTCGTCTTCGATGATCAGCACGCGCTTGCGGGCCGGCTTGTCAGCCTGGACGGCGCTGTCGGCCTCGGGCTGGATCGCGTGCTGTTTTTCCTGCAGCAGCTTGTCCACCGAGTCACGCGATACGCGGCGGTGGCCGCCGGCGGTTTTCCAGGCGCGCAGCACGCCGCTCTCCACCCACAGCTGGATGGTTCTGAGCGAGACGCCTAGCAGGCTGGCCGCCTCTCGTGTGCTGAGCAAATCGGTCTGTTTGTTTGGCATGGTCATTGTTCCGTTTTTTAATTGTTATCATATTTTGCACAGAATACGACTTTTATCTGGCGAACGGAAAGCGCTTTGCCCGATGCCCCTTTCGACGAAGTTGCCGGCTGTTGCGTGGCAGCTCGTGCGGTTTCAGTGATGCGCGCGGCGCTGGGCGGCCTGCCACAGAAAGCGCAGATTCCCCAGCAGATAGCGCCGCCACAGCCGGCTAGGCTCCTGATACAGACGGAACACCCACTCCAGCCCCATTTCGCGCATCCACACCGGTGCACGCGGAATGCGCCCCGAGTAGTAATCAAACAAGCCACCCACGCCCATCGCCAGCCGGCAGGGCAGTTGCGACTGATAGCGGGCTATCCATTTTTCCTGTCGTGGTGCGCCCATGCCGACCAGCAGCACATCCGGCTGACAGGCGGCCAGATTTTGCAGGATGGCAGGATCAGATTCGAAACCGTGGCAATGTCCGGCAATGCGCAGGCGCGGGTAGTGGCGGCGCACCCACTGGCTGCAGTCGGCGGCGACGCCAGCTTGGCCGCCGAGCAGGAAGACCGACCAGCCTTCGGCCTCGGCCAGCGCCAGCAGATGTGGAAACAGGTCGGTGCCGTTCAGATTGCAGCGCAGGCGCTGGCGGGCAAACCAGGCGGCGGCCAGCTTCACGCCGATACCGTCAGGCAGCACCAGCGGCAGGCGTTGCAGAATCGCCCGATAGTCCGCATCAAGGTTGGCCGCATTCAGGCAGTCGGCATTGGCAAAAGCCACTTGCTGGCAGCCTTGCCGCCGCGCAAGCAGGGTACGCAGACGCAGCATGGCTTGTGGCAGGGTCAGGTTGTCGAGGCGGGTGCCCATGATCTGCAGCGTATTGCCATGCTGGCGGCAACGTGGCAGCAGCCAGCACAGCGCATAGCGCAGCAGTAGTGTGAGGCGTGCGCGCTTGCCGGGGTGGCGGCAAAACAGCAGATCGGCCTCGGCGCTGTCCAGTGACAGACCTTGCCGGCGCAGCAGGCCGCCGGGCGACAGCAGCCCCGGGCGGCGATGGCAGCGGGTCCACGCTGGTCTGGCCTGTGCCTGCCATATCATGGACGGGCCGGTCAGCCGCAGTTGGCCGCAGGCAATCGCGCGCAGCACATCCAGATAGTTGAGGCACCACAGCCAGTGGCCGCGCGGCCAGCGCCGCTCGCAGCGATAGGCCAAGGTGCTTTGCAGCGGGCCATGCAGCCGGATGGTGCGTACACGGCGTAGCGGCTTGAGCCGGCACAGCGGATAGAGCAATGCCCACAACAGGGCGGCCAGCAGGCGTTCGAACAGGGCGATCAGCATGTCTGCATCCTCCAGCCGTGATGGTGGGTATGGCTCAGCAATAAGGGGTCGTCTATCACCAGAATGCAGTGACGGAAGGGGTCGATCACGCGGTTGCCATCGACAATCTTGCGGTACAGATGCATATGGCCGCCGATGTGGCTGCCGGGCAGGATGATGCTTTGGTCGATCTCGCAGTTCTCGCCGATCAGGCAGTCATGGCCGATCACGCTCTGGCGCAGCACGCAGCCGGCCTCGACCCGCACAAAGTCGCCCAGCAACAGCGCATCATCCAGCAGCACGCTTTCGTCGAGTTTCAGATGATGGCCGGCCAGCATCTGTTCGCCGATGCGCCGTTCGTAACGCTGCCAGTGCGGCAGATGTGCGAGCGCCTGCATATGCGCCTCGTAATAGCGCATCACGCCATCCAGCTCGGCCACCGGTTCGACACCGATTTCCAGCCAGGCGTGGCACGGTGCATCTTGTGCCAGGGCGATGGCGACCAGCTGGCGGTCAGGCACGCTGATGCCTTGCAGATGATGCTGGCTGCTGACGGCCAGCATGGCTTGCAGCGAGGCCTGATAGGGCAGGCAATCGAGTGACAGCAGCAGCTCGCGCTCGCTGCGATCCGCCAGCATGCGTTGGCCGGCGAGTGCCTGCATGCTGCTGGCGGCCTCGCAGCCGGTGATTTCGATGCCGAAGGTCTGCGCCTCGTCCAGATCCGGCAAGTCCTGGTCTGGCAGGTGCAGGCTGAGCTTGCCGACCTGCAGTGCGGCCAGCAGGTGCAGAAACTGCTGCCACAGCGAGCGGTTCATGAAGGGCAGGTCGGCGGCCGGGCGGCCGTTGAGCAGGCTGGCCAGCGCGGCATGATGTTGGCCCTGGCAAAGACGGGCGTGCAGGGTATTCATTTCAGTAAGCTCCACGACCGCTGATGACTGCCTGCGGGGTAGCCAGCAGGATTTTCCAGTCGGTCAGCAGCGACTGCTGGCCGATGTAGTCGATATCGAGTGCCACTTGGCCGGCAAAGTCGATATCGCTGCGGCCGCCGATCTGCCACAGGCAGGTGAGGCCGGGCTTGACCCACAGGCGCAGGCGGTCGTGCGGACTGTATTTGGCGACTTCATTTGGCAGCGCCGGACGCGGGCCGACGATGGCCATATCACCGCGCAGCACATTCCAAAGTTGCGGCAGCTCGTCTATCGAGAAGCGGCGGATAATGCGGCCAACCCGGGTGATGCGCGGGTCGCGGCGCATCTTGAACAACACACCGCCGGCCGATTCGTTCTGCTTCAGCAGCAGGGCTTTCTGCGCATCGGCATTGGGGATCATCGAGCGAAGCTTGTACATGCGGAACAGGCGACCGCGCTGGCCGACGCGTAATTGCGAATACACCAGGTTGCCGCCGTCCTCGAGTTTGATCGCAGCAGCAACGGCCAGCAGCAGCGGCGACAGCAGCAAGAGCGCGCTGCCGGCCACGGCAATATCGGTGGCACGACGCAGGCGGTTTTCCAGTGTGCGCCAGAAGTCGGCACGCGGACGAGGCTTGGCAACGGCCGGCTGTTCAAAGCGCTGGCGCATGGCCTGATGGCTGCGGGCAGTCATGTCGGCTTGCAGGCTGGCAGGTAGCGGGGTGGTGGGCTTGGCCATGATTTGCTCCTCGGGAAGTCGCACAGCGTTGTATCACTATTTTGTTTTATATCATTTTTATCATTTTCCAAGATTTATCTGCGGCCAGATCCGGCGCATAGCCCATCGCGGGTGCGGCCAACATTGTCGGCTGCAAAGTCGCGGGTTAAGCTTTCCGTATTAGCCAGACGGGATACCGCATCATGAAAATACCGCTCGCCGACAGTCTTTCCCTGCTGCATGCCTGCGACAGCATTGCGCTGGCCACTCATTCGCAGGCGGTGCCGGGCTACCCCTTTGCCACCGTGCTGCCGTTTGCGCTGGATAGCGCTCACCAGCCCTGGGTGCTGATGAGCGAGCTGGCCGAGCATTGCCGCAATGTGCGGCTGGATGGCCGCGTCAGCATGCTGTTCAACGAATCGGCCGAAGAAACGCTGACCGCACGGCGCATGACGATAGTTGGTGATCTGTACGCGCAGTCACCTGATGCGCTGACACGCCAGCGCCTGCTGCGCTACCAGCCCGAATTCGAGGATTATCTCGAGCTGGGTGATTTCAATTTCTTCCGCCTGCAGCCGCGCCGCGTGCGCTATATCGGCGGCTTTGGCCAGATGGGCTGGCAAGAGGCCGACAGCTGGCAGTGGCTGCCAGTGCTCGACGGTGCGGTGGAGGAGGCGACGCTGGCGATTCTGGCGGCGCAATATCCCGAGCAGCGCTTGCTGGGGGTGGATTGTTTCGGGCTGGATCTGCAGCAGCACGGCCGCCGTCTGCGTCTGGATTTTGCCGAGCCGGTCGGCAGCGGCAATGTGCTGGCGGCCGCCCAGGCACTGCTGAAGGCATAAGGCCAATCAGCTTGCGGCCAAGCTTGTGTCGAGCCGATCTGCAATGACAAAGGTCAAGGCCGCGCCGCAGGCGCGGCCTTGACCTTTGCTACGCGAATACTCTTACCACTTGCCGTGCAGCTTCAGCCACAGCGAGCGTCCCGGCTCGTTGACCCGTGTGCTTTGCGCGTAGCCGGCCACCATCGCGCCGGCCTTGCTGACAAACTCGGCATAAGTCTTGTCAAAGACATTGTCGATGCCGCCGGTTAGCGTCCATTGCTTGCCGGCGCGCCAGCCGGCATGCAGGGCCAGCACGCCCAAGCCGCTGCTGGCGGCGATATCACTGCCGACGATATTGCCTTGGCCTGCGGCAAAGCGGTGCTGCGGCGCAACCAGTCGCCAGTTGCCGCCAAACGCCAGCTGGCCATCATCCCACATCAGCCCCAGATTGCCCTCCAGCGGTGGCGTTTGCGCCAGCGGTCGCTGGTCGCTGCGGTTGTCGCCACGGCTGTAGGCGAGGCTGGCACGTGCCTGCCATTGCGCAGCCAGACGCCAGCTGGCCTCCGCCTCGAAGCCGTAGCGGCGTGCGTCGATATTGCGGGCCTGGCCATCGGACTGGATCAGGATGAAGTCGTCGATGCGGCTCAGATAGCCGCTGAAGCTGGCCTGCCAGTTGCCGTGCTGGTAGCGGCTGCCAAGGTCAAGCTGGCTGTTTTGCTCCGGGCGCAGGCTTTTGCTGCGGTTGCGCTCCCAGTAGTCGGGCGTGCGTTCGGCATGGCCGAGGGCGACATAAGGCTGCCAGCTGCCCCATTGCCCCTCGTAACGGGCAAAGCCGGCGCGGGTGCGGTAGTCCTGTACCGTGCTGGCAAGGTTGGCCGCATCCTGATCGTAACGTGCGCGGGTGTGATCCTGTCGCCAGCCGGCCAGCAATTTGCCGTGGTGGATGGCGCGGCTGCCCTCGATAAAGTAACCCTGGCTGACAAAGCTCTGGTCGGCGACAAAAGCCTTGTCGGCATAGTCGGTGCCGCTGCGAAAGCGGTGGCGGTCAAACTGGTAATTGCTGCCCACAGTCAGTGCGTAGCTGCCCAGCGCCAGATCGGCCTCTATGGCGGCGGTGTCGGTCTGGCGATCGGGATTGCTCAGCCGGCGCATGGCGGCGGCGGTGCCGTTACGCAGGCTGAAATTGTCCATGATGTGATCGACATAGCTGCGGCCAGCCTGCAGCCGCACCGCTTCCAGCCACGGGCTTATCGCTTGTTGCTCCAGCTTGAAGGCAAAGGCATCGCGGTCGAACTGGCTGCCATCCATCATGCGGTCGGCGTAGGCGGCCTCGCCACGGCTGCGGTCGGCAGTCAGGCTGATGCGGGTGTAATCGGCCGGGGTAAAGCCGACGGTCAGCGTCTCGCTGCGCCGCTCGAAGGCCGAGTGCACGGCCTTGCCATCGCCATCGTGATAATCAGCGCCACGGTTGTGGCTGAGCATGGCGCGGACATAGGCCTGCTCGTTGCCGGCACTGGCTTCGGCAAAGGCATCCAGCCGGCCGCGGCTGCCGGTCAGCACGCTGAGCTGGCCCTTGCTGCCGCCCTCGGCAAAGCGCGGCTGCTCGCGGCTGAAATTCACCGCCCCGCTGATCAGCGCGCTGCCATAACGCACCGACTGCGGCCCCTTGATGATGTCGATCTTGTCGTAGGCATCAGGAAAGATATACGCGGTTGGCGGGTCCATGCGGCCGCCGCAGCCACCGTACAGATAGTCACCATCGGCCAGAATCGCCAACCGCGAGCCGCCCAGCCCGCGCAAGAGCGGGTCGCCACTGGCGCCGCCTTTGCGGATCACGCTGATACCGGGCACGGTTTTCAGCAGGGCGGCGCCATCGGGTGCGGCCACCGGCTGTGCGGCCTGTTGCGGGTCGATCTGGCTGTGCAGCGGCCGCACGATGTGCGGTGCAGTAACAATGATGGCATCGAGCTGAGTTGGCGCTTGCTCGGCCCAGGCCTGGCCTACAGCCAGGCTCAGGGGCAGCATCAGCAATATGGTTTTCGGCATGAGGGCTATCCGCACAAGAAAACCGCAATGCTAGTAGGGGATAGGTCCAGCCGGAATGTGGCATTTTGTCGCAGCAGTCAGGCGGCGAGGCTGGCTCATCGCCGCAGCCGTGGTTTGCGCAAAATTCAAACAAGTGTTTTACTGTATCGAGATCAAGCTCGGCCAACACGGGCAAACGCACACACGAGGAATCCCACCATGCTGCACGGCCAACCCCGCAAAGTCGCCATCGTCGGCGCCAACCGTATTCCGTTTGCCCGCTCCGGCACCGCCTACAGCCAGCTGTCCAACAGCACCATGCTGACCGACACCCTGAAAGGGCTGGTCGACAAGTGCGGCCTGCAAGGCAAGCTGCTGGGCGAGGTGGTCGGCGGCGCGGTGATGAAACATGCGCGCGACTGGAATATGGTGCGCGAATGCGTGCTGTCCAGCGGCCTGCACCCGCATACGCCGGCCTACGACATCCAGCAGGCCTGCGGCACCGGCCTTGAGGCCACCATCCTGATTGCCAACAAGATTGCGCTGGGCCAGATCGACGCCGGTATTGCCTGCGGCACCGACACCACCTCGGACGCGCCGGTGGCGGTCAGCCGTGGCCTGCAGCGCGCGCTGATGGACATCAACGCCGCGCGCAGCACCGCCGCCAGGCTCAAGCTGCTGCCGCGTCTGCTGAATCCGGCCAACCTCAAGCCCGAACTGCCGGCCAACGCCGAGCCGCGCACCGGCAAGAGCATGGGCCAGCACGCCGAGTTGACCGCCCAGCGCTACGGCATCAGCCGCCAGGCGCAGGACGAGCTGGCGCTGGCCAGCCACCAGAAGTTGGCCGCAGCCTACGACCGCGGCTTTTTCGACGATCTGGTGATGCCTTATCACGGCCTGACGCGCGACAACAATCTGCGCGCCGACAGCAGCCTCGACAAAATGGCCAAGCTTTCGCCCGCCTTTGCCCGTAATGGCGGCAGCATCACTGCGGCCAACGCCTCGCCACTGACCGACGGTGCCTCGGCGGTGCTCTTGGCCAGCGAAGACTGGGCGCGAGCCAATAATCTGCCGATTCTGGCCTACATCACCGCCGGCGAAGTCGCCGCCGTCGACTACATCGACGAGCGCGAAGGCCTGCTGATGGCCCCGGCCTACGCCATTCCGCGCATGCTGCAAAAACATGGCCTGACGCTGCAGGACTTCGACTTCTACGAAATCCACGAAGCCTTCGCCGCCGTGGTGCTGTGCACGCTGGCCGCATGGGAGTCTGACGATTTCTGCCGCAACAAGCTGGGCCTGTCGGCCGCGCTGGGCAGCATCGATCGCAGCCGTCTGAATGTGAATGGCAGCTCCATCGCCGCCGGCCACCCGTTTGCAGCCACCGGTGGCCGCGTGGTGGCCACGCTGGCCAAACTGTTGGCCGAAAAAGGCAGTGGCCGTGGCCTGATCAGCATCTGCGCCGCCGGTGGCCAGGGCGTGACGGCGATTCTCGAACGCTAAGGCTTTGCGGCCAACCCTGGCTATAGCTGGCCAGCATTGCCGCCCGACAGGCTTTCGGCTAGAATCCGCCTCCTGTCTGTGCCCGAGTGGTGAAATTGGTAGACACAAGGGACTTAAAATCCCTCGGCTTCGGCTGTACCGGTTCGATTCCGGTCTCGGGCACCAGACAACACAAACAACCCGCTAACGAGCAATCGTGGCGGGTTTTTTGTTTGCCTTGGCGTAGCCGTGCACGGCTTTACCTTTGTGCCTTGCCATGTTTTGATGCCGCTTTTGAGAAGTGCGGGAGAGAACCATGCGTTATGGCAAGGCGGGCGGGCTGGTTTACAGCACCGAACATGGCCAGATGTGTCCGGCCTGTCGTCAGCCGCAGGCTGCGTGCACCTGTGCCCAGGCGGTGCTGCCCAAGGGCGACGGTGTGGTGCGGGTGGCGCTGGAGCGCAAGGGGCGCGGTGGCAAGACGGTGACGCTGGTGCGGGGCGTGCTGTTGCTGCCTGACGAGTTGGCCGCACTGGGCAAGGCCTTGCGTAGTGCCTGTGGCAGTGGCGGCACGGTGAAGGACGGCGTGATCGAGGTGCAGGGCGATCATGTCGATCTGCTGCTGGCGCAATTGCAGCAGCGTGGCTTTAGCACCAAACGCGGTTGAGGCGGTTGCCTGACAACCAGCCGGCCGCTAGCGCTGGTCTGGTAGTTTGAAACTGTCTATCTGTTGTTCCAGTTGTCTGGCCATGCCGTTGACCTGCTCGGCGGTGGCGGCCAGCTCTTCGCTGATCGAGGCGTTCTGCTGGGTGGCGCTGTTCATCTGCTGGATGGCTTGCGAAATGTGGCTGACGCCATCGGCCAGCTGCCGGCTGGTTTCGCTGATCTCGAGCACCAGTGTTGAGGTCTGGTCGCTGCCGCTGGTGATGTCCTGCAGCGCTCGGCTGGCGGTTTCGGCCTGGCCAAGATTGCTCTGGGTCGCCTCGGCAATACTGTTGGCTATCTGCAGGCTGCGGTCGGCCAGCTTGCGTACTTCTACTGCGACCACGGCAAAGCTCTTGCCATGCTCGCCGGCCCGCGCCGCCTCGATGGCGGCATTCAGCGCCAGCAGGCCGGTCTTGTAGGCGATATCGTCCACCAGCAGGATTTCACGGTTGATGTCGCGCAAGCGGCTGACGGTTTCCTGCATGATTTCCTGCCCGCGCTGGGCATGGCTGGCGGCCTCGCTGGCGATGCGGGCGGTGCTGCTGGTGTTTTCGTTGGCCAGCATGATGGACGTGGCCATCTCATCCAGCGCACTGGCGCTTTCTTCCACGCTGTTGGCGGTGTTTATGCTGCTTTGTGCGAGCAGTTGCGAGCTGTCGGTCAGCTGGCCGGCCGCGGCGACCAGCTGCTGGCTGGCTTCCTGGACATGCGCCAGCGTGGCGGCCAACTTGCTGCTCATCTGGTTGATGCTGTCCTGGATGGAGCCGCGCGGGGCCGGCAGTGGCGGGCTGCGCAAATCACCGTCGGCGATACGGGCCAGCAGCTTGCGTGCGGCACGCGGGTCGTTGCCGATTTCACGCAGTAGCTGGCGCGACAGCAACAGCAGGATGCCGAGACTGACAATGACCAGTGCCAGCAGGGTACTGCCTGTCCACAGCAGGGTATGGCGGAAGGCATCGGCCTGCTGCTCGTCGTGCCTTGCACTGGCGGCCAGATGGTGTTGCAGCAGTTTCTCGCTGGCTTCATCGAGCATGCTGTTGCTGGCGCGATCGACACCGCGCAGGCGCTGGTCGATTTCCTTGCCGATCTCTGCACGCTCAGGATCAAAGTCGAGCAGCGTCTGCTGGTACGCGCTGTTGAGCACTTTCATCGACTGGCGGATGGCGGCAATGTCGATATCACGAATGCCCAATTGCGGCAGACGGCCTTCTACCTCTTGCAGCAGCTTGTCGGTCTCGGCACTTTCTTGGTCAAACTGCTGGCGATAGCGGCCAAAGGCCTCGAGATTGTTGCCGCGCAGCAGGATGTTTTTCCATTCCTGAACCTGTATCTTGAAGTGCACCTGGGCGGTACGCAGCGTCAGCATGCTGTCGTTCAGGCTATTGATGCGCTGGCTTTCACTGCGAATCTGCTGTTCCAGCTGGCCGAGTTGATGGTAGTTGAGCGCACTGGCCAGCATCAGGGTCAGCAGTAACAGGGCGCCGAAAAGCGACAGACGTTGTTTGAGCGTCAGGGCCATGATTGCACTCCGTCATCGGCAAGCCGAGGGGCTGCCGGTGGTGATTTCATTTTTTATAGTTTTTCGGGAGGCGTATGTCACTGCATCCGCAACTGGCGAATTGGCTGGCGCAAATCAATCTGATTACGGCGCAAAGGTTGGCCGCAGGCCAAAAGCTGACACCGATAGGTGCGCGCGAGGCGCTGGCACGGCTGATTGCCGCCTATGTGCCGGCCGGCCCCGAGTTGCCGTGGGTGAACGAGACCATGGTGGCGGGTGACTATGCGGTGCCGGTGCGCGTTTATCATCCGGCACCGGACGAGGCGCTGCCGGTGCTGCTGTATTGCCACGGCGGCGGCCATATGGCGGGCAGTGTCAGCAGCTACGACCCGCTGTGCCGGCGGCTGGCGAAGCAACTGCGCCACGTGGTGGTGTCGATCGAATATCGCCTCGCGCCCGAGTGCCGCTACCCGGCGGCGCGGGATGATGTCGCCACGGTGCTGCGCGGCTGGCAGTCTGCCTTGCAGGCGCTGGGAGTGCGCTTTGCCGCTGGTGCGCCGGTACTGGCCGGTGACTCGGGCGGCGCGGCATTGGCTGCCACGTTGGCGCAGAGGGCTCAGCGCGATGCCAGCCTCGCCATCAGCAAGCTCATGCTGATTTACCCTAGCGTCGATTACCGCATGGTGTTGCCGTCGGTGAGCGCGCTGGGTCAGGGCTATCTACTGGAAGCCAGCCGCATGGCCTGGTATTTCGATCATTACTTCGCACCGGATGCCGACCGTCTCGCCGCCTCGCCCTTGCTGGGCGACATCACTGCAGATCATGTGCCGACGCTGATCCTGACAGCCGGCCTCGACCCCTTGCGCGACGAGGGGGCGGCCTATGCGCAGAAGTTGGCCGCAAGCGCGGTGGCAGTTAGCCATCACTGTGCCGAAGACATGATTCACGCTTATCTCTTGCTGGAAAGCCTGGTGCCCGAAGCCTGCGACAGGGCGTATGCGCAGATGGCGGCCTTTGTGGCCGCTTAATCCAGTGTGCGGCGATAACTCTTCACGCTCAGCAGCAGCACCACCAGCATGAATAGCACGATTGGCCACAGCTGCGGCCACAGCAGCGCGAGGCCGTTGCCCTTCAGCAGGATGCCCCGAACCAGTACCAGAAAATGGGTAAGCGGCAGCAGCTGGCCGATGGCTTGCGCCCATTCCGGCATGCCGCGAAACGGGAACATGAAACCCGACAAAAGCATGGATGGCAAAAAGAAGAAAAAGGTCAGCTGCATCGCCTGCAGCTGATTGCGCGCCATCGCGCTGAAGCTGATGCCCAGCGTCAGATTGGCGAGGATGAACAGCAACACCACCGCGTACAGCAGGGCAAGGCTGCCCAGCATCGGCACCGCAAACAGCCAGCGTGCGGCCAACAGGATCAGCGTGACCTGGATCAGCCCGATCAGCACATAAGGCATGATCTTGCCGGTCAGCACCTCCAGCGGCGTGGCCGGCGTCGCCAGCAGGGTCTCGAAGGTGCCGCGCTCGCGTTCGCGCGTCATCGCCAGCGAGGTCATCATCACCATGGTCATGGTCAGGATTACCCCCATCAGCCCAGGCACGATGTTGTAGGCGCTGATGCCTTCGGGGTTGTAGCGGCGCTGTACCTGCCATTGCACCGCCGGCTTGCCCGCGCTGTGGTGCAGCGCCGGATAGTCGGCGGCCAGCACCTGATTGCCAAGATGGCTCAGCGCCGCCAGCGCGCTGGAGGTTGCCGCCGGGTCGGTGGCGTCGGCCTCGACGAGGATGGCCGGCGTCTGGCCGCGCACGATCTGGCGGTGAAAGCCGGGCGGAAAAGTCAGCACGAATTGCACCTCGCCGCGCTGCAGCAGCTCGGCAGCCTGTTGTTCGCTGACCGTGCCGTGTATGGCGAAGTAGTTGCTGTTCTGCAGCGCCGCCACATAGCTGCGGGCAAAAGGGTCGGCCTCGGCCTGCACGATCGCCGTCGGCAAATGGCGCGGGTCGCTATTGATGGCAAAGCCGAACAGCAAGAGCTGGATCAGCGGAATGCCGACCACCATGCCGAAGGTCAGGCGGTCGCGTCTGAGCTGGGTGAATTCCTTGATCAGGATGCCCAGCCAGCGGCTGAAGGAAAATCCGCGCATCTCAAGCCTCCATCGGGTCGCTAGCGCTGTTCATCAGATGCATGAAGGCATCTTCCAGAGAAGGCTCGGCCGGCGTCAGCATCAGTGCGTGTTGCCGGCAGAACGCCGTCAGGCTGGCCGCCAGCGTGGCATGGTCACGGCCGCTGATGTGCAGGGTGTTGCCGAAGCTCGCGACCTGCTCGACCGCCGGCAACTGGCGCAGCTGGCTGGCCAGCAGGCTGTCATTGTGCGGCAGCGCAATCTGCCAGGTGGCCAGGCCTTGGGCGGCGATGATGTCGGCGACGCGGCCGTGGGTCAGCAGCTTGCCGTAGGCGATATAGGCAAGGCGATGGCAGCGCTCGGCCTCGTCCATATAGTGGGTGGACACCAGTACGCTGATGCCGCGCGCGGCCAGACGGTGGATTTCCTCCCAGAAGTCGCGCCGCGCCTTGGGGTCAACCCCGGCGGTCGGTTCGTCCAGCAGCAGTAATTGCGGCTGGTGCAGCAGGCAGGCGGCCAGTGCGAGGCGCTGCTTCCAGCCGCCGGACAGGGTGCCGGCCAGCTGCTGTTGCCGCCCGGCGAGGCCCAGTTCTTCCAGCGTCTGCGTCACGCGTTGCTTGCGGTCCGGCACCTCGAACATGCGGGCGACAAAATCGAGATTCTCGCGCAGGCTCAGGTCTTCCCACAGCGAAAACTTCTGCGTCATATAGCCGACGCGCCGCTTGATCTCGCCGCTTTCGCGCAGCACATCAAAGCCCAGACAATGGCCGCTGCCGCTATCAGGGGTCAGCAGGCCGCACAGCATGCGGATGGAGGTCGTCTTGCCGCTGCCATTGGGGCCGAGAAAGCCGTAAATCTCCCCGCGGCCAACTTGCAGCGCCAGATTATTGACCACATGTCGCGGGCCGAAATGCTTGTTGAGGCCGCTGACATCGATAACCAGCTCGCGTTCAGCCATGTCCGGCCTCCGCGCTGATATCTACCGGCTGGCCGGGTAGCAGTCGCGCAGCATCTTTGGCATCCGGCCGTGCCTCGACGCGGAAAACCAGCTTGTCGCGCTGGCTGCGGTTGTACAGCTGTGGCGGCGTGTATTCGGCCTGTGGCGACAGATAGTCGATGCGGGCGCTGAAGGGTTGGCCGCAAGCCTCGCAGCTGACACGGATACGGCTGCCGGGGCGGAACTGGGCCAATTGCGGCTGGGCAACATAAAAACGCACCAACCGGCCATCGTCGGGCAGCACGCTGAGCACCGGCTGGCCGGCAGCCACCCATTCGCCGGGGCGGTAATAGCTGTCAAACACCACGCCGCCAGCCGGCGACTTGCCTTCGCGCTGTGCCAGCAGCCAATCCTGGCGTGCGCGATTGGCGGCGCTGGCACTGGCATCGGCACGGGCGGCGCGTACTTCGGCCGGGCGGCCGATCTGCTGGCGCGCCAGCTGCAGCTGGGCGCTGGCGGCTTCGCGCTGGGCGCGTGCCTGCTCAAGGCCGCTGCGGGCGTTGTCCAGCACCGCATTCGAAACGAACCCCTGCTTTGCCAGCTGTTGTTGTCTTTGCAGGGTCTGGCTGGCCAGCTGTTCGGCGGCTTGCGCCGCGGCAAGGTTGGCCGCCAGTGCCGCCAGCTGCGGCTGGCGCTGGGCGCTGTCCAGATTGTCGGCACGGGCGTTGGCCGCCTCGCCTTGCGCGCGGGCGATTTCGCTGGCGTAGCGCTCGTTATCGGCGCTGAGGCGGAACAGCAATTGCCCGGCGCTGACGTGTTGGCCTCGCGCTACCGGCAAGTCTTGCAGATAGCCGGCAAGCGGGGCGGCAAGGTAGCGGTATTCGCCTTCGATATAGCCGGTGAGGGTGTCTGGCGGGGTGGGTGCTGGCGTACAGGCTGCCAGCACAGGCAGGACCAGCAGCAGGGCGTTTTTCATGATGCAGCTCCGGTGGCGGGCTGTGCGTCATGGCCAGCCTGTGCTGATTATGTCATGTCATCCCTCGCCCTGCCTTTGCGAGCGCGCAAGAAAAAAGGCGCGAAGATTCGCGCCTTTGGGGATTGTTGCGGCCAACTTAGCCGAGGAACTTGATGATGTTCCAGATCGACAGGCCTGAGATCAGGATGCCGACGATGAACATCAGCGCCCGCGCCGGCAGATAGCGGGTGGTGTAGGCGGCCAGCGGCGCGGCAATCATGCCGCCGATCACGAGACCAGCGATCAGCTGCATCTGCTCGAACACGCCGATAAACACCGCAAACGAAGCCGCACCAGCCACCGACAGGAAGAACTCGGCCGCATTCACCGAGCCGATCACAGTGCGCGGCGTGCCGCCACGGCCGATCAGCGAGGTGGTAACGACCGGGCCCCAGCCGCCGCCGCCAATGGAATCCAGTGTGCCGCCGAGAAAGGCCAGCGGGCCGATGCGCTTGGGTTCTTTGCGTTCGCCGATTTTCTGCATCGCCTTCAGCAGGATGTAGCCGCCCATGATCAGCAGATAGCCGGACACCAGCGGCTTGATGATGGCCACATCGACATAGGCGAGGATGGCCGCGCCGAAAATGCCGCCGAGCACGCCCGGAATCACCAGACGCTTGAACAGTGCCTTGTCGATATTGCCGAATTTCAGATGCGACAGGCCGGAGGCACCGGTGGTGAAAATCTCGGCCAGATGAATACCGGCACTGGCCGCGGCCGGTGGTACGCCAACCGAAATCAGCGCGGTATTGGCGGTGACGCCATAAGCCATGCCCAGCGCACCATCAACGATTTGCGCGGCAAAGCCGACCGCGATGAAGGTCCAGAACAGCGGGTCGGATGTCCAGCCGGCCGCCGTGATGCTCAGATGGGTGGCCGCTTCGCCAAGATGCAGCACGCCGGCCATGTGAATCAGGGCGGCGGTGGCAACAACAGCGAGGACGGAATAGAACGTCCAGTGACGGCGCAAGCGATGGAGCATGGTATGGGCCAGATGCGTGAATGAGGCTGCAGTGTAGCTGGCCTTCTTATGCTTCAAAATCTTGATTTGTGCTTTCTTTATCATGAATTTGCATAAGTTGGCCGCTGTTGCAAATGCCTGTTTTCATTGCCTATCCAGCCGGCATGGCGGGGGCTTGGTACGGATGTGGCAGATGTGGCCGTCGGTACGGTAGCCAGTCGTGCGCTGCTGCCGTGCAACAGGTATCATGCCGGGTCGCGGCTTGTGGGCGCAGGCAGGGAATATTTTCGCCGCGATCAGGATCCATCTCCCTTGCCTATGCTTTTTTCTGTTTTGAAATCAATATGATGAAGTTTCTGGATGCCAGCCCGGCCGGGCTGGACGAGGCGGCCGCCATTTTGCGGGACGGCGGCCTGGTCGCATTGCCGACCGAAACGGTTTATGGCCTGGCGGCCGATGCGGCCCAGCCAGAGGCTGTACGCAAGATTTTTGCTGCCAAGGGCCGGCCGGCGGATCATCCGCTGATCGTGCATGTCGCGCATCTGGATGATCTGGCGCACTGGTGTGCCGAGGTGCCACCGCTGGCGCGACAGCTGGCCGAGGTTTTCTGGCCCGGCCCGCTGACGCTGGTATTGCCGGTGGGTGACAAGGTGACACCGCTGGTGACTGGCGGCCAGCCGACCATCGCCGTGCGCATGCCGGCGCATCCGGTGATGCTGGGCGTGCTGCAGCGGCTGGGTAGTGGTCTGGCCGCGCCATCGGCCAATCCGTTTGGCCGCATCAGCCCGACCACGGTCGAGCACGTGGCGCAGGGCTTGGCCGAGCGTATCGACGCCGTCGTCGATGGTGGTGCCTGTGGTGTCGGCATCGAATCGACCATTCTGGATCTGAGCTCGGTGCAGGCGGCGATCTTGCGCCCGGGTGCGATTACCGCCGAGATGCTGGCACCGTATCTTGAGGTGCAGCAGCAACCGGCGCGCGAGGCGCCGCGTGTGCCGGGCGCGCTGGCGTCGCACTATGCGCCGCGCACGCCGACTTATCTGTTTGCCGATGCCGCCGAAGCGGCGGCGCTGATGGCCGCTACCGGGGCGCAGCGCGTCGGCGTGCTGTCGTTTGCGGCCAACCCTGTGCCGGCGCATTGTCACTGGACTTTGCCGGCCAGCGCCGAGGATTGCGCACGCGAGCTGTATGCCTTGCTGCACGAGGCGGATCTGTCGGGCTGTGATCTTTTGCTGGTCGAACGCTTGCCAGAGTCCGACGACTGGCTGGCGGTGCGTGACCGTCTCAATCGCGCAGCACTGGCCGCGCCGGCGCTGTGATTGCCTGTGATTCAGTAAACAAGAAAGGGAGCCGAGGCTCCCTTTCTTGTTGGCAAGGTTGGCCGCAAGGCTGGCGGCCAACCTTGTTCAAGCCTTGTTGCTGGCGGCTTCGCGTCGCGCCGGCCACAAGGGCTGCTTGCGCTGGCTCAGCATCACCCCGGCCAGAATCAAGCCGCCACCCAGCCAGTGGTAGCCGTGAATGGTCTCCCCCAGCAGCACGCTGGCGAGCAAGGCGGTAAACAGCGGCAGCAGATTCATGAAGATGGCGGTGCGATCGCTGCCAAGGCGTTGCAGACCCTGCATCCAGAAATAGGCGGCCAGAATCGACGAGGCAATGCCGGCAAACAGCACCAGCGGCCAGGCGGCTGGCGCGATCGCCAGCGATTTAGCCGTACTTGCCAGCGGCAGCAGCACCAGCAGGGCCAGCAGGATCTGCACATACAGATTCAGCCACTGGCCAAACGGCGGCGACCAGCGCTTGAACAGGATGCCATACAAGGCATAGGCGCTCGAGCCGATCAGCATCAGGCCGTCACCGGGATTGATGCCATGCGCCAGCAGACTGGCCGGATTACCCTGGCCCAGCAGCCACAGCACGCCAGCCAGCGAGACCACCACGCCGATGGCGCTATTACCGCTCATGCTCTGGCGAAACACCACGGTATTCAGCAGCAGGCCCAACAGCGGAATCAGCGCGCAGATCACCCCCATATTGGTGGCGGTGGTCAGATGGGCGGCGTAATAGGCGAGGCACTGGTAGGCAACCATGCCCAGCAGGCCCAGCACGGCAAAGCGCGGCAGCCACGGGCGAATGGCAGCGCGCTGTCGCCACAGCGGAAGCAGCATCAGCGGTGTCAGCACCAGTGCGGCCAACAGCCAGCGATAAAGCGAGATGGCGGCAGGGTCCAGCACGCTGGCGGCGGCCTTGGATACCACGGTATTGCCGGCCCAGATCAGGACGGCAAACAAGGGAAACAGCATCGGCATGGTAGGCTCCGGTAAGCGATGGCTGCCAGTGTAGGGCTGACTGTTTTGCGATGTATAATGATTTTCAGACATAAACTGTCACGAAACCGGACAAGATGCACGACTACCTGCCTGCCGATCTGGCGCTGCCCGAGCCAGCGCCCATGTATTTCCGCTACGCGCAGTTTGCGGCCAACACCGACTACAGCGCGCATGTGCATCCGTGGGGGCAGCTGAACCGCATCAGCGTCGGGGTGATGAAGTTCACCTTTGCCGAGGAAGAGTGGCGGGTACCGGCGGACTATCTGGTGTGGATTCCAGCCAATGTCAGCCACGGTGCGCATATCCGCGAGGCGATGGATTACCAGTCGGTGTATCTGTCGGCCGAGGTGGCGGCATTATTGCCGGCCCGGCCGTGCCAGATCCGGCAAAGCCCGCTGATTCGTGCCTTGCTGGACGATTTTTCGGCGCGCAGCGTGCAACAGGCCAGCAACGAGCTGGACAGTCTGCAAGCCCGGTTGTTGGCCGCACATCTGCAAAGCGCGGGTGCCGAGCAGCGTTATCTGCCCGACAGCCGCGACCGCCTGCTGGCTCCTTTGCTGGATGCACTGCGCGAGCGGCCGGGTGATACCACCAGCCTGTCGCAATGGGCACAGCGGCTTTACAGTACCGAGCGCACCCTGGCGCGGCGTTTCGAGCGATTGCTGGGCATGAGCTTTGTACAATGGCGGCAGCGCGCACGGCTGCTGCAGGCACAGGTCTGGTTGCAGCAAGGGCGTAAGGTGGGCGATATCGCCGCCGAGCTGGGCTATGCCGGTGCCTCGACCTTTATCGCGCTGTTCGTGCGCGAGCTGGGGCAGACGCCACAGCAGTATCAGCGACGTTGCCAGCATCTGGCACGCGCTTTGCCGTAAGATCCGGCCCGTCCGGACGACTGATCACCACAGGGCTGCACGGGGCAGCAAGGAGAACACAATGCAAGCAACAGCAACATTCGGCGGTGGCTGCTTCTGGTGCACCGAGGCGGTATTCCAGCAATTGCGCGGCGTCAGCGATGTCAGCAGCGGCTATGCCGGCGGCGAGGGGGATGCGCCAAGCTACGAGGCGGTCTGTCGCGGTAATACCGACCACGCCGAGGTGGTGCAGCTGCAGTTTGATGACGAGTTGATCAGCTATGCCGATCTCTTGCGCATTCACCTGACGACCCACGATCCGACCACGCTGAACCGGCAGGGGGCAGATCAGGGAACCCAGTATCGCAGCATCATCCTCTATCACGACGAGGCGCAGCTGGCGACGGCCAGAGAAGTGCTGGCCGAGATGGCCATGCATTTCAGCGAGCCCATCGTGACCGAGTTGGCCGCGTTCCGGCAGTTTTACCGGGCTGAAGAACATCACCAGAACTACTATCGCGACAACCCGTATGGCGGCTATTGCATGGCGGTGATTGCGCCGAAACTCGCCAAATTCCGCCAGCTGTTCAGCGATTATCTGCAGCGTTAAAGATGTCGCCAATCAATAGCTTGCTGCCGTTTAAGTGAAATGCAAATGTGGCCCGGTGGAGGATAATGCCAATATCTGAACGGAGGACGCAATCATGGCACAATTTATCGTCTTGTTTCTGCTGACGGGTTTTGTTTCGGCACTGCTGGGCGGTGCCTGGGTATTGTGGCACGGTAATCTGCGCCTGCCGCAAGAGCGGCGCATGCTCAAGGGCTGGCATCCGCTGAACCCGTTCTACAGCCTGTCGCCGTATCATTTCGGCAAGCGCTGAAACGAATAGGGATAAAAAAAACAGGGCAGACCGATGGTCTGCCCTGTTTTTTATTGTTTGCCGGATTACAGGCCCTGACCGCTGACGCGCAGCACTTGTCCTGGCTGAATCTGGAAGGCCGTCATCTGCGCATTCCAGCGCTGAATGTCGCTGAAGTGCACGCCAAAGCGGCGCGCAATGCTGTAGACGGTATCGCCGGCCTGGACGGTGTAGGTGTTTGCCGGGATTTTGCTGCTTACAGAAACGGTTGCAGATACCGGCAGGATATTGCTGACCGGAGCGTTGCCCAGTGCTTCGCCAAACACACGCAGGTTCTGCCCCAGCTTCAGGGTGTCATCATCCAGCCCGTTCAGGTTTTTCAGTTCGGCCACAGTCATGCTGTAACGACGCGAGATATTGAACAAGGTATCGCCAGTGGCCACGATATGCTGTTCGACACGGGTAACCGGACGGGTTGGCAATTCGGGAGCGGGTGGCTGGCTGGCAGGCGGGGTAACTGCGTTGGCAACCTTGACGATGCGCGGGCTGCCGTCAGGCAGCTGTTGCTGCATGCGCACGGTACGGACTTCGACTGCTGCTTCGCTTGTGCCGGTATTGACTGGTACGACTGGCGTATTGGCGACAGCCACGACAACAGGAGCCGGTAGCGGTGCCGGTGCGGGGGCGACTACCGGTGCAGCCGGCTTGATGACGGGTGCGGCCGGTTTGCTGGCGGCAACCTGGATGATTACCGGCTGGTCCGGTGCCACGGGTCTGGCCGCAGGGGCGCTATCCGGTGTGGTGTCAAAGCCGGAGGATTCGTCACGAACGTTGGCCGCAGCCACCAGCAAAGGCTGGCCCGCGGCGATCTTGCGGCTGCCTTGCAGACGGTTGACGGCAATCAGCTCGTTCGGATTCATGTCGAAACGCTCGGCAAGCTGGCTGGCGTCCTGATCACCCTCGGCGACATGCACCTGCCAGGTCAGCAGCGGCTTGTCCCATTTGGCCAGATTGCGCTCGAAGTTGTGCAGCTTGTTGGCCGGCAGCAGCAGCTGACGACCGCTCTTGTGAGCGTAGACTGGCAGATTGAAAGCGGGATTCAGCTCCTTGATTTCTGTCAGCGGCGTTTCGGCCAGCTTGGCAGCAATCTCGATATTCATGTGTTTGCCGGTGCTGACGGCGACAAAGGCCGGCTTGTTCGGCAGTACGTCGATGCGCAGGCCGAACTTGGCCGGATCGGCCATGATGTTGCGGATCGCCAGCAGCTTGGGGGCGTAATTGCGAGTCTCGGCCGGCAGTGTCAGGTTTTCGTAGCTGACTTCTTCGCCGCGAGACTGTACACGGGTGATAGCCCGGCCAAGATTGCCCTGCCCCCAGTTGTAGGCTGCAAGTGCGAGGTTCCAGTCGCCGAAACGATCGTTGAGCAGCTGCAGATAGTCGAGGGCGGCGCGGGTGGACTCAAGCACATCACGACGGCCGTCATACCACCAGGTTTGTTCCAGATTGAAATCGCGGCCGGTTGCCGGCATGAATTGCCACAGGCCTTCGGCACCAACCGGCGAGCGCGCGGTCGGCACGAATGAGCTTTCTACCACTGGCAGGAAGGCAAGCTCGGTTGGCATGCCGCGGCGCTCGACTTCATTCAGGATGTGAAACAGGTATTTGCGGCTGCGATCCAGCGTGCGCTTGAGGTAATCGGGACGTGCGGTGAAATAGCGCTCGTGCTGACGAACCAGCTCCGGGTTGACCTCGGGGATCTGGAAGCCTTCGCGGGCGCGCTGCCAGACGTTGTCGCCATTTCGCAGCTGGCTGGTGTTGGACAGCATCATGTCGAGGCCGGCCGCCAGACCGTCATCTACTGCCACACTGGCCGGAAAAGTCACGGATGCCTGGTTGGCATGTGCCCAGTTGGCCAGAGCAAACAGGGAAGAGATAACGAGAGCGGTTTTTTTCATGGTGCGCGCCTGGGCAAAGCTTATCCGCGGAATGCTACCACGCAACTTGCCAACGTCAATTGGCAATTTGCAAGCATTGGTTACTTGGGAGCAATCCTGTATGGTTTTCGCCAAAAGCAACATTATTGATGGCGGGGCTGTTGATTGATTAAAAACGATTTTTCCATTCGCGCAATGCCGAAAATACGCCAAGCGCATCGGCGGTGCAGCCCGTGTGTCGTTGTACTTGCTGGCTGACCCCGGCGTGCTGGTGTCGCAAGAAGGGATTGCTGAGCAATTCGAGTGACAGCAGGCTGGGCACGGTCGGCCTGTCGGCGGCGCGCAGCGTTTCGCAATCCTGCTGACGCTGGCGGATCACGGCATTGTCCGGCTCGACCGTAGCGGCAAAACGCAGATTGGACAGCGTGTACTCATGCGCCGGATAAATCAGCGTGTCGGGCGGCAATGCGGCCAACCTTTGCAGGCTGTGCATCAGCTGGGCGGCGGTGCCGTCAAACAGCCGGCCGCAGCCCGCCGCAAACAGGGTGTCGCCACAGAACAGATGTTGGCCGCAGTGATAAACCAGATGGTTGGCCGTGTGGCCGGGGGTTTCGTAGACGCGACAGGGGCCGAGCGGGCTGGCCAGCTCGCTGCCTTCCATTACCGGCTCGGTCACTTCGACCAGCGAGGCCGGGCCGTAAACAGGGCAGGCAGGGGCAAACTCGCGCAAGGCCGCGATGCCGCCGACGTGATCATGATGACCGTGGGTCAGCCAGATCGCGCTCAGGGTCAGCTGTTTTTCGGCGAGAAAAGCCAGTACGACCTCGCTCTGGCCGGGGTCAACCACCACGGCGTGACGGTCGTCATGCAAAACCCAGATATAATTATCAGCAAAGGCTTTCAGAGGGGTGATAGCGGCAATGTCGCTCATGCGTAATCCTGTTGAAATGGCGGTTTTCGGCCGCTGGCTGGCATCTTCCGAGCTCGGGCAGTACTTGCTGGCTCGGGAGCAGGCATTCTATGCGCAAGCGGTGCAGGATGCTTTCGGTTTTCGTGCCGTGCAACTGGGCTTGCCGGGCGTGGACCTGCTTGCCGATAACCGCATTCCGTGGAAAGGCTATGCGGCCAACTACGGTGATGCCGGTGTGCATTGCGACAGCCATGCCTTGCCATTTGATAGTAATAGCCTCGATTTGCTGTTATTGCCGCACGCGCTGGATTTCACCGAGCATCCGCATCAGGTCTTGCGCGAGGCCGAGCGGGTGTTGCTGCCGGAAGGGCGGCTGGTGCTGACCGGTTTTAACCCGCACTCGATGTGGGGCGCTTGTCGCTGGCTGCATGGCCGGACCGGCTGCCCGTGGTCGGGTAATTTCCTGTCGCAGGGACGGGTGGAAGACTGGTTCGAACTACTGGGTCTGGAAGCCGAGCAGACCCGTTTCATGGCATACTCGCCCCCCTTGGAACGGCGCGAGTGGCGGCAGCGCTGGCAGTTCATCGAGCAGTTTGGCGAAATGTGCTGCGCACCGCTGTCCGGCGTTTACGGCCAGGTGGCGGTAAAGCGTCGCCGTGGCATGCGGCTGATCAAGCCGCGCTGGGAGGCCGTCAAGCCGGCCCCGTCGCTGCTGGTCAGCGGCAGCAGCGATCGCCAGCCGCGCCCCGTTCATCATCAACACGAGAAACCACATGACTGAAGCCATTGTCGAGATCTATCCGGACGGTGCCTGCAAGGGTAATCCGGGCCCGGGCGGCTGGGGCGTGCTGTTGCGCTACAAGGGGCAGGAAAAAGAACTGTTCGGCGGCGAGCACAATACCACCAATAACCGCATGGAGCTGATGGCGGTCATCCAGGGTTTGTTATTGCTGAAGCGCCCGTGCCATATCGTGGTCTACACCGACTCGCAGTATGTGCAAAAAGGCATTTCCGAGTGGATACACGGCTGGAAGGCGCGCGGCTGGCGCACCGCCAGCAAGGAGCCGGTAAAAAATGCCGACCTGTGGCAACGTCTGGACGACTTGCGCAACGGCCACCCGCAAGTCGAGTGGCGCTGGGTGAAGGGTCACGCCGGCCATGAGTTCAACGAACGTGCCGATGCGCTGGCCAATGCCGGCGTTGACAGCCTGTCGGCCTGAGTCAGGGCAAGGAAGCGACTGCTATGCGTCAGATTATTCTCGATACCGAAACCACCGGCCTGGATCCTAACCAGGGTCATCGCATCATCGAATTTGCCGGGTTGGAGATGGTTGGCCGCAAGCTGACCGGCCGCCATCTGCATCTGTACATCCACCCCGAGCGCGATATCGATCCGGACGCCGAGCGCGTGCACGGCATCTCGCTGGCCAGCCTTGATGGCAAGCCGCGCTTTGGCGAAGTGGCCGAACAGCTGGCGAGCTTTATTGATGGTGCCGAGCTGATTATCCATAACGCGCCGTTTGACGTCGGCTTTCTGAATGCCGAATTCCGCCGGTTGGGCATGGCCCCGGTCGATAAACTGTGTGGTGGCGTAATCGACACGCTGGCGATGGCGCGCGACAGCTTTCCGGGCAAGCGCAACAGCCTGGATGCCTTGTGCGACCGCTTTGAAATCGACCGTAGCAACCGTACCCTGCACGGCGCGCTGATCGACTGCGAACTGCTGGCCGATGTCTACCTGTGGATGACCCGTGGTCAGGAAAGCCTGATGATGGACGTGGTCAGCGAAGAGGGCGACGGGGCTGGTGCGCTGGATCTGAGCTTCGAGCGCAAGCCCCTGCTGGTGCTGGCGCCGGACGAAAACGAGCTGACCGAACACGCGGCGTATCTGGATACGCTGGACAAGTCGGTGAAGGGCAGCTGCCTGTGGCGTAGCATTGAAAACCCGCCAGCGGCGGAGGGCGCATGAGCCGCCGTATCGCGCTGGTGCCGGCTGCCGGCCATGGCAGCCGTTTCGGTTCGCCCACTCCTAAGCAGTATCTCGACATCAACGGCCGGCCGCTGCTCGCGCATACCCTCGCCGTACTGGCGGCCAACCTTTTGATTGACGCTGTCGTGGTGGTGATTTCGCCGGGCGACGAGTGGTTTGACAGTTTTGACTGGCCACAGACCAAGCTGCAATGCCTGCGCGTAGGTGGTGCCAGCCGTGCCGAGAGTGTGGCCAATGGCCTCGCGGCACTGGCGTTGGCCGCCGATGACTGGGTGCTGGTGCACGATGCAGCACGTTGCTGCCTGTCACCGCAGGCCTTGCAGCGTTTGCTGGACGAGATCGGTGACGACGCGGTGGGCGGCATTCTGGCCCAACCGGTCGCCGACACCGTCAAGCGTGGCGATGGTGCGGCGCGCATTGCGCAGACGGTTTCGCGTGAGGGCCTGTGGCTGGCGCAGACGCCGCAGATGTTCCGCGCCGGCCTGCTGCAGACAGCGCTGGCCGATGCGGCCAACCCTGCGATTACCGACGAAGCATCGGCTATCGAGTTGCTTGGCCATGCACCGCGACTGGTGGTGGGCGAGGCGCAGAATTTCAAAGTGACCTGGCCGGGCGACCTCGCGCTGGCCGGGGCGATACTGGCAGCAAGAAAGGATAAGGCATGACCCCGTTCCGTATCGGACAAGGCTATGACGTGCACCGGTTGGTAGAAGGCCGGCCGCTGATTCTGGGCGGGGTGACGATTCCGCACGACAAGGGCTTGCTCGGTCATTCCGATGCCGATGCCTTGCTGCATGCGATTACCGACGCGGTACTGGGCGCGGCGGCGCTGGGCGATATCGGTCGCCACTTTCCCGACACTGATGCGGCGTTCAAGGGCGCAGATAGCGGCGTGCTGCTGCAGGAGGCGATGCGCCGCGTGCGGGCCGCCGGCTGGGAGCTGGTGAATGTCGACAGCACCATCATCGCGCAACAGCCCAAGCTCGCACCGCATATCGACGCAATTCGCGCCCGTGTAGCCGAGCTGCTGCAGATCAGCGTCGATTGCGTTAACGTCAAAGGCAAGACCAACGAGAAACTGGGCTATCTGGGACGCAGCGAAGCGATCGAAACCCAGGCGGCCTGCCTGCTGGTGCCGGCCAGTCGCTGATGCGGCCAACCTTGTACCAATACCGAATTTTCTGTCATCTTCACACTTACCCAGGAAACATCATGGATCAGAATCAACTGAAGCAACTGGTTGCCCAGGCCGCCATCAAGCATGTGCCGGACGATTGCATTGTCGGTGTCGGCACCGGCAGCACCGTGAATTTCTTCATCGACGAACTGGCCAAGATCAAGGGCCGCATCAAGGGCGCGGTGTCTAGCTCCGAGGCGTCGACCAAGCGTCTGAAAGAGATCGGCATTCCGGTGCTGGATCTGAACAGCGTGGGCCCGGGTGAAGTGCCGGTGTATGTCGATGGTGCTGACGAGGTCAATCATCAACTGCACATGATCAAGGGCGGTGGTGCGGCGCTGACACGCGAGAAAATCGTGGCAGCCGTGGCCGAAAAGTTCATCTGTATCGCAGACCAGAGCAAGTATGTCGAGATGATGGGCGCCTTCCCGCTGCCGGTTGAGGTAATCCCGATGGCGCGAAGCCATGTGGCGCGCGAGCTGGTGAAACTGGGCGGTCACCCGGAATGGCGCATGGGCGTAACTACCGACAACGGCAACATCATTCTGGATGTACATGGTCTGAAAATTGTCGAGCCGGTGAAGCTCGAGCAGCAGATCAACCAGATTGTTGGCGTGGTGACCAATGGCCTGTTTGCCGCTCGTCGTGCCGATGTGTTGCTGCTGGGTACCGCCGAGGGTGTAAAAGAATATCGCTGAGCGATGACCTGAAATATTCCTGTCATGTTGGCTCGCTAGCATGACAGGCTTGATGCCCATTATTCGACGAGGTTGATATGCCTGATCACATTTCCAAGCAGTTTGACATGGAGCTGGAGAATATCCGTACCCGGGTATTGCAGATGGGGGGGCTGGTCGAGCAGCAAATCCGCGCCGCCATGGAGGCCCTGCTTGATGGTGATCTGGATCGCCTGGATCGCGTGATTGCCGATGATGCCAAGGTGAATTCGTTCGAAGTCGAAATCGACGAAGACTGCCAGCACATCATCGCGCGTCGCCAGCCGGCTGCCAGCGACTTGCGCATGGTGATTACCGTGATCAAGACCATTACCGATCTTGAGCGTATCGGTGACGAAGCACAGAAAATTGCCCGGGTTGGCCGCACGCTTTACCAGGCTAACCGTGGCGCCGCGCCGCGCTTCCGCGAGGCCGACAAGATGGCCAAGGTGGCACTGGGTATGCTGCACCGTGCGCTGGATGCCTTTGCACGTCTGGATGCCAGTGCCGCTGTCGAGCTTGCTGAAGAAGACCTGATGCTGGACGAGGATTATGCATCCGAGCTGCGTGCGCAGATCACCTTCATGATGGAAGACCCGCGCACCATCACCATGTCTATCGATACCCTGTTTATCTGCAAGGCTATCGAGCGCATGGGCGATCACGCCAAGAATATTTCCGAATACGTAGTCTATCTTGTCAAAGGTAAGGATATCCGCCATACCTCGCTGGAAGACAAAAAGCGCGAGGTTCTGCCTGATAGCAACGCCTGATTTGCGTGCAGGATACTGGCTACGGCGGTAACATTCGTTACCGCCGTTTTTTTTGGCAAAACCATTTTCACAAGAAAAGGGGTAGTGTGTGACCATCAGTAAACCCCAGTTTGATGTACTGGCTACCGTGGACCTGGGCTCCAACAGTTTTCGCCTGCAGGTTTCCCGTGTGGTGGATGACCAGCTGTATACGCTGGATGTGCTGAAAGAAACTGTCCGCCTCGGGGGCGGGCTGACGGAAGACAAATACCTGATGCCGGAAACTTACGACCGCGCACTGGCTTGTCTTGCCCGTTTTGGCGAGCGTCTGCGCGGTTTTGACCCGCGCCAGGTGCGGGTGGTCGGCACCAATACCCTGCGTGTCGCGAAAAATGCCGCCGAATTCATTGCCGAGGCAGAGCGACGCCTCGGCTTCCAGATCGAAATCATCGCCGGCCGTGAAGAGGCGCGACTGATTTATCTGGGGGCAGCCCATTCACTGCCAGCGACCAAAGAGCGCCGCCTGGTGGTGGATATCGGCGGCGGCTCGACCGAGTTCATTATCGGCAGCCAGTACAAGGCACATGTCACCGAAAGTCTGCCCCTGGGCTGCGTCACTTACAGCCTGCGTTACTTCCCGGGCGGACGTATCGGCAAGCAGTCATTCCGCGATGCCGAGTTGGCCGCAGCCGGCGAGATCCAGCGCATCGTTTATGAGTATCCGCGGCATGAATGGCAGCTGGCGGTCGGGACTTCGGGTACCGCGCGTTCCTTGCGCGACATTCTCGAGATCAATGACTGGACCAGCGGCGAGATTACCCTGAAAGGCATGCAGCGCCTGCGGGACGAGCTCTTGCGTTTTGACAGCTTCAAACAGATCGACATCAATGGCCTGAAGCCGGATCGTGCGCCGGTGATTTGTGGTGGCCTTGCCGTGATGATGGCGATTTTCCAGGCGCTGGATATTGATCGCATGATCGTGACCGATGGTGCCTTGCGTGATGGCGTACTCTACGATTTGCTTGGCCGGCAGCGGGAGAAGGACATGCGGGATTCGACCATTACCCAGTTCAAGCGTCGTTATCATGTGGATACTGCGCAAGCGCTGCGGGTCGGGGCGCTGGCCGAGCACATCTATGCCAAGCTGGCACCGCAGGGGCGCTTGGGCAAAACGCTGGCCTGGGCGGCCAAGGTGCACGAAATTGGCCTGAGCATCGCGCACACCGCCTACCACAAGCATTCGGCCTACATTCTGAATAATGCCGATATGCCCGGTTTCTCGCGCCGCGAGCAAAGCGAGCTGGCGACCATTGTGCTGGGGCATCGTGGTGATATGGGCAAGATGGGCAAGGAAATCAGTGACGAGGCATTGTGGCCGGCTGTCTTTGCCATCAGGTTGGCCGCATTGTTCTGCCGCAGCCGCAATGATGTCGATACCTCAGCCATTCTTGATGTGGATGCGAGAGTCGATGGCTATGCGATTACCCTGCCACGTGGCTGGCTGGAAGCAAATCCCTTGACGGCCAGCGTGCTGCAGCAGGAAATGGGGCAGTGGCGCCGGGTAGGTATGCATTTAAGCTTGCTTGAGGCTTAGATTTACTTGAAAATAACCCGCTTTCGTTTTAATTTTATCTAATAGATAGAATAATTCGGAGGGGCTATGTCTAGTTCATCGGTCAGTCGTCGGCTGATTACCCCGAAAAGCTGGGGCAAGCGGGACGGCGATAATTTCAATATCCCTGCGCGGGAAAGAGTCTGCCGGCATTGTTTTCACAAAGGCTTGTCAGAGGTCAGGACCATAGCCGGGCAGATGTTCCGTTGTCCGCGTTGTCAGCAGCTGCAGTTCTGACGACGGTACCAACAAAAAAAGCCACCTTGCGGTGGCTTTTTTCATTCGCGAGGTGCGAATCAGGCGCGCTTCTTGAATTCGCCGGTACGAGTATCGATCTCGATTTTCTCGCCGGTGGTCACGAAGGCCGGAACCTGTACTTCGAAGGTGGTGCCAACCAGACGGGCAGGCTTCAGAACCTTGCCGGAGGTGTCGCCACGAACGGCAGGCTCGGTGTACTCGACTTCGCGTACAACGGTAGTCGGCAGTTCTACGGAGATGGCTTTGCCATCGTAGAAGGTAACCTGGCAAACGTCATCCATGCCGTCAACGATGTAGTTGATGGTGTCGCCCAGGTTGTCGGCTTCAACTTCGTACTGGTTGAATTCCTGGTCCATGAACACGTACATCGGGTCAGCGAAATAGGAGTAGGTGCAGTCTTTGCGATCCAGAACGATCACGTCGAACTTGTCGTCAGCGCGGTAAACGGTTTCGGAACCGGCGCCAGTCAGCAGGTTCTTCATCTTCATTTTTACAACGGAGGCGTTACGGCCGGATTTGGAGAATTCGGCTTTCTGCACAACCATCGGCTCGCCGCCGACCATGAATACGTTGCCTGCGCGGAGTTCCTGTGCGGTTTTCATGCGTAAGAGTCCTAAAGTCTTGAATCGGAACCGTAAAACACGGCTCGCTTGGAAACCGGCTATTGTAGCCGTTTTTCGGCAAACTGCACCAGTCTCGTCGCAAGATCACCATCTGCCAGCAGCTTTTGCGGCCAACTGTGGGCAAATTGTTGCCACTCGGGCAAGCGCGGCAACAGGGTATGCCAAGCGTGACCGGCATCCTGATCCTGATTCCATGCCAGCCACCACGTCCTGATTTGTTGCCCGAGCTCGTCTGGCAGCGGGGCAGTGTAGTGACCGAGAAAGGCCTCCAGTTTTTCGAGGTGAGCGTTTTCTTCCTGGCGATAGATGTGCCACAGCATGGGTTTGCCCGCCCATTGCGCGCGCAGGAAACTGTCTTCGCCGCGCACGATATTGAGATCGCAGCTCCACAATAGCCGGTCGTAAGTCTGCTGATCCGTCATCGGCAAGATATGAAGCGTCAGATTGCCGTGGCGGATGCAATCGCCCGGCTGCAAGGGGCCGGCAAGTCCGAGGGCTGCGGCAAGATCTGGCAAGACTTTGCCGGCAGGCACCAGCAGGCGGGTGGCTTGGGCTGACTGCGCCAGCGTATTGACCCAGTAAGCAGCAGAGGCAGATTCATAGCAAAACAGGCTGATGCGAAACTCACCCGCACCTCTGGGAGGGAGGCCAAGGCTTTGCCACAGGGCATTTTCATTGTCCGAGTCGGCTTGCCAGGCTTGGCAGTCGCGAATCAGCGCACGTTCGCAAGGCAGCCCGCCGGTGCTGGGGCTGAAACCGGGGAAGAAAAAATACTTGGTGATGGGTAATTGCGGGTGAGGCGAACTGAGCCCGTGGCAGTCTTCAACCCAGGCCTCGGCTGACAGGTATTCCAGATTGATCCAGACGGGCTTTTGCGCACGTTGTGCCATGGCTGCTATGCGCGAGTCTGGCAGGCGGCAGCCGAATGCCTCGATAACCAGATCACCTATCGGGCTGTCTGGCAAGTCATCTTGCGGCCAACGTTTGACGCAGATGCCTTGCTGCCACTGGGTTTCGACAGAGGGGTCAATGGCAGGCAGGATGGCCTGAAAACTGGCCAGGTCATCAACCCATAGAGTGAGCTGGAGCTGATGTTCGAGATGCAGCTGGCGGGCAAGCCGCCAGCTGACGCCGATATCACCGTAGTTGTCGATGACATTGCAGAATATTTCGCAGTGCTGAAGAGGCATGGCAAGTCGTGATGATGCGGAGTATCACAGTTTGCCACAGACGGGCCTTACCAGCAGTCGCTGACGACAACGCCGGTGCCGCTGACAGTTTTGGTGCCGGTGCTGTCGAGTGACATGCTGCTGCACTTGTCGCCAGCCTGTGTGCCTTGCGGCGTGGCTGTGGCGCGATATGGGCCACCACTGGCAATGGTGTTGGCCGCGTCGGCATTGTTGATGGCCAGCTGGTAATAGCCATTTTCGGTCACCCAGTTGGCGCCGGAGGCTTTGAGTCCGGTGACACTCAACGAGGCAATGTTGTTATGGTAGCGATTATTGATGGCGAAGTAGCGCTCTTGTGCCAGTGACAGGTTGGCCAGCGCCACTTTGGCTTCGGTGCGATTGGTCTTCAGCACGTATTGCCGGTAATTGGGGACCATGATGGCCGCCAGAATGCCGACAATTGCCACTACCACAATCATCTCGATCAGCGTGAAACCCTGGTTCTTCATTGCCTTGTCCATGTCATGGTTATTCAACCGAGATTACCATTTCGAGTCGGGTGACGGAAGTTGTACGGCCGCCCCAGCCAGTGGCCTGAACGCGGTAGTAAGTCACACCACTGGCATTTTCCTGGCAGTTGTTGATACAGGAAATGGTGTAGCCCGGATTTGAGGCAACACCGCTGATATTGACGTTTACCGCACTGCTGTAAGGCTGGCTGCCCGACGACACGGGGATATCATCTACCGTGCCAAGATAGATTTCGGCCTCACGCAAGGCGGCTTCGGCAGCAAGAAACGAGATGTTCTTCTCGTTATTGTTACCGGTAATCTTTTCCTGGATCAGCGTGTTTTGCACGGCGCTGAAGCCCAGCAGGGCAAGAATGATCAGGAAGACCAGCACGACAAGTAGTGAAAAGCCGTTTTGCCGCATCATGTTCTACCCGAGTTTCTGAGATAGATGGTGGTCTGGTAACGCCGTGCAATGCGATTGTTGCTGATGGCGGTATTGCCGTTATTGCAGTCGGCAACAGTCATCGCATTGGGTGATACATTGCTTTCCAGTGAAGCAAGCAGCAGGCAGACGTTGGCCGCACGCACATTGCTCCAGTTACCCGGAGTGGCCGTGAAACTGTTAGGAATGCCGTCACTGTCGGTGTCCTCTCCGTAGGAGAGAACAAGTTGCAGCACACCGGGCACCAGTTCGTTGCCATCGCAACGCAGCCTGTCATTGCCATCACGATCAAAGGTATGCGATTTCATTGTGCCGCTGGCGACGGTGCCTCCTTCGCAGTCCACGACATTGCCATCATCGGCACCGCGAAAGCGCACGGAAACACTGCTGGCATTGCCGGTGATGATGTGCCCGGCAGTTGCCCAGGTTACGCCGCTGGCCGGGAAGTTGGTGGCGTTGGCATTGGGTAAATTAGTGGTATCGACATAGCCGGCCTGACGTAGCTGTTGCTTGAAGACATAGAGCGCAAACTGGCCACGATCCTGGATATCGGCAAGGCTGCGCTGGGTGCGATAGCTGTTGCGGTTGCTGTCAAAAAACTGGGCAACGATCAGCACGAGAAACAGCGATAGCCCGATCGAGAGCATCAGTTCGACCAAGGTGAGACCATATTGTCTGGTGCGTAGCTGTCTCATCTGACGAAATACTCCACATTACGCATGCCGGACGAGGCATTGTCGCTGGACTCGCGCCAGTTCACAACGACGGACAGCGAGCAAGGCGTGTTGCTGCTGGTGCCGCTGGCAAAAGAGTAGTCACAATTACTCAGGTTGATTGCCGAGGCCACTACGGCATTATTGCGCCAGAGGCGAACGCTGATACTCCCGGAGGCGAGTTGCTGGGAAACATCAGCCGTTTGCGAGGCAAGATAGCTGCGGTTGAGGTTTGACTGGGTGGTGTTGCCGCAAACCGTATCGGCATTGCTGACAACTGCTGAGGATACAAAGCAGGCTACCGAACTGCTGATATGGAATACCGGCGAGTCGGCGTTTGCATCGTACTGGTAAAGGCTGTCGGCGACGCTGACACGGATTTTTTCGGCCAGTGCTTCGGCATTGGATAGGGCAATACTACGTACATAGGCCTCGCTGGCTTGCTTGCTGGCGCGGCTTTGCAAGGCAGACATGCCTAGCAGCCCGAGGCTGATCACGATGACCGAGACCAGTACTTCAATCAGGCTGAAGCCAGCTTGCCGGCCCGGATGTCTAGTCATGCGCACGACCATAGCTTTCTACCGTGATGGTTGATGAAGCACGATTGTCCGGCGTACTGAAAGTAATAGTGAAGTCACTGCCACCACTTACCCGGCCACTTTGGGCGAAAGTCATTGATGCCGTTGAGGCGCTGGCTATCATGGTTTGCTCCGGTGCGAAGCTCAGTAACAGGCTGGTGCCGGAAGCCGTGGTTGTGTAAACCCGCCAGCCATTACTCCAGCTGCCGGTGTTGGCCGCGCACGAGGCTGCCGAGGCCTGGCCACAGATGGTCACGCTGCCACCAAGACGTATCGCTTCGGTACGTGCCGTCTGTGCGGCACGCATGAATTGTCCGGCTGTCGTTTGCGTCATGCTGCGTGCCACAAAGTCACGATAGGCAGGCACGGCAAAGGCCATCACCATGCCGGCAATCGCCAGCACGATAATCAGTTCGACCAAGGTAAAACCGCTTTGCCTGAATGCGTGCGTGCTTGATTTCATACAATTATTGAAAATTGGTTTTCACATTGCTTTAATTTGAAGCTTAGCAGGTTTTCATTGGCTGATGAAATCACTGCTGTTTATTTCAGCACAGTTGGCCGCAGCTTGCCGGCACAGATTGGCCAGTTCACCGACTCTGGCCAGTGCATGGCAGAAGCGTTCGTCCAGTGGCTGGCAGCAGGAAATACGGATCGCATTGCGATAGCGGCCGCCTGGAGAATACAAGGGGCCGGGTGAGATGCTGATGCGTTCTTCGATCGCCAGCTTGAACAGCTTTACCGTGTCGTATTGCTCGGGCAGTTCGACCCAGATCAGAAAGCCGCCACTCGGGTGAGTCGCGCGCGTGCCCTCAGGGAAATGATCGGCAATCAGCGCCCGAACTTTATCAATATGCTGTGCATAGCGTCGCTTCAGGCTGCGTAGGTGATGATCGTAACCGCCGGATTCGAGGAACGCCCCCAGTGTTTCGCAAAGCACCAGCGGTTCGGCGATCGAGCTGGCAAATTTCAGTTTCTTGATTGCCTCGCCAAAACGTCCGCCCTCCAGCCAGCCGATACGAAAATCGGGTGCCAGCGTCTTGGTATAGCTCGAGCAGATCAGCACCCAGCCATGCTGGTCAAAAGCCTTCACTGCCGGTTGCAGGGCATCGCCAAACTGCAGCTCGGCATACAGCGCATCCTCGATCAGCGGAATCTCGTAACGGTTGACCATCGCGGCCAACCTTTTCTTGTTGTCGGTACTCATGCTGCAGCCCAGCGGGTTGTGCACGTTCGGCATCGCCACCAGTGCATTCAGCCGTTTCTCCTGCAACAGCATCTCAAGCGCATCAAGCGACAGGCCGTGCTGCGGATCGGTCGGGATCTCGATGGCCTTGAGGCCGAGGCTGGCAAACAGCGGCAGCAGGTTGAAATAAGTCGGCGATTCGATGCCTACGGTGTCACCGGGGCGGGTAATGGCACGCAGGGCCAGCTGCAGCGCCTCCATTGCGCCATGGGTGAGGATGATGTGCTCGGCCTGCAGCGACATGCCCAGCTCGATGCCGCGCCGGGCGACCTGGGTGCGCAGCTTCAGCGAGCCAGGCGGTAGCGCATAGTTGCTGACCAGGCCGGGGGATTTGCGCAAGACCTGGCCCATCAGTCTGGCCAGCTTGCCCGAGGGGTAAAAATCGCCGCCGCGCGGGCAGGCCAGCGCGATGTCGATATAGCCGGGCGTCTGCTGGGCCTTCAGTGCCTCGCCAATCAGATCCAGCACTTCATCATCGGTGCCGCGGGCAGGCCCCGGCTGGCCGTCAGACTGACGGGCGGGCGAGGGCAGGCGCGTGCGCACGTAATAACCGGATTGCGGTCGCGCCTCGACCAGACCGCGATCTTCCAGCACGCGATAGGCGGCCACCACGGTGTTCAACGAAAGCTGGCGGCTGTGTGCGGTCTTGCGCACCGAAGGCAGGCGCGAGCCCGGTGGCAAGGTGCCACGGGTGATGGCGCTAGAGAGGTCTTCGGCAAGCTGATGATAGAGCGTGGTGCTTTCCATGATGGCGAACAATGCTGTGTGGTTTGCGTGGTAACAGTTGCAATATATCCGAAATTGTCACCATGACAATAATCGATTCTTGCGGCTGTAACTATGCTGCGTAGCCGCTTACGCTGTATGCGTGCTGATCGTGAAAGGAAGTGTCATGCTGACAGTGGCTTTGCTGGGCTATGTCTCGTTGATGTCGGTAACGCCGGGGCCGAATAATCTGATGTTGGCCGCATCCGGTGTCAATTTCGGTTTTCGCCGTACCTTGCCGCATGTGTTCGGTATCAGCAGCGGGCATGGCATCCAGGTGGTGCTGGTGTCGCTGTTTCTGTCCTGGGTGCTGGCCTTTATGGCCAGCTGGCGTCTGCCGCTAGCCTTGCTGGCTTGTGCCTATCTGCTGCGGCTGTGCTGGCAGATCTGGCAGGCCGGCCCGATACAGAGTCGCCAGGCTGGCCACCGCGCCATGGGTTTCTGGGCGGCAGCGGCATTTCAGTGGGTGAATCCCAAGGCCTGGGTGATGGTGATCAATACCGCAGTACTGTTTTTGCCGGCCAATGCCGGGCCGTCGCAAGCCTTGCTGCTCGGTGTGCTTTGTGCGCTGATCAATCTGCCTTGTATCGTGCTGTGGGCAGCGGCCGGCAGTCTGTTGCGTGAGTTTCTGGCGCAGCCTCACTGGCGCAGATTGTTTAACGGCGTGATGGCTACCTCCCTGTTATGGGTGACCTTGTTATTGTTGCGTGATGAATTGTCTGCTGCGGGAGTGTGGTGATGTCAGAACAAAGATTGCTGGGCATATTGGGCGGAATGAGCTGGGAGTCCACCGCCAGTTATTACGCGGGGATCAATCGGGGCGTGCAACAGGCCAGAGGCGGTCTGCATTCGGCCAGGCTGCTGTTGCATAGTGTGGATTTTGCCCCGATTGCGGCGATGCAGCAGGCCGGGCAGTGGCAGCAGGCGGCGCAACAACTGGGCAAGGTTGGCCGCAAGCTGGCCGAGGCGGGCGCCGGTGCCTTGCTGATTGCCAGCAATACCATGCACAAGCTGGCAGATGACATCGTTGCCGAAGCCGGCATTCCGCTGTTACACATCTGCGACCCGATGATTGCCGCTTTGCGGCAAGCCGGTGTGTCGCAAGTTGGCCTCTTGGCGACGCGCTTCACCATGGAGGATCATTTTTACCGGAAAAGACTGGAGCAAGCCGGTATTGCCGTGTGTGTGCCGGCGCGTGAAGCGCGAGATCTTGTCCACCGAGTGATTTTCGAGGAGTTGTGCCGTGGCGAAGTTCGTCCTGAATCAAGAAGCGCGTTTGCCGGGATTGCTGATGATCTGGCAGAGGCCGGTGCACAAGGGGTGATTCTGGGTTGTACCGAGATCGGCATGTTGCTGTCGCCAAAAGATACCCGTCTGCCACAATTCGACAGTGCCAGCCTGCATATCGCTGCAGCAGTTGACTGGTTGCTGGCGGCTGATTGAGCAAAATGTCTGGTCGTCAGGCCGGTAATACTTGCTAAGTCTGATTGAAAGTTGGGATGTGAATCGATGGATGCTACTGTTAGGATGTCATGTCGCTGTCAATAGCCGGGGCCCTGTCGATGTTAGCCAGACTGTTGTTGTCATTCCTGATGTTGCTGCCATTACCGCTGTTGGCCGGTACGCTCAGTCTTTGCGCCGAGCCGTGGCCACCCTATATTTATCCCGAAAAAGATGGCCGCCCGCAGGGGCTGGCTGTCGAGGCAATGAAGGTCGTGGCGCAAAAGCATGGTTACCGCGTGCGCTATATGTTCATGTCGGCGGATGCCTGCTACAAGCTGATGCGTGGGCAGAAGGTCGACATTATGGCTTTTGCGCTAGGCAATGACAGTCCGCCAGACTGGATTCAGACTCGTGAACCGCTGGTGTACTGGGTGCTGCGAGCCTGGGTGGCGCAAGCCAGCCCGATGCAGGAATTCAAGGAGCTGGCGCAGTTCAGCGGTGCCCGTGTGGCCCATGTGGCGGTCTACGATTATCCGGCAGCCATTCAGGGCAAGCAGGATTGGCAGAGGGTACGCTCTGCCGACTCCGACATGTCGGTACGCCTGCTGGCCACCGGCAAGGTTGACGTGATTTTTGAAGACCAGCTGACGATAGAAAATGCCCTGCCGGCGCATCAGCAGGCGATCAGGGGCTTGTCGCCGGTGGTAGCCGGTATTGCCCAGCCATTCTCGATGCGGGCCGATCTCGAGACCTTGCGCGCTGATCTGGATGCCATCTCCGTGCAGTGGCAGAAAGATGGCAAACTCGACCGGTTTTACCGCCGCTATTTCAAAAGCAGCTTTAGCGCCGTGCGCGAGCACGAAGCCAGACCCTGAGACAGGATCTGGCTTGCCAGTGCTTATTTGCCGCGCATGAACAGATTGTCGAGGTCGCGCATGCTCAGACGCGACCAGGTTGGCCGCCCGTGATTGCACTGGCCGGAACGCTCGGTTACCTCCATATCGCGCAATAGCGCATTCATCTCGGTCAGTGTCAGCTGGCGATTGGCGCGTACAGCGCCGTGGCAGGCCATGGTGGCCAGCAGCTCGTTCTGGCGTTCGGTCAGCACGCGGCTCATGCCGAATTCACGCACTTCCTTGAGCACCGAACGGGCCAGCTCGACCGGGTTGCCGTCTTTCAGCCATTGCGGCACGCCGCGTACCGCGATCTGGGTGGGCGATAACGTGGCCATCTCGATGCCCAGCTGTAACATCGCCTCACCTTGCTCTTGCACGGTGGCGACTTCAAAACGATCGGCCGCAAACGATACCGGCAACAGCAAGGGCTGCATCGGGATGCGGTCGCTATCCAGCGCTGATTTCAGTCTTTCGTAAACAATGCGCTCGTGTGCGGCGTGCATATCCACCACGATCAGGCCGTCGGCGCACTGGCTGAGGATGTACACCCCGTGCAGCTGCGCCAGCGCAAAGCCCAGGGGCGGAATGCCGTCTTCGTCACTGGCTGGCATGGCCGGATTCGGCGCGACGTTTATTACCTGTGGCGGACGTGCTGGTGTCAGCTGCTGTTCTTCGGCACGCAGACCGGCGAACTGCTTTTCGTAGCCCTGCAGCGCCTCGCGCGCAACATGCAGCGGCATGCTTTGCTGCTCGTAACGGGGTTGCTGGAAAGGCTGGCGCGAGGGCTGGCTGCTGCTGATGTTCAGCTTGTCGTCGCGCAAATCACTGTCGGAGCTGCTGGGCTTGGCCGCAAGCGCAGGCTCGGTCGACTCGGTCGGTTCGGCGAGGCTGACGGCCGGGCTGGCGCCGGCGGTGGTGCTGGCCAGCGCCTTGTGCACACTGTGAAACAGAAACTGGTGGATGCCCTGGCTTTCGCGAAAGCGCACCTCGATCTTGGTCGGGTGCACGTTCACATCGACATTGGCCGGATCCAGCGTGAAAAACAGCGCATAAGCGGCATGGCGGTCGTGATGCAGCACATCGCGATAGGCCTGGCGCAGTGCATGCTGTGCCACTTTGTCGCGCACGAAGCGGCCATTCACATAAAAAAACTGCGCGTCGCGGCTGGCCTTGGAATAGGTCGGGCTGGCGACAAAGCCCTGCAGGCCAAGGTTGGCCGCATGGGTATCGACCGGCAATGCCGATTCGACAAAATCCTTGCCCAGCAGCGCTGCGACGCGGTCGGCCAGACTTTGCTGCGGCAGGCGGTGTACCACCTTGCCGTTGTGGCGCAGGATGAATTCTACGTGTGGATGCGCCAGTGCAATGCGTTCGAAAGTGGCAGCGCAGTGCGCGTATTCGGTGGCCTCGCTCTTGAGGAATTTGCGCCGCGCCGGGGTGTTGAAATACAGATCGACCACTTCGACGCTGGTGCCGGGGGCATGCGCGGCCGGCTCGACCGGATGCAGGGTGCCGTCAATCGCGATGATCTGATGCGCGTGCTCGGCATCGTGCTGGCGGCTGACCAGGGTCAGGCGCGACACCGAGGCCACGCTGGCCAGGCCCTCGCCACGGAAACCCAGTGTGGCGACGCTTTCCAGCTCGTCGAGGCTGGCAATCTTGCTGGTGGCGTGGCGATCCAGCGCCAGCTGCAGATCATCGGCGGCAATACCATTGCCGTTGTCGCTGACGCGGATCAGCTTGATGCCGCCTTGCGCCAGATCGACGCTGATCTTGCTGGCGTCGGCATCCAGGCTGTTTTCCAGCATTTCCTTCAGGGCCGAGGCGGGGCGCTCGACGACTTCACCGGCGGCAATCTGGTTGACGAGGTGATCGGGCAGTTTCCGGATGCGCTTCATGACTTGCGTGTGGCCATTTTCATGCGAGCGATTTCGATCACGCCGGGCAGGATGGAGACGATGATGATGCCGAAGATCAGGTATTCGAGGTTTTTCTGCACGAAGGGCATATTGCCGAAATGGTAGCCGGCGTAAGTAAAGCCCATTACCCAGACAAAGGCGCCGATCACGTTGTAGCTGATGAAGCGCTTGTAATCCATGTGGCCGATGCCGGCGACAAAAGGCGCGAAGGTGCGCACGATGGGCACGAAGCGCGCAAAGATGATGGTCTTGCCGCCGTGGCGCTCATAAAAAGCATGGGTGCGGTCAAGATAGGACTGCTTGAGCAGGCGCGGAAAGCGCTGGAACAGCTTGAGTCCGACATGCTTGCCGATGCTGTAGTTGACGCTGTCGCCCAGGATGGCGGCCACGATCAGCAGCGCGACCAGCAGATGCACATCCATCTTGCCAAGCGCAGCGAGGGCACCGGCGACGAACAGCAGCGAGTCGCCAGGCAGGAAAGGAGTGACGACGAGACCGGTTTCGCAAAAGATGATCATGAACAGGATCAGGTAGATCCACGGCCCGTAATTGGCCACCAGCTGCGCCAGATGGCTGTCGATATTGATGATGAAGTCGATCAGAAAGAGGATGATTTCCATGATGTTCCGTTCCGGGATTTGTCCGGATGGTACTGCGGCAATGCCATCCGGACAAATGCCAAAGGTTGGCCGCATGCGGCCAACCTTTGTTTGTGACAGGCAAAAACGATCAGACGACCGCTTCTTCCTTCGGCTTCACAACCTTGATCATGTGCTCGCGCTTGGTGCCCAGTGCCAGTGCCAGCGGGCTGGCTACCAGTACCGAGGAGTAGATACCGAACACGATGCCGATGGTCAGGGCCATGGCAAAGCCATGCAGCGCCGGGCCGCCGAAGAACAGCATGGCCAGTACCATGGTCTCGGTCGAGCCGTGGGTAATCATGGTACGGCTGATGGTGGCGGTAATCGCATTATCCATCACCTCTGCCGTGCTCTTGCCACGCATTGCCGGGCGGCGGAAGTTCTCGCGTACCCGGTCAAACACCACCACCGACTCGTTGACCGAATAACCCAGCACCGCCAGCACACCGGCAAGAACTGTCAGGTTGAACTCCCAGCCGAAGAAGGCAAAGCAGCCAAGGATGATCACCACGTCGTGCATATTGGCCACGATGGCTGATACGGCAAGACGCCATTCGAAGCGTGCAGCCAGATACAGCATGATGCCCACGCACACGAGCGCGATGGCGGTCAGGCCGTGGGTTACCAGCTCGTCACCCACGCTCGGGCCGACAAACTCGACCTTGCGCAGCTCAACCGCCGGATCACCGGCTTTCAGCTGGACCATGACCTTTTCCGACAGCTGTGCTGAACTTTCCGTACCCTTGTTGGGCAGGCGGATCATCACGTCACGGCTGCTACCCAGGCTTTGTACCTGAACCTCACCCAGCTTCAGCGTTTCGACGCGATGGCGGATGTCGGGCAGGTTGGCCGCCTGTTTGTACTGCACTTCCATCACCGTACCGCCGGTAAACTCCACCGACAGGTTCAACCCTTTGGTAAACAGGAAGAACACGGCCAGGATGAAAGTCACCAGAGAAATAGTGGTGGTGAGCTTGCCGTAGCTCATGAACGGGATGTCCCGTTTGATGCGGAAAAACTCCATCTGTGTCTATCCTTATTTGCTATCCGGCTTCCAGATCTGACCGATCGAAACCGAATTCAGACGGCGGCGGCGGCCGTACCACAGGTTGACGATGGCACGCGATACCAGCACGGCCGAGAACATCGACGAGATGATGCCCAGGCAGTGCACCACGGCAAAGCCGCGAACCGGACCAGAGCCGAAGATCAGCAGGGCGATACCGGCGATCAGGGTGGTGATGTTGGAGTCCAGAATCGTGGCCCAAGCATGACCATAACCGGCATGAATGGCCGATTGTGGCGGTACGCCATTGCGCAACTCTTCGCGGATACGCTCGTTGATCAGCACGTTGGCGTCAATCGCCATACCCAGCGTCAGCGCAATTGCGGCAATACCCGGCAGGGTCAGCGTGGCTTGCAGCATGGATAGCATGGCTACCAGCACAAACACGTTGGCCGCCAGCGAAATCACCGAAATCACACCGAACGCGCCATAGTAGATCACCATGAACACGGCGATAGCGGCAAAGCCCCACAGCGTGGACTTGAAGCCTTTCTCGATGTTTTCCTTGCCGAGGCTAGGGCCGATGGTGCGCTCTTCGACGATATTCATCGGCGCAGCCAGCGAGCCGGCGCGCAACAGCAGGGCAGTGTCGTTGGCTTCGGCAGGGTTCATGCTGCCGGAAATCTGCACGCGACCACCACCGATTTCGGTACGGATAACCGGCGCGGTGACCACTTCCATGCGGTTTTTCTCGACCAGAATCATCGCCATGCGTTTGCCGATGTTCTGTGCGGTTACGTCGCGGAAGATGTTGGCACCGGTGCTGTCGAGGTTGATGTGTACGGCGGCGGCACCATTCTCGTCAAAGCCCGGCTGGGCATCGTTGATATTGTCGCCGGTCAGCTCGACATCCTTGCGCACCAGGATCTTTTGCGGGCCATTCGGATTGGCTTCGTCCAGCAGCTCGAAGCCGGCTGGGACATTGCCGGCCAGCGCCTGCTGTACCTGTGCCGGATCATCCTCGACCAGACGCACTTGCAGCGTGGCGGTACGGCCCAGAATATCCTTGGCCTTGGCCGTGTCCTGCACGCCTGGCAGCTGTACCACGATGCGGCTTGGGCCAGCTTGCTGGATTACCGGTTCGGCTACGCCCAGTTCGTTGACGCGGTTATGCAGGGTAGTGATGTTCTGCTTGACGGCATCGCCCTGGATGCGGGTGATTTCTTCCGGCTTGAGGCTCAGCGTGATGCGGAACAGCTCTTTGTCGGTGGTGAAGCTCAGCGTCGGCAGATCGCGCGCGAGCTTGTCGGCAGCGGCCTTCAGGGTTTCTTCATCACGCAGCTGGATTTGCAGGCTTGTTTCACCGGTACGCTTGATGGCACCGTAGCGGACCTTGGCAGCCTTCAGCTCGCGGCGGATGTCGCCGGCGTAGCGCTCCATGGTCTTGTCGACAGCGGCTTTCATGTCGACTTCCAGCAGGAAGTGAACGCCACCGCGCAGATCGAGACCAAGGAACATCGGGTTGGCATGCAGGCGGGTCAGCCAGTCAGGGGAGGCCGGCAGCAGATTCAGCGCGATGATGTAAGTCTCGCCCAGCTCTTGCTGGATAAGATCGCGGGCCTTGATTTGCGTGTCGGTATCGTTAAAGCGCACCTTGAGGCTGTTGCCATCGAGTACTACGCCAGCCGGCTTGATGCCGTGTTGCTGCAGCGAGCCTTCGATGCGTTGCATCAGCGAGGTGTCGACTGGTGCGGCCTGGCGGTTGCTGGAGATTTGCACGGCCGGCGTTTCGCCAAAGAAGTTTGGCAGGGTGTACAGGGCCGAAACAAGCAACGCCAGGGCAATCAGGAGGTATTTCCAGATCGGGAAGCGGTTCATGGGCTTTACGGGAAAACGGGCCGCCAGGGCGGCCCGATGGGATTACAGGGACTTGAAAGTGCCTTTTTCCAGCTTGGCTGCTACGGCGCCGCGCTGAACGTGAATTTCCACGCCGTTGGCGATCTCGATGGTCAGATATTGCTCGCCAGCCTTGCTGACGCGGCCAACCATACCGCCCTGGGTGATGATTTCGTCACCTTTGAGGATTTCGGACAGCATCTTCTGGTGTTCTTTCATCTTCTTCTGCTGCGGACGGATCAGCAGGAACCAGAACAGGATGAAGATGACAACCATGGGCAGCAGGCCCATGAAATCGAAGCCGCCGGCAGTGGCAGTATTGGCATAAGCTGGGGTGATGAACATCAATGGTCTCCCTGTTTGAAAGAGTATTTTGGAATCGGGTTTGAATGCATTTCACCGGTGGGCGATTGTAGCCACGCCCATCCGGATTTCCAACTTTATTCCTGTTATCTGCCCATGATGGGCGCAGGATGTGACAAGGTTGGCCGCAATCAGTTCACGCCGCGTGCGCGACGCTCGTGGAAGCTGGCCTTCCAGTCTTCAAAGCGATCGGCATCAATGGCGTCACGCATTTCCTGCATCAGCGCCTGATAGTAATGCAGGTTGTGGATGGTGTTCAGGCGGGCACCCAGAATCTCGCCGGTGCGATGCAGGTGATGCAGGTACGCACGACTGAAGTGGCGGCAGGTATAGCAAGTGCAAGTCTCGTCCAGCGGCTTTTTGTCATCCTTGTAGCGCGCATTCTTGATCTTGACGTCGCCCCACTGGGTGAAAATCCAGCCATTGCGTGCATTGCGGGTTGGCATCACGCAGTCGAACATGTCGATACCGTTGGCCACGCCGTGTACCAGGTCTTCCGGCGTGCCGACGCCCATCAGGTAGTGCGGCTTTTCGGCCGGCATCATGTCCTTCAGTTCGGTCAGCATGCGGTACATCTCGGGCTTGGGCTCGCCCACAGACAGGCCGCCGATGGCGATGCCGTCAAAACCGATATTCATCAGGCCGTCCAGCGACTCGCGGCGCAAGTCGCCATACAGATTGCCCTGAACAATGCCGAACAGTGCATTCGGGTTTTTCAGGTCGTCAAAGGCACGGCGCGAGCGTTCGGCCCAGCGCAGGCTCATGCGCATCGATTTGGCAGCGGTGGCGTGGTCAACCTGGCCCGGAGTGCATTCGTCGAAAATCATCACGATGTCCGAGTTCAGCACCTTCTGGATTTCCATCGACTTTTCCGGTGACAGGAACAGCTTGTCGCCGTTGACTGGACTCTGGAAGGTTACGCCTTCTTCGGAAATCTTGTTCAGCGCACCCAGGCTGAAAACCTGGAAGCCGCCGGAGTCGGTGAGGATGGGTTTGTCCCAGCCGATAAAATCATGCAGGCCGCCGAACTGCTCGATGATCTCGAGGCCCGGACGCAACCACAGGTGGAAAGTGTTGCCCAGAATGATCTGGGCTCCGATGTCGTCAAGCTCGTGCGGGCTCATGGCCTTGACCGAGCCGTAAGTACCAACTGGCTGGAAAACCGGGGTCTCCACTTTGCCGTGGTTCAGTTCCAGGGTGCCGCGGCGCGCGCCACCCGATGTCTTGTGCAGGGTAAACTTCAGCATGTGCTTGATAATATGGCGGTAATGGCAAAATCAATGCCGAAGTATACACCCGCGCCAAGGGCTGGCGCATAAAAAGCTTTATTTTGTGCTTGCCAATGCCCGGATGTCTTGCTAGTATCGGCGTCCTTGATTGCAGGCACGTAGCTCAGTTGGTTAGAGCACCACCTTGACATGGTGGGGGTCGTTGGTTCGAATCCGATCGTGCCTACCAGTATTCAGCAGGAGTGATTGATATGTTGCAAACCACTACAACCCGTTCCTCGAAATAACGAGCCGAACGGAACGGTTTCAAGAATGAAACCACTCCATGCAAGCAAAAAGTGCGGCTCAGGCCGCACTTTTTTTTTATCCTTCCGAAACACCACACTGAAGCGGGGTTGTCATGCCAGATATTCGTTTGCCAGATGGTTCCATCCGTTCCTTCGAGCAGCCGGTAACGGTTCATGAGGTGGCTGCATCTATCGGCACCGGGCTGGCGCGCGCCGCGCTGGCTGGCCGAGTTGATGGTCGCCTGGTTGATACTTCTTATCGCATCGAGGCTGATGCCGATTTGGCCATCATTACCGACAAGGATGCGGATGGCCTGTCCATCATTCGTCACTCGACTGCCCACTTGCTGGCTTATGCCGTCAAGGAGTTGTTCCCGGAAGCGCAGGTAACCATCGGGCCGGAAATCGAAAACGGTTTCTACTACGACTTTGCCTATAAGCGTCCGTTTACCCCGGAAGATCTGGTGGCCATCGAGAAGAAGATGACCGAGCTGGCGAAGAAGGATATTCCGGTCGAGCGCTACGAGTTGTCGCGCGACGAGGCGGTTGCCTACTTCAAGTCGATTGGGGAGGCGTACAAGGCCGAGATCATCGAGTCCATTCCGCAGGGTGAGGTACTGTCGCTGTATCGCGAGGGTGAGTTCACTGACCTGTGCCGTGGTCCGCACGTACCGTCAACTGGCAAGCTGAAAGTCTTCAAGCTGATGAAGGTGGCGGGTGCTTATTGGCGTGGCGACAGCAATAACGAGATGCTGCAGCGCGTTTACGGTACTGCCTGGGCGAAGAAGGAAGACCTCGAGCAGTATCTGTTTATGCTGGAAGAGGCCGAGAAGCGCGATCATCGCAAGCTGGGCAAGCAGCTGGATCTGTTCCACCTGCAGGATGAGGCGCCGGGTATGGTGTTCTGGCATCCGAAGGGCTGGTCGCTGTGGCAGAGCATCGAGCAGTACATGCGCAAAACGTTGGCCGCAGCCGGTTATCAGGAGATTCGCACCCCGATGGTGATGGATCGCGTGATGTGGGAGCGTTCCGGTCACTGGGAAAACTACCGTGAGGGTATGTTCACTACCGAGTCGGAAAAGCGCGACTACGCGGTGAAGCCGATGAACTGCCCGGGTCATGTGCAGGTGTTCAATAGCGGTCTGCGTTCTTATCGCGACCTGCCGATGCGTCTGGCCGAATTTGGTGCTTGTCATCGTAATGAGCCATCCGGTGCGCTGCATGGCATCATGCGTGTGCGCGGTTTTGTGCAGGATGATGCGCACATTTTCTGTACCGAAGAGCAGATCATCAGCGAAGCCAAGGCTTTCAATGAGCTGGTGATGAAGGTTTACGAGCGTTTCGGTTTTGACAAGGTGGCAGTGAAGCTGTCGCTGCGTCCGGAAAAGTACGCGGGTAATCTGGATACCTGGAATCGAGCCGAAGAGGGTCTGCGTGAGGCGATGCGTGCGTGTGGCATGCAGTGGGAAGAGTTGCCGGGCGAGGGTGCCTTCTATGGTCCGAAGATTGAGTACCACGTAAAGGATGCGCTGGGTCGCTCCTGGCAGTGCGGTACCTTGCAGCTGGATTATGTGTTGCCTGAGCGTCTCGATGCCGAGTATGTAACCGAAGAAAACGGTCGTGCCCGTCCGGTGATGTTGCATCGTGCAGTGCTGGGTTCGCTGGAGCGTTTTATCGGCATCCTGATCGAGAACCATGCGGGTGCCTTCCCGCTGTGGTTGGCGCCGATTCAGCTGGTGGTCATGAACATTACCAGTGCGCAAGCCGATTATGCTGCAGATGTGGCGGCCAAATTGCGTGAACAAGGCTTCAAGGTTGAACTTGACTTGAGAAACGAGAAGATCGGCTATAAAATTCGCGAACATAGCTTGCAGAAGATTCCTTATCAGATCGTCATTGGCGAGAAAGAGAAGGAAGGCGGGCTGGTGGCGGTGCGTTCGCGCGGCGAGGATCTCGGTCAGATGACTGTTGATGCCTTGTTGCAGCACCTGCAGGCTGCAATGCCGCAGGATTAAGCAACCGCTTCGGATATTTTTTACAGGAGTAATGGCTATAGCTCAGGAACGCGAACCGCGGATCAATGGCGAAATCACCGCCCGTGAGATCCGTCTGGTAGGAAATGATGGCGAGCAGCTCGGTATTGTCAGCTTGCGCGAAGCGCTGGCGCTGGCAGAAGAGCGTGATGTGGATCTGGTCGAGATCTCCCCGACGGCTCAGCCGCCGGTGGCCAAGCTGATGGATTACGGCAAGTACAAGTACGAGCAGTCCAAAAAGCGCCACGAGGCCAAGCAGAAGCAGAAGCAGATCCAGATCAAGGAAATCAAGTTCCGTCCGGGTACTGATGATGGTGATTACAACGTCAAGTTGCGTAACCTGATCCGTTTCCTGACTGAAGGCGACAAGGCCAAGGTCACGCTGCGTTTCCGCGGCCGCGAGATGGCGCACCAGGATATCGGTCTGGCGCTGCTCAAGCGTGTCGAGGCTGATCTGGCTGAAGTGGGTACTGTTGAGCAGTTCCCTAAGCTGGAAGGTCGCCAGATGGTCATGATGATTGCCCCGAAGAAGAAATAACCGGTATAATCATCGACTTCCATACACGGCAGGGTAACCTGCCGTGTTGGTTTTGCAGCGCGGAGTAATCTGCGTTGTATAAAAGCGTGATACTGCGGTTTCAAGTGCCTCGGCCACCGCGTGTCTAATCTAACGAAATTCAGCAGGAGATTTCCATGCCGAAGATGAAAACCAAATCGAGCGCGAAAAAGCGTCTCAAGGTATTGGGCAATGGCGGCGTTAAGCGCTCCATGGCTTTCAAGCGTCACATCCTGACCAAGAAAACCACCAAGAACAAGCGCCAGTTGCGCGGTACCGCCATGGTACACGCTACTAACATGGCTTCTGTTCGTGCCATGCTGCCATACGCTTAAGGAGACCTAATAGATGCCACGCGTAAAACGCGGTGTAACCGCACGTGCTCGTCACAAGAAAATCCTCGCCCTGGCGAAAGGCTATCGCGGCCGCCGGAAGAACGTCTATCGTATCGCCAAACAGGCGGTAATGAAGGCTGGTCAGTACGCTTACCGCGACCGTCGCCAGAAGAAGCGCCAGTTCCGTCAACTGTGGATTGCTCGTATCAACGCTGCAGCTCGTGAAAACGGTCTGCCGTACAGCAAGTTCATGAACGGCCTGAAGAAAGCCCTGATCGAAGTAGACCGCAAGGTTCTGGCTGATCTGGCTGTGTTCGACAAGCCGGCGTTTGCGGCCATCGTTGAAAAAGCGAAAGCCGCCCTCGCTTAATGGCAGGACACTAAAAAGGGAGGCTGATGCCTCCCTTTTTTTTCGATTTTTCCAATCAGAACCGGCAGAAACCTGACCAGAGCGACCAACGTTCCGGTCAGTTTTCTGAACGCTACGGGTGCGACTCATGAGCAATGTGGACGAGATTCTCAAGGAAGGTCTGGCGGCGCTGGATGCCGCCCAAGACCTTGTCGAGCTGGAACAGGTCAAGGCCCGTTATCTGGGCAAGAGCGGCGCGCTGACCGAGCTGCTCAAGCAATTGGGCAAGCTGTCGCCGGAAGAGCGCAAGAGCGCCGGCGCCATCATCAATGCCGCCAAGCAGGCATTTGAAAGCCGCCATAACGAAGTTCGCGATGGCTTCAACGCCGCCAAGCTGGCCGCACAGTTGGCCGCAGAGTCGCTGGACGTAACCCTGCCGGGTCGCGGCAGCCGGCCTGCCGGCCTGCATCCGGTGGCGCTGACGCAAGAGCGCATCGTCAATCTGTTTGCCAGCATGGGCTTTGCCGTCGCCGACGGTCCGGAAATCGAGACGGATTTCCACAACTTCCAGGCACTGAATATTCCGGAAAACCATCCGGCGCGCGCGATGCAGGACACCTTCTATGTAGAAGGTGGCGATGTGCTGCGTACTCATACCAGCCCGATCCAGGTGCGTTACATGCTGGATAACAAGCCACCGATCAAGATCGTGGCGCCGGGCCGTGTGTACCGCGTGGATTCCGATGCGACCCACTCGCCGATGTTCCACCAGATGGAATGCCTGTGGATCGACGAAAACATCAGCTTTGCCGACCTGAAAGCCACTATTACCGACTTCCTGCGCCGCTTCTTCGAGCGCGATGATCTGCAGGTACGTTTCCGTCCGTCTTTCTTCCCGTTCACCGAAACTTCGGCGGAGATCGACGTGCTGGCCGAGAACGGCCGCTGGCTGGAAGTGGGTGGTAGCGGCATGGTGCATCCGAATGTGCTGCGCAATGTCGGCATTGATCCGGAAAAATATACCGGCTTTGCCTTCGGTATCGGCCTTGATCGTTTTGCCATGCTGCGCTATGGCGTTAACGATCTGCGCCTGTTCTTCGAGAACGATCTGAACTTCCTCAAACAATTCAACTGATCGCGACGGAGAGACATCATGCAATTTTCCGAACAGTGGCTGCGTAGCCGTGTAAATCCGTCGTTGACCACCGACGAGTTGTCCTACCTGCTGACCATGGCAGGTCTGGAAGTGGAAGAAGTGACCCCGGCTGCACCGGCTTTCAGCGGTGTGGTGATTGCCGAAGTCAAAGAGTGCGTGAAGCACGAAAACGCCGATCGTCTGCGCGTGACCAAGGTAGATGTCGGTACCGGTGAGCTGGTACAGATCGTCTGCGGCGCACCGAATGTAGCTGTCGGCGTGAAAGTGCCGTGCGCCTTGCCTGGTGCGATCCTGCCGGGTGACTTCAAGATCAAGCCGACCAAGATGCGTGGCGTCGAGTCCGGCGGCATGCTGTGCTCCGGCAAGGAACTGGGCGTGCCGGAAGATGTGGACGGCCTGATGCTGCTGCCGGCCGATGCGCCGGTTGGCCAGAGCATCCGCGACTATCTCGGTCTGGATGACAGCCTGTTTACCCTGAAGATTACCCCGAACCGCGCCGACAGCCTGTCGATTCGCGGCATTGCGCGCGAAGTCGCGGCGCTGACCGGCAGCGAACTGGCTGGCTGGAATATTTCCCCAGTGGCCCCGCAAACCGACAGCAAGCTGGCGGTGAAGATTGCCGACAAGGCGCCGTGCGGCCGCTACGTTGGCCGCGTGGTGAAAAACGTCAATGCTGCTGCGGCAACGCCAGACTGGATGAAGCGCCGTCTGGAGCGTTCCGGCCTGCGTTCGATTTCGGCGATTGTCGATATCACCAACTACATCCTGCTCGAGCAGGGCCAGCCTATGCATGCCTTTGATCTGGCCAAGGTCCCTGGTGGCATTACCGTGCGTATGGCTGCGGCTGGCGAAAAGCTGGTTTGCCTGAACGAGAAAGAAGTCGAGCTGACGCCGGATCTGATGGTGATTGCTGACGACAGCAAGCCTCTGGCGATTGCCGGCATCATGGGTGGTCTGGACAGTGGCGTGACTACTGGCAGCACTGACATTTTCCTCGAGAGCGCCTTCTTCCATCCGGCTGCGATTGCCGGCAAGGCACGTGCCTTGGGCTTCGGTTCTGATTCCAGCTATCGCTACGAGCGTGGCGTGGATTTCGAACTGCAAACCGAAGCAATCGAGCGCGCGACCGAACTGGTACTGCAGGTTTGCGGTGGTGAGGCCGGTCCGCTGACCGAGACCGTTGGCGAGCTGCCAGCGCGCAAGCAGGTTGCTGTACGCACCGCGCGTGTTGCTCGTGTGCTGGGGGTGACCTTGGCCGCCAGCGACATCGCCGACATCTTTACCCGTCTGGGCCTCGCGCATGAAGCGACCGCTGACGGCTTCGTGGTGACTTCGCCGAGCTTCCGTTTCGATATCGAGATCGAGGAAGACCTGATCGAAGAAATCGCGCGCGTTTACGGTTACGACAATATCCCGGCCAATGCCCCGGTCGTTGCGCAAAGCATGTTGCCGCTGCCGGAAGGTTTGCGCCTGCGCAATGATGTCCGTCGTCTGCTGACTGGTCGTGATTTCCAGGAAATCGTCAGCTATGCCTTTGTTGACGAAAAGTGGGAACGTGATTTTAGCGGCAATGCCGATCCGGTTCGCCTGATCAATCCGATTGCCAGCCAGATGAGCGTGATGCGCTCCAGCCTGATCGGTGGTCTGGTTGACGTACTGGCGGCCAACCTGAACCGCAAGCACAACCGCGTGCGCGTGTTTGAGCTGGCGCGGGTGTTCCGCAAGCAGGCGGATGGCAGCGTAGTCCAGCCAGAAGTGCTGGCCGGTCTGGCGTTTGGCAGTCGTGTTGCCGAACAGTGGGGTAGCAAGGCCGAGCGCGTGGATTTCTACGATATCAAGGCCGACGTGGAAGCGCTGTTGCATCCACGTGTTGCCGAATATCGCAAGGCCGCACATCCGGCCATGCATCCGGGCCGCTGTGCTGAAGTCCTGCTGGACGGCAAAGTTGTTGGCGTGCTGGGCGAATTGCATCCGCAGTGGGTACAGGCTTACGGCCTTGGTAATGCGCCAGTACTGTTCGAACTGGCAGTCGAGGCGGTAGAGCAGGTTGGCCGCGTCAAACTGGCGGCAATCAGCAAGTTCCAGCCGGTACGTCGTGATCTGGCACTGGTGGTGGATGAGGCGGTCGAGACTGGGACCATCCAGCAGGCGATGCAGCAGGCTGCCACCGCCGAGGTGAAGGAGCTGGCCTTGTTTGACGTGTATCGCGGCAAGGGTGTGGACGAGGGCAAGAAGAGCCTGGCCTTCCGCATTATCTTGCAGTCTGCCGAGCGTACGCTGGTGGATGAAGAAGTCGAGCAGGCAGTGGCGGCGATGTTGGCCGCAGCCGGTTCAGTGGGTGCGGTTTTGCGCAGTTAAGTGTGTTTGAGTGCGGCAGGCCGGGGGTGGCTTGCCGCAAGTGGTTATGTGGTGAGGCAGAAATGACATTGACAAAGGCGGAGTTGGCCGATTTACTGTTCGACAAGGTTGGCCTCAACAAGCGTGAAGCCAAAGATATGGTCGAGTCCTTCTTCGAGGAAATCCGTGCAACACTAGAGACTGGTACCAGCGTCAAGCTGTCCGGTTTTGGCAATTTCCAGCTGCGAGACAAGCCGCAGCGTCCGGGCCGCAACCCGAAGACCGGCGAAGAGATTCCCATCACTGCACGTCGCGTGGTAACTTTCCACGCAAGCCAGAAACTCAAGGGAATGGTTGAACAACATCATGCAGCAAAACAAGGCTGAGCTGCCGGCAATTCCGGCCAAACGTTATTTCACCATCGGTGAAGTGAGCGAACTGACTGGCGTCAAGCAGCATGTCCTGCGTTACTGGGAACAGGAGTTTTCCGAGTTGCGCAATGTGAAGCGCCGCGGCAACCGTCGTTATTACCAGCATCACGAAGTGTTGCTGGTGCGCCGGATTCGCGAGCTTTTGTATGATGATGGTTTTACCCTTCATGGCGCGCGCCAGCGTCTGGATGGTGGCCGGCCGGCAACGGCAACGGCCGCAGAAGTGCGTGGCGAGCTGCAGTCCATCCTTGATTGGCTGGATATCATGCTTGGCAAAAAATAGCGTGTAAGCTATTATGCGCTCCTCGTGTCGGAGTGTGGCGCAGCCTGGTAGCGCACCTGCATGGGGTGCAGGGGGTCGAAGGTTCGAATCCTTTCACTCCGACCATTCAGACATAAAAAAGCCGCTTGCTTGCAAGCGGCTTTTTTACTTTTGGGTTCACATCATGACCGATGCCATCGAAAGTCCGTGCATTGGTATCTGTTCAACCGCAATCGGCGACGAGCTGTGTCTGGGTTGTTTCAGAACCTTCGCGGAAATCAGCCATTGGCTGGAAATGCCTTTGAGCGAGCGTGAGGCGGTGCTGTCTTGCCTTGCCATGCGCGGCATCTGGCTGAAAATCGCGGGCTTGATGGATGCCAGGATTGTTGCCGTGCAAGGCGACTGGGCGAGCCTGGCGATTACACCGAGTTTTACCATCCGGCTTGGCCTGCCATATCGCGATGGGACCAATCGCCTGATTGAGGTATCACTGCCTTGCGGCAAAGCATTCTTGCTATGTATTTCATCCGAAGACTGGCTGACCGTGTTGTGGCAATCATTTTTTGACTGAACCCTTGCCTTGATGAGCAGGATTGCAAGCTGAGACGGTTTCATTCAGCATGTAATGTCACTCTTCGAGAGAGGTTTTCATGCAGGATAGTAGCGAACAGCACTTCTGGGACCAGCGTTACCAGCAAAACGTCACACCATGGGAGCATGCAGGCCTGCCTGCCCAGTTTGAACATTTTGCTGCCCTGATGCCGCAGCAATTACAGCGCGTATTGATACCAGGCTGTGGCTCGGCCGCCGAGCTGGCTTACCTTGGCGCACAGCACAAAGATGTCATGGCAATCGACTTCAGCGAAGAAGCGATCTGCAGGGCCCGCGCACGTTTGCCAGCAGCCTTGCATGCGCACTTGCAGCAGGCAGATTTTTTTGAGCTTGACGAGCAGCAGCCCTGGGATTGGGTGTATGAGCGGGCATTCTTGTGCGCATTGCCGCAAACCCGCTGGTCTGCTTATGTTCGCAAGATGGCTGCATTGATCAGGACAGATGGTGTGCTTGGCGGCTATTTCTTCTTGCGGCCAACCTTTCGCGGGCCGCCATTTGGTTGTGATCTGGACTCCTTGCAGCAGCTGATGGCACCGTATTTTGAGTTGGCGTCAGAGCAGCATGTCGTGGGCTCGATGGACGTATTCAAGCCGGATGAATATTGGTTGAACTGGCGTCGTTGCTAATTTGTTTCTACCAAATGATAGATTGATCAATCTTCTGTTTTTTTAACGAAATTGCGTGTACAAAGTAAACCTAAGCAAATGTGTAAAAAGTTTGCCGCATTGTAAAGGAGACAATGTATGCAGTGGTTCTGGGGGACGTATACCTGGATCGAGAAGACATTCTGGAATTCTCTGACCAAGAAACTGTGCAGTTTTTTCTTCATCAGCCTGTTCCAGCTTTTGCTGGTTTGTTATGTGTATTTTGCACTGGATGAAATCAGGGTCATGCTGCATGCGCAGAATCTGACTGACGAGGCCAGGCAGCATGCAGTGGCTTTGCTGGACCAGACGATATTCTGGGCAGTGGCAATCTGGGGTGTTTCGCTGCTGTTTATCGCTTTCATGGTCTGGTATTTGCGCTTCCTGATCGTGCGGCCATTGAACATGATCATTGGGATATTCAGGGAAATCGGTGCGGGTGAGGGCGATCTTTCGCGTGAAATCCCGACTGTCACTTTCGATGAAATCCGTGATTTGTCACTTGCATATAATCTCTTCCTCAAAAAAATGCGCGAGATCATCGGCAATGTCCGCCTGATGACGATCCGCATTGCGATGGACTCCACCAAGACCCGCAAGAATATTGGCGAATCACTGAGTAGTGCGCGGCAGCAATCAGAGCTGGCCAGCGAAGTCAGTGACTCGAGCAATACGACAACGGCAGGTATTACCCAGGTTTCTGCCGAAACTCAGTCCATTTCCAGTACTACGCTGACCAATCTCGAGCTTGCCCGCACGTCCTATTCGGAGTTGCAGAATGCCGCCTCGCGTATTGGCCAGATCAGCAATCGGGTATCGAGCTTCAATGTAACGGTCGACGAGCTTAATAGTCGCTCGGCCAGCATCAAGACCATTGTGGATCTGATCAAGGATATTTCCGAGCAGACCAATCTTTTGGCGCTGAATGCGGCAATCGAGGCGGCACGGGCTGGCGAGACTGGCCGTGGCTTTGCCGTAGTGGCGGATGAGGTCCGGAAGCTGGCTGAGCGCGTTCGGGTCGCAACCGAAGAAATCTCGCGCAATATTGACGGTATGCTGGGGCTGGTTTCCCACACCAAGGATGAGACGGCGCAAATCACGACGGATACCAGTGATGCACTGATTGTGGTGAATCGCTCTTCATCCCATTTCGGCAATATGATGGGCGACTTTGAAGGCACCGCGCGCAGTCTCAGCGAGATTGCCCAAGCCATGGAAAAGTTTGCCAGTCACAATTTGCAGGTCAACCAGAATGTCGGTGAGATTCACCATTTGAGCCAGCAGGTTTCGAATCGGTTGAATTTTTCGGAAGAAGTCTCGAACAAACTGTCGGTTGCGGCCGAGTCGGTACAAGAGCTGGTTTGCCGTTTCGTGCTGGGTGAAGGTGAGTTTGATGCCACGATTGCGGTAGCCCGGCAGGCGCGCGATGGCCTGGCGAAGATGCTTGAGCAAGCCAAGAAGGATGGCTTGGATATTTTTGACCAGAGATATCGCCCAATTGCCGGTACCTCGCCAGCCAAGTATCACACCGCTTACGATGAAAAGCTGGAGGCAGTCCTGCAGAAGATCTACGACGGGGTAGTCAGCAGTATTTCCGGTGGCCGCTTCTGTCTGGCGGTGGATGTGAATGGTTACGCGCCCACTCATAACAGTTTTTATTCGAAGAAACCGAGTGGGGACCCACAGCAGGATCTGATCAACTGTCGGGACAAGCGAATTTTTAATGATCCGACCGGTGGCAAATCTGCACGCAATACCCAACCCTTCCTGTTGCAGACCTATATGCGGGATACCGGCGAGATCCTTTCTGAAATTGCCTTGCCGATTCATGTCGCAGGCCGGCACTGGGGGGCGATACGTGTCGGTTTTGATCCGAGCAATCTGCTGAAGGGCCTAAACTAAGCACTTGCCGCACAAAATAAAAAAAGCGTCTGGAAACAGACGCTTTTTCCTTTTGGCAGAGGCTCAGTGTTTCGTGTTTTTCGCCTGGGCGCACTTGTTCGGGCAGCTGGCACATTGCTCAGAGAAGCCGACACCTTCCAGGGATTGCTTGAGTGCGCAAACCGAGCGGCGACAAGCGATGAAACGGATGTTCTCTTCGTTGGCCAGCTGGCGGAAGTGTTTCATCACGTTGTGGCCGAGAAAGTCGGTAAACAGAATCAGCAACTCAGTGCCGGCTGGCAGTCTGTCTAGTTTGCGTTGATGCGAGCTGTTGCGACCGCTCAGGTGTTTGTGAATATTGATGCCGAAGTTATCGAGGACGCCCGGGATATTACCTAGTGTATCGGCGCCAACCAGCATTGCGTTCATGAGTATCTCCAGTTGTTTTGCTAATGATATTAATTCTCATTAGAGATTGCAACTGAATGATGCGATGTTGTGTGCTGCTATGCAAAATAACTACAAGTGTTTGCCGGCTCGCCAGATCGACCAGATCAGCCAGAGGCTGTTGAAAAAGGCGACCATAAAGCCGAGGAAGCCGAACAGGGGCAGTCCGAGCAGGGTCGGGCCGCCTTTGACTGTCATGACGATGGAGGAGCCGATGATCAGGCAGCCGGTGACGATACCCATGGTCAGCCGGTTGACGCTCTTGTCGATCTGCTGGCCAAACTGCTCGAGTCGTTTCAGGTCAAGGTTGATGCGGAATTTGCCGTGCCGGATGTCGCGGGTCATGCGAATCAGGTCGCGCGGTAGCGAGGTCAGCATATTGAAGCCGTCCTGCAAGGTTGCGCGACTGCGCTGCAGGATGGCCTTGGGCTTGTAGCGCGCCAGAACCAGCTGGCGTACAAACGGGGCGAGGTGATCCACCAACTGGAAGTGCGGATCCAGTTGGCGTCCGAGCCCTTCCATCGTGATGAAGGCCTTGAACAGCATGGCCAGATCGGCTGGCAGCATGATGCCGTGATTGCGGATCAGCGACATGATGTCATTGATCAGTTGCGAAATATTGAGATCCTTGAGCGGTACATGGTCGTACTGGAAGAACATCTCGCCGATGTCTTCGGCAAATTGCTCTTCGTCGACGGGGCTGCTGCCGGTCCAGTCTATCAGCACGGACAGCATGCCGTGTTCGTCCCGTTCGGCCAGGGCCATCAGCAAATCAACCAGCTCGTCCCGCCGTTTGTGTGACAAACGGCCGGTCATGCCGAAGTCGATGAAGGCGATGCGATCTTCGGGTAAGAACAGCACATTGCCGGGGTGAGGGTCGGCGTGAAAACAGCCATTGAGCAGGATCATCTTCAGCACGGCATCCGCGCCGCGTTTGGCCAGCAAGGTTGGCCGCAATTGCTGATCCAGCAGGCGGCTGACCGGGTTGGCGCTCAGGCCGGGGATGAAGTCCTGCACATTCAGATCAGCCTTGGTGAACTCCCAGTGCACGGATGGAATGACGATGTAAGGATCATCCTTGAAGTCGCGACAGAAGCGTTCCATATTGCGCGCCTCAGCCGCCAGATCCAGCTCGCGGCGCAGAGACTTGGCAAACTGGCTGACAAACTCGCTTGGCGAATAGCGGCGTGCATCCGGAAACTCGAGCTCAAGCAGATGTGCGATATGCGCAAGGATGCGCAAATCGGCCTCGACCTTGGGCACGATGCCCGGGCGACGCAACTTTAGAACGACCTCGCGGCCATCATGCAGGGTCGCTTGGTGTACTTGGGCGATGGAGGCGGCACCGATGGGTTGATAGTCAAAGCTGGCAAAAAGCTCTTCAGGAGCTTTGCCCAGCACCATTTTCAGGTAGGCAGGCAGCTGATCGGCCGGAATGGGCGGCACCGTGCTTTGCAGCTTTTCGAATTCGACAATCCACTCCGGTGCAAACATGTCGACTCGGGTGGAAAGGATCTGGCCCAGCTTGATAAATGTCGGCCCCAGTTCTTCAAACGCCTGGCGTAGCCGAACCGGCGTGGGTAGACTGTTGGCCGGGTCCGGCAGGGGGATGTGCAGCCATTCACTGGCTTTTTCCATGGCAGCCGGCAGCTTGAGTCTTTGTACAAACTCACCCATGCCGTGCTTGAGCAAAATGGCAGTGATTTCTTTGAGGCGCGGTAGGTCGCGCATGGCAATCAGCGTTTCTCTGAGCATGGTTTGCTACCTGTCATGATTGCTTTACAGTACCTGTAGGCTTCGTTACAGTGCAAGCCTATGAAATTGCATTTTCACCTATTTGCCATTCTGCTGGCAGGATGCATTAGCTTTGCGCATGCGGAGCCTGAGAATTCGCCGGCAGGAAAGCCCAGTCTGGGGCTGTTAGCTGACCCGATTGCCCAGTTCGCCACGCCCGGTGAAGAGGCGGTTGGTGACTTGCTGCTGCAAGCCATGAGTCTTCTGGGCGTTGCCTATCGCTTTGGCGGCACCAGTCCCGAGTCCGGCCTCGATTGCTCGGGCTTCATCCAGTATGTGTTCCGCAAATCCCTGCATGTCAATTTGCCGCGTACTTCGGCCGAAATGGCGCGTGCCGGTGTCGAGATCGAGCGATCCGAGCTGGTGCCGGGCGATCTGGTGTTTTATAACACTCGCGGCTTCAAGTATTCGCACGTCGGCTTGTATCTTGGCGGTAACAAGTTCATTCATTCCCCGCGCACCGGCAAGTCGGTTGAAGTGGTCAATATGAACGGCAGTTACTGGGAAAGCCGCTGGAACGGTGCCCGCCGCGTCAAACGCAGTGGCGTGGCTTGGAAAGAGCCGGAAAGCGCCAGGGCAATGTCTGTTAAGAAAAAGGCTGAGCCTGACACCGGCAAGAAAGATATTGTGACCGGCAAGAAAAAGTCTCGCGCTGAAAGCAGCAAGCCTGAAAAGCGTGAAGCCAGAAAGAAAGACAGATCAAACAAATCCGAGAAAAAACCGGTACGCAAGACTGACAAGTCCAGCAGCCAGAAGAAAAAGACCGACCGGTAACACTTTCCCCCTGAACAGACACGCAGCCCTTCTCAGGGCTGCAGTCATTTGAACTGGAACGAATATGAGTTTGCAATTGCCGGTATGGCATGCGCCGGATGGCAGCGTGGTGGCTTGCACCGAGAAGATCAAAGTGATGACCGAGAATTTGGAAGAGCTGCAGCAGACGGCGCAGGATGCCTTCGAAGACGCCATCCTGATGGGCTGCGACCCGCAGCAGGTCAGGGCGTTTCTGGTGCAGATGATGCAGCAACTGGATAACCCGTACACGGATTGAGCCTGACCATGTCCTTACCTTTCGAGGCGATGGTTGGTCTGCGCTATTTGCGCGCCCGCCGTCGCAACGGTTTTATCTCTTTTATTTCGCTGATGTCGGTGATCGGCATTGCGCTGGGCGTGGCGGCACTTATCGTGGTGCTGTCGGTGATGAACGGTTTCCAGAAGGAAATCCGCGGCCGCATGTTGTCGGTGGTGTCGCATCTGGAGCTGGGCAGCTACGACGGCAAGCTGGCCGACTGGCAAACCTTGGCCGGCAAGGTAGCACCGCTGCCGCATGTGAATGGCACTGCCCCCTTCATTAACGCCCAGGGTTTGTTGTCCAGTGGTGGTTCGGTGCGCGGCGCGATGGTGCGCGGTGTCTTGCCCGAACAGGAAAAACAGGTGGTCGATCTGGCCAGCCAGATGCTGCGTGGCAAGCTCGAAAGTTTGCAGCCGGGTGAGTTCGGCATTGTGCTGGGGGCCGAGCTGGCACGTCAGCTGGGGGTTGAGGTGGGCGACAAGGTCACCCTGATCACACCGCAAGGCAATATCACGCCGGCCGGCATGATGCCGCGCCTCAAGCAGTTTACCGTCAGCGGTATTTTCAAGATCGGTATGTTCGAGTACGACTCGGCGCTGGCCATGGTGCATTTGCGCGATGCGCAGGTGCTGTTCCGCATGGGGCAGAGTGTCAGTGGCGTGCGGGTAAAGCTGGATGATCCGATGCTGGCGCCCGAACTCAAGGCACAGCTGCAACAGCAGCTTGCGGCCAACGTTTATGCCAGTGACTGGACGGACATGAACAGCAATTACTTCCGTGCGGTGCAGATCGAAAAGCGCATGATGTTCATCATCCTGACGCTGATCGTCGCGGTGGCGGCTTTCAATCTGGTATCGACCCTGGTGATGGTGGTCACCGACAAGCAGGCCGATATCGCCATCTTGCGTACCTTGGGTGCAAGTCCGGCCAGCATCATGCAGATCTTCATGATCCAGGGCTCGATTGCCGGCATTCTCGGCACCTTGTCCGGTGTCGCCGGCGGCCTGCTGCTGGCGCTGAATCTGGATGTCATCCTGCCCGCTATCGAAAACCTGCTGGGCATGAAATTGCTGTCGGGTGAGGTTTACATGATCGACTATCTGCCATCTGATGTGCAGCGTAGTGATGTGCTGACCATTGCGCTGATTTCGCTCTTGCTGTCCCTGCTGGCTACCCTGTACCCGAGCTGGCGTGCGGCCAGAACCCGTCCGGCGGAGGCCTTGCGCTATGAGTGAGATCCTGAATTGTCGTGGTCTGGGCAAGACCTATAGCGAAGGCAAGCTGCAGACGCCGGTATTGGCGGGTATCGATTTCACCCTGTCGCGTGGCGAGCGGGTGGCCATTGTTGGTGCCTCCGGTTCGGGCAAGAGCACCTTGCTGCACTTGCTGGGCGGGCTGGATCAGCCGACCAGCGGCGAGGTCAGCATGCTGGGTCAACCGCTGGCTGGCCAGTCAGAGCGTCAGCTGGGCGAGTTGCGTAATCGCCACCTGGGATTTGTGTACCAGTTCCATCATCTCTTGCCCGAGTTTTCCGCGCTGGAAAACGTGATGATGCCTTTGCTGATTCGCCGCATGGCGCGTGCCGAGGCGGCAGAGCAAGCTGCTGCGATGCTGGAGCGGGTTGGTTTGGGCCACCGTCTGCAGCACAAGCCGGGCGAGTTGTCAGGCGGCGAGCGCCAGCGTGCGGCGATTGCGCGGGCGCTGGTTACCCAGCCAGCCTGCCTGCTTGCCGACGAGCCGACCGGCAACCTCGACCAGCACAATGCCGCGCTGGTGTTTGACTTGCTGATGTCGCTGAACGAGACGCTGGGCACGGCACTGGTGATTGTGACCCATGATTTGTCCCTTGCCGCTAAAGCCGGCAAGGTGTTGTTGTTGAATGCCGAAGGGTTGGCCGCAAGGCCGGATCCGGACGCCTGATCTTGATATAAGGAGACCCCCGCAGGATGGAAAGCTTCGTTGCTGATCTGACCCCGAGCGTAACATTGCAACACCTAATGCAGGTATTGCACGGTGAAACCGGCTGGGCCGAACTGGCCTTGGCCGCGCTGGCGATTGTTGCCGGCTGGATGCTGGCTGGCTTGCTGTACCGCCGCTACTTCAAGCAAAACGAGCAGCATGAATGGTCATTCGGCAAATATCTGCTGTATCGCCTGCGTTTCCCTCTGCTGGCCCAGGTGCTGACCCAGATTCTGGGGGCTGTGTGGCAGCTGAGTAATGGTCAACCAGCTATTGTGCTGCAGCTGGTTGCGGTCTTGCTGTTCTGGATGTCGGTTACCCGCGTGCTGACAGCCATTTTGCGTCATGCCTTGCCGGATGGCCGCATTGAGCGCGGCACCGAACATGTGCTGGCACTGCTGCTGTGGCTGGCATTTGCGATGTGGCTGACCGGGCTGGACATTCTGCTGACCGACTGGCTGGAGTCCTTCCGTTTCAGCATCGGCAAGAATCAGCTGAACCTGCTGATGATACTCAGTGCCCTGCTGTGGGTGACGGTGATCATGATCGGTGCGTTGTGGGTCAGCAAACTGGTCGAGAAGCGGGTGATGAAGCTTGGCGACATCGACATGAACCTGCGCTTCGTGATCAGCAAGCTCACCCGCACGCTGATGATCATCGGCGCGGTGATGATTGCCCTGCCTATCGTTGGTATCGACCTCACCGTACTGTCGGTGTTTGGTGGTGCCTTGGGTGTCGGTCTGGGTTTCGGCTTGCAGAAAATTGCCAGCAACTATGTGTCGGGCTTCATCATTCTGCTGGATCGTTCGATCCGTATCGGTGACCGGCTGATGGTGGATGGCCGCGTCGGCTACGTCAGCAAGATTACCTCGCGCTATGTGGTGCTGAAGGGGCTGGATGGCAGCGAAGTGCTGGTGCCGAACGAGTCGCTGATTGCCAATACGGTGATCAACCAGTCTTATACCGATACCCGTTTGTGGATCAGCCTGCAGGTGCAGGTGGCTTATGATACCGATCTGGAAGTCGCGCAGCGTCTGTTGTGCGAGGCGGCCCAGCATCCTCGCGTGCTGAAAGATCCGGCCCCGGCGGCCTTCGTTAGCGCCTTTGCCGACTCCGGCATCAATATGGATCTGGGCCTGTGGGTGTCGGATCCGGAAAACGGCCTGATGGGTCTGCGCTCGGATATCAATCTGCGGATCTGGAAGCTGTTCAAGGAACACGGCATCCAGATTCCTTTCCCGCAACGTGAAGTCCGTTTGCTGGGCGGTAGTGACAAACAGGGGTAAGACATGATGAAACTGGCCATCATTGATGACGATGCCGCAGTCAGACAATCCTTGCTCTGGCTGCTGGATGCCGATAACCGGCAGTTGGCCGGTTTTGAAAGTGCCGAGGCCTTTCTGGCCTCGCCGGACGCACATGACTTCAATACGCTGATCATTGATCTGCGCTTGTCCGGCATGAGCGGCATTGTCTTGCTGGAATCCCTGGCCAATTGGCCGTATTGCCCGCCGGTCATCATGCTGACCGGCCACGGCGACGTGCCACATGCCGTGGCCGCGTTCAAGCTGGGGGTGGTCGACTTCCTGGAAAAGCCGTTTGACGATCAGTATCTGCTTGATCGGGTAGAAGAGTGTCTGGTCAAGGATCAGGCCGCCAGAACGCGGCATGATCAGGACCGGCAGTTATTGCAGACACTGGCAACACTGACCGAGCGCGAGCGTGAAGTCATGCAGCTGGTGCTGGCCGGCCTGCTTAACAAGCAGATTGCCGAGGCACTGAGCATCAGCATGAAAACCGTGGAAGTACACCGTGCACGGGTATTCGAAAAAATGGGCGTGAAGTCAGCTGTCGAGCTGGCTGGCCTGATCGCCAGCCTGGCAGGGAAGGGTGTGTAGTTGGGTAAAGCTTTCAAACAGCCGGTATCGGTGCTGGTGGTGATTTATCGCGCGCAGGGCGAGATCCTGTTGCTGGAACGTGCCGACAAGCCGGGTTTCTGGCAGTCGGTCACCGGCAGCCGTGAAGGCGAAGACGGCTTGGCCGAGACCGCTTGTCGTGAAGTGGCCGAAGAGACCGGCATCAGGCTGTCAGTCGATGAAATCGAGAACTGGCATCAGCAGAATGTCTACGAAATCTACCCGCACTGGCGGCATCGTTATGCGCCGGGCGTTACCGAAAATGTCGAGCATGTTTTCAGCTGCTGCGTCAGTGACGGGCAAGCAGTAAGCATCGCTCCCGGCGAACACCTGCAATATGCGTGGCATGGCTGGCAAGAAGCGGCCAGCAAGGTATTTTCCCCCTCGAATGCCGCGGCCATCTTGCAACTGGCGCGGCGTCAGCAATGGGCCGGCCATTCCTAGTGTGCTTATTGCACGCTTGCCCTATCTGTTAATTGTTCCATCATTAAAGCGATGCGCGGTATCTGCGGGCCAGTCATGGCCGCATCTGATCATTGCGGCAGAATGATAAGGAATAATCATGCAAGTGCTTGCCGGCCTGGGGAAGAGCGTCGCGGCAATCAGTCGGGCAACCTTGTTGATCCTGCTGCTGGTTGGCGGCATTCAGCTGTTGGTGACAATCTGGCTGGGCAATGCTGCCTGGCAAAGCATGCACTGGCAGGACAGGGTTGTCAGTCTCGAGCAGGCAAACCACCAGTACTTTGATCTCGGCGTAACCTTGCTGCGCGAGAATGTCACGCAGCTTGATGTGTTGTTGGCCGCCAAGCCGGCTGAGGATAAAAAACTGCGACTGCTTGCACTGCAGCAGCAGTCGCTCAAGGTGCTGGATGCCTTGCGCGAGGCGGCTGAAAGCAACCCTTTGCTGGGAGGCATCGCGATACGGCAAGAACTGTTCTATCGTGGCAATCAGCTGGCACAACAGCGTAGCCTGCTGCGCGGCCTGGCGACATCCGAAGACGAAAACCGTATCTACGCCTGGCGGCTGGCCATGTCGGGCTTGCAGGATTCGGTCGACAAGATGTTGATGGCCAGTCGCACCCTGCAGGATGAAATACCCGACCGCAGAGTGGTGCTGGCCTTGCAGTTGCGCCAGCAACTGCTGCAGTTTGGCCGCATTCTCACGCTGGAGCAGGATAGCCTGCAGCAGCAGTTGTACTTTGGTCGTCCCATCAATACCACCATCCAGTACCAGATCAGCAAGAACCGCGAAACTGCCGAGGTCCTGCTGCAGGCCTTGCGTCAGGCTGCCGGTACACTTGAAGACGATGATCTGGCCTTGCGTATCAGCAATCTGGCCGAGCAGTTGTGGCGGGTGCAAAGGCTCAGTGACGGCCAGCTGAAAATCATGCAGTACTCGGGTGCAGCCCAGGCCGATGCCGAGCTGCAACTGCAGCAGTTGGCCGCAAGAACGGATGGGCTGCTGGCAGATAACTTTGCCTATACGCAGGAGGTGGCCGCGCGAGAACGCACACGCATGCAGGACGAGCTGCGCGAGTCCATCATCTTGCAGATCACGTTGATCCTGCTGATCTTGTTGCTGAATGCCGGTCTTTATCTGTTTTTCCGCCGCCGGGTGTTTTATCCCTTGCAGCATATGAGCGCCGTACTTGATGCCTGCAGCGATGCCATCCTGACCGTAGACAAGCAAGGCAAGATACTTGCGGCCAACCTTGGTGCCGCCAGAATGCTGGCCTGCCAGCCGGCACAGCTATTGCGCGAGAATGTTTATCGCTTGTTGCGAACCGGCTCCGAGTCTGACTGGTTGGGCAAGGAGGACGGCGAGCAGCAGTTTGCGGCCATGCTGAACAAGCTGGATGGCAGCAGTCTGCTGGTGTCGGTCAGTGTCAGCCCTTTGCCGAGTGTGGGGAATGGCCTGAGCTTGCTGGTCGTACACGACGAAGACCAGCTCAGAAGGGTGGAGCGCCTGCAGACAAGGCAGCTTGGGCTATTGACCGGCATTCAGGGCATGGAGGCGATGTTGCTGGCGCGCAAACCGCGTAATGTGATCTACCGCGAAATGCTGCATGTGTTTCTCGACTACCTGGAGAGCCGGCAAGGGGTCATCGTTGCGCTGGAGAAAGGCCGCGAAGAAACCAGCCGCTTCATCGTGCAAGCCAGACATTGTTCCGGCGACAACCCTGAGTGGATACAGCGTTTTTGCGAGATGCCGGTCGGCATGGCGCTGAAGAGCGGCCAACAGCAGATGTACAGTGTGGAAAATGACTGGTGCTATCTGTTTGTCGAGGTCGAGGCCAGAACCGTGATGGTGGCCGCTGTGGCGATGCAGGGCATCAGCGAAGAGGCGCTGCAGGCCATTCGCCCGCTATTGGTTGCCTGCGGGGCGATCGTCAGTTACTACCTCGAGGAAGACAAGCGCAAGAGCACCGAACGCCATCTGCGCGAGCAGCTGAAGCTCGATGAAATGGTATTTCTCGCCATGCCGGTGGCCACTGTGCAGATGAACCGCATGTTGTTGCTGACGCGGGGTAACAGTGCTGCCGAGGCGCTGTTCCATTGCGGGCAGGATGGCTTGCTGGATCTGCCCCTGCGCGAGTTGTTGGGACGGGTGCCCGGCTGGCTGGAGCTGAGCGCAGCGCTGATGTCGCTTGACGCGAGTCAAGACAGGCTAAGCCGGGTATTGCCGTTGGAGAGCGCAGCTGGCGAGACGCGCTGGCATCTGCTTGAAGCCGTACTATTGCTGGGGCAGACTGATAACCCGAAAATCGTGATGACGTTTACCCAGACGGGCAAGAGCGAAACCACCATGCCATCTGACCTGCCCCCCTCATCGCGACAGACATCTGTGTTGACGACAGATACATTCGCCACCAAGCAAATCGGGAAAGCATGACAGCCAATCCAGCCGCGCTGAGTCTTGTAACTTTTAACCTGCACAAGGGCATGTCGCCACTTAACCGGCGGCATCACCTGTCAGAAATGGCATTGGCGCTGCAAAAGCTGCAGCCTGATTTGTTGTTCCTGCAAGAAGTGCAGGGACGCAATATCCGGCCCGGGCGGGCAATGGCCCATCTCGGGCAGCATGACTATCTGGCCGATGCCATGGCCTTGCATGCCAGCTACGGGTTGAACGCCAGCTATGATCATGGCCACCATGGCAATGCGGTGTTGTCACGCTTTGATATCTGCAAGATCAACAATCACGACATCTCGGTCAACCGGCTGGAAAAGCGCGGCATTCTGCATGTCGAAATTCTGCCGCCGGGTTGGCCGCAAAGCCTGCATTGCCTGTGTGTGCATCTGAATCTGCTGGCACATGACCGTCGCCAGCAATACCGCATCTTGCGTGAATACATCAGTCAGGTCATCCCGCAGTCGGCATCACTGGTGCTGGCCGGTGACTTTAACGACTGGCGCAAAGAGGCGTCTTCACACCTGCGTGAAGACGTAGGGTTGACCGAAGTCTTCAGTCAGCTGCATGGCCGTTATGCGCCGACCTTTCCGGCCCGCATGCCCTTGCTATGTCTTGACCGGGTATATGTGCGCGGGCTGGAGATTGCGGCGGCCGAGGTTTGCCGCGGCTGGCCATGGTCGCATCTGTCAGATCATCTGCCCTTGCGTACCAGCTTGTTGCCGCAGGCAAGGGCCTGAGCGTCTTGATATCAGGCTGCTTGGCAAGCGGGTCAGGCAGACAGCATTTCAGACTTGAGTTCATCCAGCATGCGTTCCAGCATCAGCTGCTCCATCACATGGTAGCCATGGCCTTTTTTCTGCAGCAGATTCAGCGCGAAGATCGCTCCGGTACCGAATGCTTCGCGGCTGATCGAGTCGTGAGTCAGCCGGACAGTCTGGTAGGGAAAGCCGAACACGACTTCATGATGGCCGATCACGCCACCCAGCCGCAGTGAAGTAATGTCTTCTTCGGGAACGCCAAGGCTTGCGGCCAACCTTTTGGCGGTACCGGAAGTCTCGGGCTTGCTGCGAAAGTGTTCTTCGACAATGGCGACATCAACATGCGGTGCGAGGTTTTGTAGTGCCTTGGCTGCCAGCAGCAAAAAGTTGATACCCAATGTGATATTGGGGCAGCACATGATGCGGGTCTGGCTACCCAGGGTGCGGGCAAAGGCCAGCTGTTCGGCCGAGTGTTCCGAGTTGGCCGACAGGATGGTGATGCCGCGGGTCGCAGCTGCCGCGCCGTACTGCAGGATGGCGCTGCCATTGGAAAAATCGATGATGGCATCAACCGGGGCTTGCTCGAAGAGGCTGGTAAACGCTTGTGGTGTACCTGCGTGGTGGATAGGGGCAGGGGGTGGGTTGGCAGTGCCTGTTTGGCGCTTGATTATCCACTGCAAGGAAATATCGTGAGCTCTGGACAGTACCGAGGCAACTGCCTGACCTGCCTTGCCATAACCGATGAGGCCGACTTTCAGCATTGAGTGTTCCGCGCATTTAGTGAACAGGCTGTTAGTTTTGTTTAAAACTAACAGCCTTGGCAAGACATTTTTAATGCACGGCGGGTGGCTCAGTAAAAACCTAATGCCCCCAGCAGGCTGAAAATCAGCACAAAGCAGGTGACACCGGTCAAGAGCAGATTGGTCTGCTTTTCCTTGTGCAAGGAAACCTCCAGCGAGTGTTCCTGTGATTGCACACTATGCAGTTTCTGTTCGAGTTCTTGTCGTTCGGTGTCTTGTTTGGCAACCGTTGTCAGCAGGGCAATCAGGGAAATCTCCGTCACTTGCGCACTGTCCCAGCCGCTGATCAATTGCCGCACCTTGGATTTGTAATATTTGCCGTTGCTCTGCGTCGCATCATCCCATTCAAAATCAAAACCATGTGCAGCCAGCCGGCTGTTGCGATGGGCACGCGCGTCATCCCCCTCGGTTTCTGGCGGCGGGACGGTGCTGGGCAGCACGGTAAAGTCACCATAGCGTGTTTTCAGCCAGTCGATAGCTTGTGAGTAGGCATAGGCCGACAGGCCAAGGCCACTGATTTCACGGCTGAGCGTGAAGCCGGATTTCGGCCCGAAACGCACTGTGCGGGAGGGGATGTCGACACTGACTTGCAGACAGTTGCGCATATTCATCCATTCCGCCGCTTCGCCCTTCATCGGAATCCATTTACTGCCCTCGGTACGGACGTGGGTGGCAAACTGAATGCGGAAATAGTCTGACTGCAGGGTGTGACCGGTGCTGATACGGCTGAACAGATAAATCGGTACGCTGCCATCCATCAGCGCAAGCAGCTGCTCGGCATGCGGGCGTGCATTATTGGCCAGATGGGTTTCATCTTCCGGCGGCGGCAGCGGAATGGCTTCCGGCTCGCTATTGCTATCGGTTTTCTCCGGGCGACTGAGTGGTGGTTTCAGGTTTCGGCTGTTCATTGCATTCGGCATTTCGATGGATCGCCATGGCAGCGTACACGATTTGTCGGACAAAGAGCAGTGTGGCGAGGGCAGGTAGCATAAAAGCGTGGCGACCTGCCCACCGGATCAGCCTTGCAATAGCGGCAGGGGCTTGAAGCGGCGTGTCAGTACACGCTGGCTGGGCAGCTGCCACCAGTCATCCATGGCCGTGGCGTAGAGCTGACGAAAGTCGACGGCGTGCGGCAGATTGCCATCGCTGATGCCGGCCAACTGTGGGGCGGCACCGTACAGCCCGCCTTTTACCCGGCCGCCCAGTACGAAATGGGCATTGGCGGTGCCGTGGTCAGTGCCTCGATTGCCATTCTCGCGCGGACGACGGCCGAATTCGGCATAGCTCATCACCAGCGTATCCTGCCATTTGCCTTGCGCCTGCAGGCCTTGGCGCAGGGCGGCCAGGCCTTCAGCCAGCTCGGCCAGCAGTCTTTGCTGGGTAGCAGCCTGACCGTTATGGGTGTCAAAACCGGTCAGTGTCAGGCGGGCAACGGCGATACGGGTGCCTTGGTTGAGCGTTTCCAGCAGGGTCGTGATGCTGCGGCCAAAGGTGCCCGGTGCATCGGGCACGCGGCCCGGGTCGCCGGCATTGGCATCAGGCTTGGCCATATTGCCGATGTCTTGCGCCGCACGCTGGATGTCGGCTTCCACCTTCAGCACATGCGCCAGCGCATTGTCGCCGTGGTCCATGCCACCCTGTGCGCTGGCAAGTTTCGCCTGTCTGGCAAAGCCGGCAGCATCGCGCAGCACCACCGCACGTGCACCACCCGCCAGCGGCCCCAGCGTGTTGCTGCCCAGAATCACGCCATCACTGGCCAGCGCATTGCCGGTCGGATATTGCGCAAACAGGCGACTGAGCCAGCCGACGCTCAGCGTCTCGTCGCTGTCGCTGGCGGTGTCCCAGATGTCGATCGAGCGAAAGTGCGACAGATTCGGCTGCGGGTAGCCGACGCCCTGCACGATAGCGAGTTGCTTGTCCTGCCACACGGGCAGTAATGCCGCCAGTGCCGGATGCAGGCCGGTGTTTTCGTCCAGTTGCAACACCTGCTCGCGTGGTATGGCCAAGGTTGGCCGCAAGCGGTAGTAATCGCTGCTGGCAAAAGGAATCACCGTATTGAGGCCATCATTGCCGCCCTTGAGTTCGACTAGGATCAGCAGGCGGCGATAGTCGTGCGGGCCGGCCACGGCATAGGCGAGGCCAGGCAGTTGTACGGTCAACAGGCCGGCAGCGAGAGATTTGAGCAAGCTTCGTCTTTGCATGATGGCTTCCTTATTGCACCTGATAGGCCGGGTCGAGCAGCAGGGCGCGGATTTGCTGCGCCGGGGCCAGGTTGGCCGCCAGCGGCATGGCCGGTGGCGTGGCCAGCAGCAGGTTTTGCCATTGAGCCGGCGGGTAAGGGTTTTGTTGCTGCCAGCTGCGGGCATCGAGGCTCAGCTGGTAGAGACCGCGGCTTGCCATCTTGTCGGCGGGCTTCATGCCTTGGCTGGCGGCTTGCGCCAGATCCTGGCGCATTTCTTGCCGCTTGCCGGCAGCCGGTCTGCTCAGCCGCTCCAGAAACTGTTTGCGCAGCAGCAGGCTGTCGCTGTTGATCCAGGCGCTGCCACCCGGCCAGCCGCGCACATTGGGCGGGTCGAACAGATCTTGCCCCAGACTGCGGTTGAGCATCGCCAGGCTCTGCCAGTTGTCGACGGTAATGCCGAAGGTGTTGATGCTGCCGACAGTCAGCTCGACGGACGATTTGATCTGCTGGCCGGCACTTTGCCAGAAGGCCTCGCTGAGCAGCAGCGAACGAACCAGCGGCTTGATTTCGTAGTTGGCCGCAAACCTGACGGCCAAGCTTTCGACCTGTGCCGCGTCGGGTTGCGGCGAGATCAGGTATTGCCACAACTTGCCGGTGATGAAGCGGCTGGTTTGCGGTTGGGCCAGCAGGAGATTGATGATGTCGTCGCCGTCAAGATTGCCGGTTTTACCGAGTACGGTCTTGCTGCCATTGTCGTGCTGGCGCGGGCGGGTCACGAATTCGCCGCTGGCCGGGTCCAGCGCCCAGCCGGTAAAGGCACGAGCGGCCTCACGGATGTCCTGCTCGCTGTAATGACCTTCGCCCAGGGTAAACAGTTCCATCACCTCGCGCGCGAAGTTCTCGTTCGGCTGGCCCTTGCGGTTGGCCGCGGTGTCGAGATAACGCATCATCGCCGGGTCTTTGGCAATGCCGTGCAATAGCGTGGCGAAATTGCCCAGCGCCTCGCGCCGCAGCAGCACATTCTGCCGGTACATCAGCTCGGCCAGCTTTACCTTGCTCTGGCCGGAGACAAAATGGTTGTGCCAGAACAGGGTCATTTTCTCGCTGACCGGGCTGGGCGTAGTAGCCATTTCCTGCAGCCACCAGCTGCGTAATTCCAGCCCTTGCTTGAGCTCAAGCCGGCGCATGGCGGTTTTTTCTTCCTCGCTCATGTCCTTGCGTGGCGCCAGTTGCAAACGGTTTTGTGCCCACTCAGGCGTGGGTGTGGTGGCCTCGCGGCTGATCTTGGCAAGCACACGATCAACAGCGGCGGTACGTTCCAGCGGGGCGAAGCGGGCGATTTGCGCCGGGCTGGCACCAAAGCCGGTGCGTTGCAGCAAGAGGCGGGCACCATCAGGGCCGATGGGCTGGGCGAGAGCCAGGGCGGGCAAGCAGCCAAGCAAAAGGGCAGTCAGGGCGGTTTTTTTCATGATGTCTCCATGATTTCCCCGCATCTTAGTCCGGAAAGTCGCGAATTGTCTGAAGCGGCCCGCGCAAAATATTAAAGATTGTGTGAAGCGCGCTATACTCGCCGCTCCATCACCGGGGGTGCTTGCGCAAGCGGGCTGAGAGATACCCCAACCACCTGATCCGGGTAATGCCGGCGGAGGGAGCGTGAGAGGGCAGCCTGCCCCTATCCCGCTTTTTGGTGGCCTTATTGACCAAAAAAGGATGTCTGTCGATGTTCAAGAAAACCGTCTTGTTGCTGGCCATGGCCGGCCTGTCTGCTGCAACGTTGGCCGCAGAGTTGCGCGTGATTACCCATAGCTCCTTCAGCCTGCCCAAAGAGCGTATCGCCGAGTTTGAAAAGCAGTCTGGCATCAAGCTGTCCTTCATCAAGGGCGGCGATGCGGGCGAGATGCTCAACAAGCTGATCCTGACCCGCGCCAATCCGGTGGCCGATGTGGTGTACGGCATCGACAACACCCTGGTGGCCAAGGCCAATGCGGCCGGCGTGATCGAGCCGACCACTACCAGCGTGGGCAAGGCTGTGGCCGAGGCCGTGCTGCCGGGCATGGTGGCGATTGACTACGGCTATGTGACGCTCAACTACGACAAGGCGTGGTTTGAAAAGCAGAAACTGGCCTTGCCCAAGACACTGGATGATCTGACCAAGCCAGCCTACAAGGACTTGCTGGTGGTGCAGAACCCGGCCACCTCCAGCCCGGGCCTGGCGTTCCTGCTGGCAACCATTGCCGGCAAGGGCGAGCAGGGCGCGTTTGCCTGGTGGGAAAAGCTGCGTGATAACGGCGTGAAGGTGTCCAAGGGCTGGAGCGAAGCGTATTACACCGACTTCAGCCGCAACGGCGGCAGCCGTCCCATCGTGGTGAGTTACGCCACCAGCCCGGCGGCAGAAGTGTTCTACAGTAAGGAAAAACTGGAAGTCTCGCCGACGGCCAATCTGCTGCTGAAGGGCGGCGTGTTCCTGCAAGTCGAAGGTGTGGCGCGAGTGAAAGGCGGCAAGGAGCCGAAAGCCGCCCAGGCTTTTATCGACTTCCTGCGTAGCGAGCCGGTACAAAAAGGCCTGCAGACCGAAATGTGGATGTACCCGGCCGTGTCTGGTGTGGCGCACGATCCGGTGTTCAAGCACGCGCAGAAGCCGGCCAGCTTCAATAATCCTGATCTGAAATCCATGCAGGACAAGACTGCCGGCTGGGTAAGCCGCTGGCAGCGTGTCGTGATCAAGCAAGTCAAGTAAAAGGCAACAAGGCCGGCGCAGCCGGCCTTGTCCATCCATGCACCGAATTTCCGTTTCCTGGCTGGCCTTGCCGCCGCTCGTGTTCTTGCTGTTGCTGGTGGCCATGCCGCTGGGGCGCTTGCTGTACGAGGGGGGCCTGGCCTTCAACTGGGCCTTGCTGGCCGATGATTATCTGCAATGGCGTTTGCTGTGGTCGCTAGGCCAGGCGCTGGCGACCTGCACGCTGGTGTTGCTGCTGGGCCTGCCGCTGGCCTGGGTGCTGGCGCGTTACCAGTTTGCCGGCCGCGAGTGGCTGTTGCGCATCCTGATGCTGCCTTTCGTGATGCCGACGCTGGTGGCCGGCATGGGCGTGCTGGCGCTGTTCGGCCCCAAGGGCATCACCGGGCTGAATGGCCAGGACACGCCGTGGCTATTGCTATACGGCAATCTGTTTTACAACCTGCCGCTGCTGATCCGCGCCGCCGTGGATGGCCTCGAACAGGTGCCGGCGGCAAGGTTGGCCGCCGCGCGCACGCTGGGCGCCAGTCGCTGGCAGGCGTTCTGGCGCATCGAGTGGCCGGTGGTCGCGCCGTGGCTGGCGTCAGCGCTGTGTCTGGTGTTTCTGTACTGTTTTGCCGGCTTTGGCCTTGTGCTGCTGCTTGGCGGCCAACGTTATGCCACGGTCGAGGTCGAGATCTACAGCCTGGTCGCCTACGAGCTGAATCTCGCCGATGCCGGCTTGCTGTCGCTGCTGATGTTGCTGGTGTGTGCGCTGGCTGCCGGGCTGTATGCGGCGATCGAGCAGCGGCGCAGCCGGCCGCAACGACAGCTGCCGACCCTGCGCCAGCGCGTCAAGGGTTGGCCGCAACGCTTGCAGCTGGGTATCACGCTGTTGCTGCTGTTGCTGTGCAGTGCGGCGCCCTTGCTGGCGCTGCTGGCAATGGCTGTGCGTGCCGACAGCAATCCGTGGCACTGGCTGACGGATGAAGAGGTGATGCTGGCGCTGGGCAACACCCTGCGTTTTTCGCTGGCGGCGCTGGGCTTCGCGACCGTGCTGGGTGTGCTGCATGGCCTGGCAGGGGCTGCCAGTCGTGGCTTGCGTGCGGCGCTGTTCCTGCCTTTCATGGTATCGCCGGTGTGTCTGGCCTTCGGCCTCTTGCTGCTTTACCCGTCTTACGGGGCCAGCATTGTGCTGCTATTGGCAGCTTATACCTTGCTGGCTTACCCCTTTGTCGCCAAGGCGGTGGCGGCGGCGCGGGCCGCTCAATCGCCGCTGCCGGCACAGGCCGCACGCACGCTGGGGGCCGGGCGCTGGCAGGTTTTCTGCCGCATTACCCTGCCGCTGCTGCGCCCCGCCTTGCGCCGCGGCATGGCCTTTGCCGTGGCCACTACCATAGGCGAATTCGCCGTCAGCCTGTTCTTGTCGCGGCCCGAGTGGCTGACGCTGACCACACTGATTTATCAGCGCCTTGGCCGGCCCGGTGCGGCCAACCTCGAGCTGGCCACCCAGCTGTCCTGCCTGTTGATGTTGCTGGCGCTGCTGGCCTTTATGGTCATCGAGTGGCCGGAGAAGAAAAACCATGTTGCAACTGAATGATCTGAGTGTGGCCTTTGGCAGCAAGCGCGTGCTGGACGGCCTGAGCCTGCAGGTTGCCAGCGGCGAGACGCTGGCGCTGCTCGGCCCCTCGGGCGAGGGCAAATCCACCTTGCTGAATGTGGTGGCCGGCTTGCAGGCGGCCAGTCAGGGTGAAGTCTGGCTGCATGGCCGCCGGCTCGATGGCCAGCCGCCCGAGGCCAGACGCATCGCGATGATGTTCCAGCAGCATGCGCTGTTTCCGCATCTGGATGCGGCGGCCAACGTCGCCTTCGGCCTCGAAATGCGCGGCGTGGCAAGGCGTGAGGCGAGGCGGCAGGCCGAGGCGGCATTGGCTGCTGTGGGCTTGGCTGGCCGCGAGGCGGCGCTGTGTCACCAGTTGTCCGGCGGCGAGCAGCAGCGCGTGGCCTTGGCGCGCGCGCTGATTACCGCGCCGCAGCTGTTCTTGCTCGACGAGCCGTTTTCCAGCCTGGATGCGCATCTGAAGCAGCAACTACTGGCCGATGTGCGGCAAAGGTTGGCCGCAGCCGGCCAGCCAGCCTTGCTGGTCACCCACGACAAGGCCGAGGCGTTTGCATTGGCCGATCGTATCGCCATCATGCAGGGCGGCCGCATCCTGCAGCAGGGTACGGTGGCCGAGGTGCTGGCCGCACCGGCTAGTGGCTGGGTGGCGCGCTTTCTTGGCTTTGCCAATGTGTTTGACGACTATTGCATCCCGCCGCAGGCCTTTGTGCTGGCTGAGGATCAACCGCAGCGCGAGATTCTGGCGGTAGCGGCGCAGGCCGAAGGCTGCCTGTTGACACTGGCCGGTGACGACGGCCAGCACTGGCAGCTGCTGCTGGGTATGCGCGAGCTGGCCGGTCGGGCCTGGCCGCAAGTGGGCGAGCGGCTGGCGCTGGGGCTGGATGGCAGCCAGCTGTTACGCTGGTAAGGATAGTCGCTGCCAGAAGCCGAGTCTGGCGCTGTCCGCTGCCATCAGCGCCAGATAGGCGAGGCAGGCCTCGTGCTGCATGAAGCGCTCGCAGATGCGGCGGGCGCATTCGTGGCTGTCGGCCAGCACCATATCGGCCCACAGGCCGTCATCACCCTTGAGCAGCGCGTGCTCGACAAAGCCGGCTTCGTGTTGCAGAAACTCCTCGCGCATGCGCTGGCTGGCGGCCAGCAGCTGTGCATCGCTGACGCCGGGTGCTGCCCGGAAGGTGGCAAATTCGCAGCCGGCAAAACGGATTGCTTGCATGGTGTACTCCTGACAAGGTTGGCCGCAAGCGGCGGCCGCGCAATGCCAGTATGGGGATGGGCGCTGACAGCGTACTGTCAGTAGCCATGCCGGTTTTTTCTACTCGCCTGCAATTTTTTTGACCTTGCTGCACTAGGGGGTGAATCGCGCGGCCAGCACGGGTAAAATGCGCGCTTGACGCTAATCACGAGATACGCCCGTTTATGAAACCGCATATTGTTGCCACCCTGACCGAAGCGCGCAGCGCGCTAGACAATCTGCTGGCCAACCCGCAAGCCCTGGCGGCCATCGGTGCTGCCGGTGATGCGCTGGTGAATGCCTTCCGTAATGGCCGGCGCGTGTTCAGCTGCGGCAATGGCGGCTCGATGTGCGATGCCATGCACTTTGCCGAAGAGCTGTCCGGCCGCTACCGCAATGACCGCCGCGCACTGCCGGCGGCCAGCATCAGCGACCCTAGCCACATCAGCTGCGTCGGCAACGATTACGGCTACGAGGCGATTTTTTCGCGCTACCTCGAGGCGCATGCCCAGGCCGGTGATGTGCTGGTGGCCATCAGTACCAGCGGCAGCAGCAAGAACATCCTCGCCGCGGCCAAGGCCGCCAAGGCGCAGGGCGTGACCGTGGTTGCGCTGACCGGCCGCGCGGATTCCGTCATCGGCCAGCTGGCGGATATCGATGTCTGCACCCCGGGCGGCCAGTACGCCGACCGCGTGCAGGAGCTGCATATCAAGGTGATCCACATCCTGATCGAGTCCGTCGAGCGCGAGCTGTTCCCAGAGAACTACGCCTGATTGCTGGCGAGGATAAAAAAAGGCGATGCCGTGGCATCGCCTTTTTTTATCTGTACTTGTTGTGTGCGAGACTCAGGCCGGCTCGGTAACCGGCAGCTGGCACACGCTGACCCAGCGCTGCTCGAACAGGCTGCCCAGTTGCGCCACCGCGATGCGCACTGCTGTGTGGACATCACCGGCGGCCGGCAGCACCACATCAAAAGCCTGCAGTGACTCGTCCAGATACACCGGCAGATCGGTGGCGAGGCCAAAGGGGCAGACGCCGCCAACCGGATGGCCGGTCAGTGCTACCACATCTTCGCCGGGCAGCATCTTGCCCTTGCCGAAGGTGTCCTTGAAGCGCTTGTTGTCGATGCGGGCATCGCCGCGAGCCACCAGCAGGATAACCCGCTCGTCCGCGAGGCGAAACGCCAGCGTCTTGGCGATGCGACCCGGCTCGACACCATGGGCTTCGGCCGCCAGTGCGACGGTGGCAGTGCTGGTTGCCAGCTCGATGATGGGGATGTCGAGCGCCTTGGCAGCAAAATAGGCGCGGACCGAATCCAGACTCATGCCGATCTCCTTGTCTTGTGTGAAGGCCCAGTCTGCCACGACGCCGGCAGCAGGAAAAGCTTGCGGCCAACCCTGGCTGGCAAGGTTGGCCGCAAAAGGGGCGGGCCGTTTCAGTTGGCGGCGATGCTGGCGATCTTGTCGGCAATGTCCTGGGTGGTGACGGCCTGCTCGTCACTGGCCTTGGCCATCTGCAGGATGAAATCGCGCATCTGGTTGATTTCGCGGTAGATGGTGTCCAGCGCCTGCTCGGCACGGATGAAGTCTTCTTCGGTAGCGGCTACCTGTTTGCGGCCTTCTTCTATCGTGGCGACGTTTTGTCGCACCTCTTTCTGGATCTCGCCTATCATGCCGCCGATTTCCTGAGTGGCATTGGTGGTGCGCTCCGCCAGTTTGCGCACTTCGTCGGCCACCACGGCAAAGCCGCGGCCGGTTTCGCCGGCACGCGCAGCTTCGATGGCGGCGTTCAGCGCCAGCAGATTGGTCTGGTCGGCAATGTCCTTGATCACATTGACGATCTGGCCGATGGTTTCCGAGCGATGGCCAAGTGACTCCAGATTGTCAGCTGTCGTCCTGACCATGCTTGCCACACCGCTCATGCTTTCGCTGGTGTGCTTGACGATGGCGACGCCGCTTTTGGTTTCGCGCAGCATGATTTCGGCCGAGTCGGATGCCGACGAGCTCTGGCTGGCGACCTGGCGGATGGTGCTGCTCATCTGCTGCATGGCCAGCGAAATCTCGTTGACGCGGGATTCGAGAAACTGTTTGCGATTGGTATTTTCCTTGGCCAGCGCATCACTGCGGACGCGGGCGCTGACATCCAGAAAGCTGGCCATGAAGCAGGCAACCTGTTGCGGGTTTTTCTCGTCCCAGATCGGGTAGACCTTGGTCTCGAGAAAGATATCGCCGACCGGAATCAGCGCCGCGTGCTCGCTGATACGGCGGCTGGCCAGGTCGGCCAGGATCTTGCGGATACGATCCGGGTCTTTGTGAAACTGGTGGATGGAGTGTTTGAAGGCATTTTCGACATCGACACCGGGTCTGAACTTCTCGTTCATCATGCTGCGGTGTTGGCTGAGCACCTGTCGCGCCGTGCGGTTCATGTAGAAAATGGTGTTGTCGGGCGTGGTGTCGGCCAGCATCACCATATTGTCCGAGTGATCAAGCATCAGCATCAGGTAGTGCAGCTGGATACTGTCTGTCTTTTCGTCGCTTGCCTTGGCTTTGCGAAATAGTCCGAACATGGGGCTTCCTTGGCGCGGGTGGGGGCACAGATCGATTTATAGGTAAAAATGATAAAAGTTGCACTATGGTGTGCAACTTTTATCTTGTTCTGGCTGATTTGTGTGGTGTTACCAGTTGCTTTCGCGGTCAGGCGTAGCGGTAATGTTGTGTATCGACAAATCAGCGCCGTTGTATTCCTGTTCGTCATCAAGGCGGATGCCGACCAGTTTCTTGAGGCTGGCATATACCAGCCAGCCGCCGCCAAAACCAACGATGATGCCGGCGCTGGTACCGATCAACTGGGACATGAAGCTCACGCCGCCCGCGCCGCCCAGCGCATGCTGGCCAAAGATGCCCGCCGCAATGCCACCCCAGGCACCACACAGGCCGTGCAGCGGCCACACGCCGAGCACATCATCGATTTTCCAGCGGTTCTGGGTGAGGGTGAACAACCAGACAAACATCACACCGGCGATGCCGCCAACGACCAGTGCACCAAGCGGGTGCATGATGTCCGAGCCGGCACAGACGGCAACGAGGCCGGCCAGCGGGCCGTTGTGAATGAAGCCCGGGTCATTGCGGCCCGCCCACATCGCGGTCAGCGTGCCGCCGACCATGGCCATCAGCGAGTTGACGGCGACAAGGCCGGTGATGCCCTCGACCTTTTGCGCACTCATCACGTTAAAGCCGAACCAGCCGACAATCAGGATCCACGCGCCAAGTGCGAGGAAGGGAATGGAAGACGGCGGATGCGCACTGATGCGGCCTTCCTTGCTGTAGCGGCCACGACGCGGCCCCAGCAGCAGCACGGCGGCGAGGCCGATCCAGCCGCCGACAGCATGCACCACAACCGAGCCGGCAAAGTCATGGAAGCTGGCGCCGAAGGTTGCGGCTAGCCAGTCCTGGATGCCGAAGTGGCCGTTCCAGACTATGCCTTCGAAGAAGGGGTAAACGAGGCCGACCAGCAGGAAGGTTGCCGCCGATTGCGGATGCAGGCGTGCCCGCTCGGCAATGCCGCCGGACACGATGGCCGGGATGGCGGCAGCAAAGGTCAACAGGAAGAAGAATTTGATCAGCTCGTAACCGTGGTTCTGGCTGATGTGATCGACGTCCTGCAGAAAGTGCACGCCGTAGGCGATGCCGTAGCCGACAAAAAAGTAGGCGAGGGCAGAAATGGCGAAGTCGGTTAGGATCTTGACGAGGGCATTGACCTGGTTTTTCTTGCGTACCGTGCCTAACTCGAGGAAGGCGAAACCGGCGTGCATGGCCAGTACAAGAATGGCACCGAGCAATAAAAACAGCACATCATTGGCATTGGGTCCTGGCATGAATCTCTCCCTTGGTGCAGCACGCTTGGGCAGCTGCTATTGATTTGCCAGGGGATGTGCAAGAATGGTGCCAGTAATATTAATTCAATTAAAACAGTGAGTTATTTTGTTTTGTGGCCATGATTGTGGTTGTGCCACTGCCTGATGTCGGATGATGGTGCATGGCAGCAGTGTGCTCTGCCCGATACTGGTGCAAGACTATAGCGTCAGGAATTCCACTGCATCATTGCGGTGCAATACCTGCTGCAGAAAGCGGGGCATGCTGTCGCCGCTGCCGGTGCTGATAAAGCGGTATTGGCTGCGGCCAACGTTGGCCGCATGGCCTTCAGGCAGTAGGCGCAGTGTCTGGCGCACCACGGCGGGTGAGGGTTCGATGATGTCGATATGGCCGGGCAGTTGCTGACGGATCAGCTCGGCGAGGAAGGGGTAGTGGGTACAGCCCAGCACGATGTGATCGACATCGGCAGCCAGCAGCGGTGCCAGTGCCTCGCTGACAATGTGGTGTGCGGCGGCGCTGTGCAAGTCGCCGCTTTCTACCAGCTCGACAAAGCCCAGTCCGGGCTGGCTGATGATGGTGGCGTGCTCGGCCAGCTGTGCGGACAGTTGACGGAATTTGCTGCCGCGCAGCGTGCCTTCGGTGGCGAGTACGCCGACTTTGCCGCTCTTGCTCGCCAGCGCAGCCGGCTTGATGGCCGGCTCCATCGCGACGATGGGGACATCGGGGTGACGTGCCCGTAGCTGGGCGGCGGCGGCGCTGGTGGCGGTATTGCAGGCAATCAGCAGCAAATCCGCCCCTTGCGCCAGCAGATAGTCGGCAATTTTCTCGCTGCGCGCGATGATTTCTGCCTCACTGCGGCCACCGTAAGGGCAGTAACCCTGATCGGCAAGATAGATAACCGTTTCCTCGGGCAGGGTAGCGACGAGTTCACGCCAGACCGAGAGGCCTCCGAGGCCGGAATCAAACATGCCGATCATGATTTTTGACGATTAATTGTTCTGGACGACGATTTTCGGGAATTTACCAGAGAAATCACGTGCCTTCTCGCCAATTTTTACTGCCAGCTTGCGCGCGATCTGGCGATAGCGTTCGGCCGCCGCACTGTCTGGCTCGGACACCACGGTCGGGCTGCCCTGATCGGTCGCCTGACGGATGGCCAGCGCCAGCGGCAGCGAGCCCAGAATCTCGACACCGTACTCGGCTTTCATCTTTTCCGCGCCGCCCTGGCCGAAGATGTGTTCTTCGTGACCGCAGTTGCTGCAGGTGTGCATTGCCATGTTCTCGATCACACCCATGATGGGCACGCCGACCTTCTCGAACATCTTCAGGCCTTTTTTGGCGTCCAGCAGCGCGATGTCTTGCGGTGTGGTGACGATGACGGCGCCGGTAACCGGCACTTTCTGCGACAGCGTCAGCTGTACGTCGCCGGTGCCCGGCGGCATGTCGATCACGAGATAATCCAGCTCGTTCCACAGCGTGTCGTTCAGCAGCTGCTGCAAAGCCTGGCTCACCATCGGGCCGCGCCACACCATCGCCTGGTCGTCATCCACCAGATAGCCGATGGACATGGTCTGCACACCATGCGCCGGCAGCGGCACCAGCTTGTTTTCGATGACTTCGGGCTTGTGGCCTTGCAGACCCATCATCAGCGGCTGCGACGGGCCGTAGATGTCGGCGTCGAGGATGCCGACCGAAGCACCTTCGGCCGCCAGTGCCAGCGCCAGGTTGGCCGCAGTGGTCGATTTGCCGACGCCCCCCTTGCCGGACGACACCGCAATCACGTTCTTCACGCCCGGCATCAGGTTCACGCCACGTTGTACTGAATGGCTGGTGATCTGGCTGCGCACTTCAACAGTCAACTCGCGGCCTTCGGCCAGCGGCTGCAGCAGGCTGCGGAATTCGGCCTCGATGGCGGCAAAGCGGCTCTTGGCCGGGTAGGCGAGGCAGACGTCGACCCACAAGGCGGTGTCGTCGTTCTGCTTGATGCTACAGGTTTTGTAAGGCTTGCCGGTGTCCGGGTCAGTCAGTTGGCCCAGTTGCTGCAGGATGTCTTTGTCACTGACGTTCATGGTTGCGGTCCGTGTGGGGGCGCTGTTGGCGCCAAAGAGTTTGCCGAGTCTGGATAACATTGCGTGCCTGCTGAAGGTCAATACCCGACTATTTTAATCGGATTAAGGTGGTCAAACAATCTGTGAAATCTTGCGTTTGTCATTGGGGCGGCTGGCCGTAATTCAAGGTTTCGATAATCTGAAACTTTCGTAAGTGTTTGTTCCGGCGTATACTCTTGCGCTTTTTTCCTCGCGCATCACCTGCGCAGAATAGGTCTTTACTTGTCAGTTGCTGCTTCCAGCCCAAGTCAGCGCCACCGCTTATTATTCCCGCTGGCACTGGTTTTGTTCGAGTTTTCCGTGTACATCGCCAATGATATGGCGCAGCCCGCCATGCTCAAAGTGGTGGACGAATTTTCTGCCGGCGTGTCCTGGGTACCGCTGGCCATGACCGCCTTCCTGCTGGGCGGTGCATTGCTGTCCTGGCTGACCGGCCCGCTGTCTGACCGTATCGGTCGCCGTCCGGTGCTGCTGGCAGGGGTCGCCTATTTTATCGTGACTTGCCTGGCGACGTATCTGGTCAGCAGTATCGAAGCCTTCATGGTGTTGCGGGTGATGCAGGGCATCGGCCTGTGTTTCATCAATGCCGTCGGTTATGCCGCCGTGCAGGAGGCATTTGAAGACAACAAGGCCGTGCAGGTGACGGCGCTGATGGCGAACGTTGCGCTGATCGCGCCGCTGGTTGGCCCGCTGGCCGGTGCCGCGCTGATCGAGTTTGCGCCTTGGCGCAGCTGCTTCCTCGTCATTGCCGTGCTGGCGCTGTTTGCGCTGATCGGTCTGTGGCGCAGCATGCCGGAGACCGTCAGCAAGACTGCCGTGCGCGAGCCGCTGTCCGGCATGGCAGGGGATTATCGCCGTCTGTTCAGCGATCGCCAGTTTCTGGCCGGCATGATCTGCATGCCGCTGCTGACCATGCCGCTGATGGGCTGGATTGCGCTGTCGCCGGTATTGCTGGTGGAGGAGCTGGGCATGGATATGCGCGGTTATGGCCTGTCGCAGCTGCCGGTGTTTGCCGGCCTGATTGTCGGCAACTTCGTGCTGGCCGGCATGGCCGAACGTTGGCCGCTGGGCCGCAGCGTGCTCTTGGGCATGTGGCCGCTGCTGGGCGGCATGTTGCTGATGTGGCTGGGCCTGAGTCTCGATGATCAGCCGCTGTTTTATCTGCTGGTCGGCATGAGCCTGATGGCGTTTGGCGAGGGCCTGTCTTTTGCCGTGCTGTACCGTTTTGCCTTGATGCGTGGCCAGGCCGGCAAGGGCACGGTATCGGCGGCGATGAGCATGGGCTCGATGGCCGGTTATGCGCTGGGGATCGAGCTGCTGCGTCAGGCTTATATTGCTGGTGGCATGGCGGGCTTTGCGGCCCTGGCGGTATTCACTTCGCTGCTGTTCGTGCTGGTGGCGCGGCCGCAGGTGAAGGGCGAGCTGGCACGGCGCGAGCTGGCTGCCGCAGCAGTCTGAAAAAAAGTCTGCGGCCAACGTTGGCCGCAGGCTTTAATCGCTATAATCACCGGCTCGGGATTGTTTATCAAGGACAGACACTCATGACAAAACGCCAGATTCTGGTTACCAGCGCACTGCCGTATGCCAACGGCGCCATCCACTTGGGTCACATGGTTGAACATATCCAGACCGATGTCTGGGTGCGCTTCCAGAAAATGCGTGGCCACGAGTGCTACTACGTGTGTGCCGATGACACCCACGGCGCGCCCATCATGCTGGCGGCCGAAAAGCAGGGCATCACGCCCGAGCAGTTGATTGCTCGCGTACATACCGAACATACCGCCGACTTTGCCGGTTTCCATATCGGTTACGACAATTACTACAGCACCAACAGCCCGGAAAACAAGGCGTTTGCCGAGCAGGTCTATCTGGCGCTGAAGGCCGATGACAAGATCGCCAGCCGTACCATTCACCAGCTGTTCGACCCGGAAAAGCAGATGTTCCTGCCGGACCGCTTTGTAAAAGGCGACTGTCCGAAGTGCGGCGCGCACGACCAGTACGGCGACAACTGTGAAGTCTGCGGCGCGACCTACAGCCCGACCGAACTGAAAAACCCGCGCTCGGCCGTCTCTGGCGCGACGCCGGTGCTGAAAGAGTCCGAGCATTACTTCTTCCGTCTGGGTGAATGTGCCGACTTCCTCAAGGGCTGGACCAGCGGCAGCAGCGTGCGCGGTGACGGCGTGACCCAGCCGCATCTGCAGGCCGAATCGCTCAACAAGATGAACGAGTGGATCGAAGGCGGCCTGCAGGATTGGGACATCAGCCGCGATGCACCGTATTTCGGTTTCGAGATTCCGGGTGCGCCGGGCAAGTACTTCTATGTGTGGCTGGACGCGCCTATCGGCTATATGGCCAGCTTCAAGAACCTGTGCGACCGCACCGGTATCGACTTCAATGAGTGGTTCAAACCGGACAGCAAGACCGAGATGTACCACTTCATCGGCAAGGACATCCTGTATTTCCACGCGCTGTTCTGGCCTGCCATGCTGCATTACGCCGGACTGCGCGCACCGACTGGCGTGTTCGCCCACGGCTTCCTGACCGTTGATGGCCAGAAGATGTCCAAGTCGCGCGGCACTTTCATCACTGCCAAGTCTTATCTTGACTGCGGTCTGAACCCTGAGTGGATGCGTTATTACATCGCCGCCAAGCTCAATGCCCGTATCGAAGACATGGACCTGAGTCTGGATGACTTTGTTGCGCGCGTGAATTCGGACGTGGTCGGCAAGTTCGTCAACATCGCCAGCCGTGCTGCCGGTTTCATCACCAAGCGTTTCGGTGGTCAGCTTGCGGCCAACGTAGCGGACGAAACCCGCCTGATCGGCAATATCGCCGGCGAAGCCGAGAATATCGCCGCTGCTTACGAAGCGCGCGAATACGCCAAGGCACTGCGCGAAGTGATGGCGATTGCCGACATCGTCAACGGCTATGTTGACGCCAACAAGCCTTGGGAGCTGGCCAAGCTGGAAGGGCAGGAGGCGCGTCTGCATGAGGTGTGCACCGTGCTGATCAATGCCTTCCGTCTGCTGACTATTTATCTGAAACCGGTACTGCCGAAGCTGGCCGAGGGTGTCGAGGCTTTCCTCGATATCGCACCGCTGAAGTGGGCGGATGCCGAAGAGCCACTGTTGGGCCACACCATCAAGCCGTATCAGCACCTGATGCAGCGCGTTGACCCGGCCCTGATCGAAAAACTGATTGAAGCAAACAAGCAATCCATGGAAACACAAGCATCGGCCGCTGCGGCCAACTACGAGCCACTGGCCGAAACCATCAAGATCGACGACTTTGCCAAGCTGGACCTGCGCGTCGGCAAGGTGCTGGCCTGCAACTTTGTCGAAGGTTCCGACAAGCTGCTGCAGTTCACGGTGGATCTTGGTTTCGAGCAGCGCAATATCTTCTCCGGCATCCGTTCCGCTTATCAGGAGCCGGAAAAGCTGGTTGGCCGCAAGGTGATCGTGGTCGCTAACCTGGCCGAGCGCAAGATGCGTTTTGGCGTGTCGCAAGGCATGATCGTGTGCGCCTCTGGTGTGGAAGATGGCGCCGGCCTGTTCCTGCTGGATGCTGACGACGGTGCCCAGCCAGGCATGCGCGTCGGTTAAGTACTGCGCTGCCCCAGTCAAAACAAAAGCCCCGTGGATGCGGGGCTTTTGTTTTGTGCTTCATGGGTCTGTCATCTGTGTTGGTTAATCTGTTATCACACCAAGCGGGAACTTAGTAGTTTTACGGATAGTCAAGAAAGAGTCGCAAGACTATGTTGAAATTTCCTGCCAATGAAGGCAGATTAGTAATCTCGTAAGAAGAATGAAAAAAGGCCAAGATATGCGAATCAATGAATTGCAACCAGGGCAGAGCATCCTGGAAACCACCGACAGCGGCGATGTGATCCGTTTTGAAGTCATCAAGGTGCAGCCCTTGGGCCGCCGTTATGAAGTAACCTTGCGCACAGCTTCCGGGCTTGAGAGCGTGATTTATCCGGGTAATGCTTACGTACAGATTGCAGCCTGAACAAGATATCGCTTGACGTGATTCGTGCTTCACGTTATGATTCATTTCTCTGTCGCGGGATGGAGCAGTCTGGTAGCTCGTCGGGCTCATAACCCGAAGGTCGTAGGTTCAAATCCTGCTCCCGCAACCAAGAATTTAACGCCCAGCAAATTTGCTGGGCGTTTTTCGTTTCTGCACCATTTTTATGGTGTCATGTCTGCTTGGGTTCTGTTTTAAGTCCTTACCCTGATGTCACAGGGAATCTTGCTTTGGTGTGATTCACCGCCCATGATGAATATGAGAAAAATGAAATCATCGGGAGCGCATCATGCCCAATCGTCTGGACAATTTGCACATCCTGGTTGTGGATGATCAGATGCTGGTTCGCAGCCTGCTGACCCAGACACTGAAGGGCATGGGTGTGCCTGTCGAGCATATTCATCATGCGGTAGATGGTGCAACAGCCAAGCGCACCCTTGATGTCAAGCGAATTGATATCGTGCTCTGCGATTTGCAGATGGAACCTATCAATGGCATGGATCTGCTCAAGGAAATCCGTTGTGGCTGCACGATGAATCAGTCGAACATGCCATTCGTGTTTTTGTCTGGCCATTCCGAGCGTCACAATATCCTGCTGGCCGCACAGCTGCATGCTGACGGCTTTGTGATCAAGCCTCCAAAACCTGCCGAGCTGGAAAAAAAGCTGCTGGGCGCGATCAGCTCGCCACGGCCAGAGGCCAATCCCTTCATTTATTATCAGGTCGCAACCGGCACCCCTTATGACGAACACTGGTTTGGCGAACGGATGCGGGCAGCGGCAGCTGCTGTGGATAGTGGAAGCACGCCGAGTCGCGATGTGGTGCTGGCTGATGTGAAGCCGGGTGATGTTCTGGGTGCTGATCTCTACAACCAAAGCGGGCAGTTGTTGCTGCTGCGAGGGGCAGCCATCACGGCGACCCAGCTTAAAGCACTGCGCGAAGCACCGGCCCGATTTGGGGTGACGGTGCTGCAATTGCAGATTCAATCAGATCATCGCGGCATTCCTGTGGGCTAAGTCAGCATGAAGCTACCCTCTGTCCTGGCAAGGATTCGTTTGGGGCGTGCAGTCAATGCCGGCCTGATCGGTATCGGGTTGTTCTGGCTCTTGCTGCTGTTTCTGGTTTTTGGGCGCGATATCGGCGAGTACAGCAAGAGTGAAGAGCTGATCACCCGTGCCGAGCGTTTTCGCCAGTTACAGCGACTGGGGGCGGAGCTGGCGGTCGAGCACTATCAGCTGACGCGCTATCTGTCCGGTGCACCGGGCGTACTGCCTGCATTGAATAGCCAGAAGCAGCGGGTTGATGCGGAGTTCCAGCAATGGCGTGTCAGTCAGCTGGATGGCGAGCAAATGTCGGGCTTGAACGAGCTGGTGTTGGACTTGTCACGAAGACGGCAAGAGGCTGTGCAGAAAAACAGCGAGCGTGGCCAACTCTATGAGTGGCGGCAGTATTATCTGCAACTCTCTTCGGCAATCGAGGCGGAGTTGCGGCGCGAGTACGCGGTAATCCGTTTCAGTCAGGAGTCGGGCGCCCGGGGGCTGGTCAATCTTGGCTGGCAGGCCTGGGGTATCCAGCAGGCCGGACTGTGGCTGGCTAATGGCATTGCGCAGCGTTTTCAGGGCAAGATACCGTTGACGCTGGAAGAGGATGCTTTGTTGCAGCTGAAGCGACGCGAGTTGCCGGCCATGATGGACATGCTGACCAATTCGGTGGCGGCTGCTGCTGATTCGCAAAGCATGGTCAGTGTCAGACAGGCCAATTTCTATTGGCAGCGCATGCTGGACTCGTCAGATGCCCAGCTGAATTTGCGTGTTGGTTCGACCTTTCAACTTGGCGAATCACAATACCAGCAACTGGGCGAGGCAGTGATCAATGCGGCACGGGCACAGTTGTTGCAGCTGCACGAGCAGGAGCGCCAGTCCTGGCACTCTTGGGGGGAGCAGCTAAGCCGTCGGGTCTGGATTTCGCTGGCATTCAGTCTGACTTCCTTGCTGCTTTATGGCTGGTTCTGCTGGCTGATCCTGCAAAGAACCCTGCAGCCACTGCATCGCATGCGCATGCTGCTGGATTCTGCTGCTGATGCCATTCTCACCGTTGATCTCGAGCGCAAGGTGGTTTCTGCCAATCAAGGCGCAGCCCGGTTGTTTGGCTATGAGCGGCGCATGCTGAAGGGCATGCCGATTGGTGAGTTGCTGGTGGTGGATTCGGACAACCCGGACTGGATGGATTGCGGCCGTGGCATGGAAGACCGGCTGCCGGGCCGGATATTGCGGCAGGATGGCAAACTGCTGTTTGCCGATATTGCGATCAGTCTGCTGTCCAATAGTCGCCATGACAATAACCACTATCTGCTGATCGTCCGCAACGAAGAAGACCGGCGCTCTGCCGAGCACTCTCTCGGGCGTACTCTTGGCATGTTGTCTGCCATACATCGGGTCGAGCTGCTGCTGTTCAGCCAGGCCAGTCGTGCGCAGGTATACCGCGAGGTGCTGTCTACCCTGCTCGGTTTTTTGCGGGCCGAGCAGGGGGTGGTGGTAGCGCTGGAACGCAGTCGCGATCGTGGCGGTGCATTCCAGGTGCAGGCGCGCAAGGGTGAGGCAGTGCTGCCGGCCTGGCTTGACAGTTTTATGGCTTCGCCCTTGTCCATCTCGATGCAAAGCGGCCAGAGTCAGGAGATTGTCGAGGAAGATGGCTGGAGCATCATTCCGGTGAATGTGGATGTGCGAACCATGATGGTCGCTGCGGTGCATGGCATCCATATTGACCATCAGCAGCTGAAAGACCTGCAGCCCCTGTTGGCCGCATGCGGCAGCATCGTCAGTTTTTACGCCGAAGAAGACAAGCGCAGAGCATCCGAGCAAAGTCTTCGCGATGTATTGCGGCAGGAAGAGGCGCTGTATCACGCTTCGCCGGTCGGCATGCTGCGGCTTTCTGTCGATAACGTAGTACAGAAAGGTAATCCGGCGGCATCGGCACTATTTGCGATCGGGTTGGCGAGCATGCAGGGCATGCGCTTGCCGGCGTTATTGCATAGTGATCAGGCTTGGCAGGCCTTGTCCGAATCACTTGGCCGGATGCGGGCCGATGGTGGGGCTCTGCGACTGGAGTGCGAATGTCGTTCGGCGGCAGGAGAACCATTGTGGATACTGTTTGCCGGGCAGCAGCTTTTTGCCTCGCAAAAAGACAGCGATGTGATTCTGGCCTGTATCGACATTACGGATAGGCGCAAGGCAGAGGCTGCAACGCGGCTGGCCAGCGAGCAGGCGGCTGCGGCCAGGGGCCAGCTGCTTGGTGCGATCGAGGCACTGGATGAGGCCTTTGTCTACTTTGATGACGAAGACAAGCTGGTGTTGTGTAACCGGCGTTACCTTGAGCTGCTTGGTGCCACGGACGCGCAAGCGCTGCAGGGGCAGGATTTTCTCAGCCTGCTTGAGCAGTCCTGTCAGGCAGGCGAGTCCCCGGAGACGGGGTTTGATCGCGAGCGCTGGCTGGCGGAGCGTTTGCGTAGACACCGAGAAGGCATTTCGCCGTTTTCGGTGCAGATCGGCATGCGCTGGTATCAGGTCAGTGACCATGCGATGCCTGGTGGCGGTTCAGTGATGATTTTTTCGGACATCACCGGCTTGAAGCAACAGGAGCAAGACCTGCTGCAGGCGAGAGATCTGGCCGAGCAGGCCAATCATGCCAAGAGTGCATTCCTTGCGACCATGAGTCACGAGATCCGCACGCCGATGAATGGTGTGCTGGGCATGCTGGAATTGCTGTCCCTGACCCGGCTGGATAGCGGGCAGCGCGATACCTTGCATACCATTCAGGACTCGGCCAAGACCCTGTTGCGGCTGATCGACGATATTCTTGACTTTTCCAAGATCGAAGCCGGCCGGATGGATATCCTGCCAGAGCCTGTCGATGTGGCGGAGCTGCTGGACAAGGTTGTGCAGCTGTATCGCGAGATGGCGGACCGCAAGGCCTTGTCGTTTGACTTGCAGATAGACGAGGCCTTGTCGCCGGCCTTGTCGGTTGATCCTTTGCGTCTGCGGCAGATTCTGAACAACTTCTGCAATAATGCGATCAAGTTTACCCATGGAGGGGGCATCCGGCTGGCCGTAACCGTGCTGGAGGATGGTGCCTACTGGCAGCGTGTGCAGTTTGATGTTGAAGATAGCGGCATCGGCATTTCGCGCGAGAACCTGGCCAGATTGTTCGAGCCGTTTACCCAGGCCGAGAGTTCGACGGCGCGCAAGTTTGGCGGTACCGGCCTCGGTCTGGCCATCTGTCGTCGTCTGGCTACGCTGATGGATGGTGATATCGCGATATCGAGTGAAGAGGGTATCGGCACGCGGATATCGCTGGTGCTGAAGCTGGGCAAGGCTGACCGGTTGCTGGTCAGCAAGCCGGCAGCGTTGCGAGAAGTGTCCGAGGTGGTGCCGGCAGGCCAGCAAATGGCCGCCATCGCACCAATCCTGTTTGTCGAAGACAACCCGACCAATCGCAAACTGACGCTCAAGCAACTTGAGTTGCTTGGCTATCCGGTGATTGCTACCGGCAATGGTGTCGAGGCGCTGGAGCAATGGCATAAAAGCGAGTTTTCGCTGATTCTGACTGACTGCCATATGCCGGTGATGGATGGTTATGAGCTGGCGCGGACGCTGCGCTACTACGAGTCGATCGTGTTTGACTCGGGTCATATTCCCATCATTGCCTGCACTGCCAATGCCGATATGGAAGAAATGGAAAAAACCCGTGCGGCGGGCATGGATGATTTCATGACCAAGCCATTAAGCTTGGCGGCTTTGCGCAGCATGCTGGAGAAGTGGTTGCCAAGTGCCACAGAACCCGTTGTGCCGGCTGGGCGAGTCGTCACGGTGTCCGAGGCGGTCGAGGTGCCAGCCTTGGCTGTGCAGGTCGCGGCAAAGGATACTTTGATTGATGCCATGCAGCCGGTTGATCGTTCGGTGCTGGAGGTTTACAGCAATGGCGACTGGGCGATGGAGCGAGGCATTCTGGATGAGTTCATGCAGGGCAATGACGAGGATGTCGGGCAGTTGGCCGCAGCCATCGAGGCGGAGGAGCTGCAGCAGATCGTCAAGTTTGCCCATCGTGTGAAGGGTGCCAGCCGGATGGTCGGGGCCAATATGCTGGGTGATGCTGCCGAAATTCTCGAGCGGGCGGCCAAGGATGGCGACTTGCCACAAATCCGGACCGAGTGGCCGGGCTTCGTCCAGACGCTCGAAGTGCTCAAGTTCTGGCTATCCACCCAGCCGGCGGTCTGAGGCCTGCGGCCAACCTTGTCCGCGGGCGTCTGGATTACTTGTTACTGATGGCGGCGACGGCGGCCTCAATCTGTTCGCGAGCAGTGGCAATCGCCTGCTGACGGGATTCGGCACCCATGGCCACGGCCTCGGCGCGGATGAAGTTCACATCGCTGATGCCGAGGAAGCCCAGCACGGTGCGCAGGTAATCTTCCTGGAAGTCCATGGTCTGGCCCTGTTCGTTGCTGTAGACGCCGCCGCGTGCCGACAGTACGAATACCTTTTTGCCACCAGCCAGGCCGACCGGGCCATTCTCGGTGTACTTGAAGGTGCGGCCGGCGACAGCCACGCGGTCGATCCAGGCCTTCAGCTGGCTTGGAATGCTGAAGTTGTACATCGGGGCGGCAATCAGCAGGATCTCGCTTTCCAGCAATTCATCAATCAATTGTTCGCTGCGTGCGCGTTCTTTGCGCTGCAGCTCGCTCCAGTCACTTTCCGGAATAAAGCTGGCAGTCAGGATCTCGTCAGACAGATGCGGGATCTCGTCGCGTACCAGATCGTGGTAAATCACGCTGGTAGCGCCAAAAGTCTGTTGCAGCGCATCGCGCATGGCATTGCCCAGTTCTTTGCTGACGGAGTTGTTGCCGAGGATGCTGGAGTCGAGGTGCAGGATTTTCATGTGACGTTCCTTATTCAGGGTTGGCCGCATGTCCGCGGCGTTGAGGTAAAGATAAATTGTTCGCGGCTGTATCACTAGATGGCTAAAATCGGATTAATTGTTCTACTGGTGGGATAATCATGCAGGCAGACCTCAATGACATGCTGTATTTCGCTCGGGTGGTCGAGTTCGGCGGCTTCAATGCCGCCAGTCGCCAGCTCGGCATTCCCAAGTCTCGACTGTCACGCCGGGTAGCCGGTCTTGAGCAGCGTTTGGGGGTACGGCTATTGCAGCGCACGACGCGCAAGCTCGCGCTGACAGCAGCAGGGGCGCAGTATCTGCAGCATTGCCAGGCGATGCTGGAAGAGGCGCAGGCGGCAGAGGAGGTGGTGGCGCGCATGGTGGCTGCGCCGCGAGGCCTTGTGCGAGTCAGCTGTCCCGAGTTATTGGCCAAGTTGTTGCTGGCGCCTTTGCTGCCGCGTTTCATGCAGCAGTACCCCGAAGTCCGTCTGGCATTGGAGGTTACCGGCCGTCGGGTGGATCTGGTTGAAGAGGGCATCGATATTGCACTGCGTGTGAGGCAGCAGCTGGATGACAATGCCAGCGAGATTGCCCGTCCTTTGTCGCGAACCACCTCGGTACTGGTGGCCAGCGCGGATTTTCTGGCTGCCCGCCCGGTTGCCTCGCTGGCGGCCCTGGCGAATGTGCCGGCGCTGGTGATGAGCCGGCCGGATGGCAAGGGCCTGTGGCAATTACAGGATGAAGTCGGCCAGCTGCACGTGATCCAGATCGAGCAGCCGGTATTGATGACGGATGATCTGCTGGTATTGCTGCAGGCGGCGATTGCCGGCTGCGGTGTGGCGGTGTTGCCGGAAATGGTCTGCCGCCAAGCCTTGAAGCATGGTTTGCTGCAGCAGTTGTTGCCCGGTTTTTCTGCGCCAGGTGGCACATTGTATGCCTGCTATATTGGCCGCCGCCATCTGGTGCCCGGGGTGCGGGCCGTGATCGATTTTCTGCTGGAGACTGTGCAGGATCAGCTGGAGGAGGCGAGTGTCGCGCCGCTTGCCTGTATCGAGCGCCAATAGCACGGGCCAGGGCTTGTCAGCGAGTTGGCTCACGGGTACAACATCTGCTGTTCCCATTTTTACCCGAGGCGTCACAATGAATCCGGCCGATGCACGTTCTGCTGCCATAACTCTTGCTGCCCGTCGCCTGAGCGGCAGTCAGGGGCCCTTGCTGTCAGGTGCGCAGGCACCGGCCAGCCTTGCCGAGGCACTGGAAATCCAGAAGCAGGTATCTGCCGTGCTGAACGACGGCATTGGTGGCTGGAAATGCGGCTTGCCAGCCGAAGGCAAGCAGGTGTTGGCCCCCATCTATACCAGCATGGTGCATCATCGTTCGCCATGTCCGGTGTGGTTGCGCAACGGTGTGGCACGGGTCGAGCCGGAACTTGCCTTTGTTTTTGACGAAGGCCTGCCTGTGCGTCGCAGCAGCTATCAGCCTGCTGATGTGCAGGCCGCCATTACTCGTGTGCATGTCGCACTGGAGTTGATCGACAGCCGTTTCGAGCCAGCCGCCGAACCGACCTTCTTGCAAAGTCTGGCGGATGGTCTTGTGAATCAGGGTTTGTTACTGGGGCCGGAGATTGCGCCGGCGCAGGCATTTGACTGTGTGCAATTGCCCTTGCAGCTGGCGTTTGACGGGCAGTCGCGGCAGTTTGCCGGAGTGCATCCGGCGGGGGGGCCTCTATTGCCGCTTTACTGGCTGATCAGCCATCTGGCCGAACGTGGCGAAGCCATCCTGCCGGGGCAGGCGATCATTACCGGTTCATATGCCGGCGTTATCGAGGTGCCAGCCGGGCAGCCACTACAGTGGCAGTTTGGCGAGCTGGCCAGCTGGAACTGTGAATTGCAACCACGCTGATTTGGCTGGCAGTGTGGCGCGCTAGCCGCGCTTGAGATCGCGTGATTGCCTGGGAGCTCAGGCATTTTTGCCGATGAGACATCGAAAATGGCCGCTATGCGTAGCGGCCATTATTGCGATGGGTGGTGCGTTTTCCTTATCTTCTTGCCTGGATATTCCATAGTGGGTCAGCTTGTGCCAAGGCATGGTGGCTTATAACTATGCAGTGCTTTAAATATCGTAAAATTATATAAAATTTCGTATTTACTTCGTTGAGTAATATGGATACGATCTCCAATAGCTGATTGACACAAAGGAACATTTAATGTTCAATTGTGATCAACATTTGATTGACGCCGATTTGAAAACAGCTTGCGGGCGTAAAACAGCTAAAGCGTGAAATTGTTCTTCACAAAACAATTTCTGGATTTTCAAAAGTGAAAATCTTGCCAAAGCAGCCCGCCAAGCAAACCGGCGGGCTTTTTGCTTTTGGAGTCCGGAATGATTCACCTGAAAAACGTGCACAAGCGCTTCAAGCGCCCCGAAGGCGGCTGGTTTGATGCCGTGCGTGACACGACCTTGCACATTCGCGCTGGCGAAATTTTTGGCCTGATCGGCTTTTCCGGTGCGGGCAAGTCCACCTTGCTGCGCCTGATCAATCTGCTGGAGCGGCCGGATAGCGGTGTGGTCGAGGTGGATGGCAAGAATCTGACCGCGCTGACTGCCAGCGAGCTGCGTCAGGCTCGCCAGAACATCGGTATGGTGTTCCAGCAGTTCAACCTGATGGCCAACCGTACCGTTGCGGCCAACATTGCCTTCCCGCTGGAGATCGCCGGCTGGTCGCGTCAGGATATCGACAAGCGCGTCGCCGAATGCCTGGAAATCGTCGGCCTGTCCGATCGTGCCCAGCATTATCCGGCCCAGCTGTCGGGCGGCCAGAAGCAGCGTGTCGGCATCGCCCGCGCACTGGCTCCGCGTCCGCATGTGATTCTGGCCGATGAGCCGACCTCGGCGCTCGACCCGAAAACCACCCAATCCATTCTCGATTGCCTGCAGGACATCAATGCCCGTTTCGGCGTCACTGTCGTCATCGTGACCCACGAAATGCATGTCGTGCGTTCGATCTGCCACCGAGCGGCCTTGCTGGATGCCGGTGAAGTGGTCGAATTGCTGGAAGTCGAAGCGCGTCAGGTCAGCGCCAAGTCCGATCTGGCCAAATCCCTGCTGGAGGCCGCGTAATGGAAGAACTGACTTTGGCTCAGGCACTGAGCAATCTGCATGATCTGGCGCCGGAAATCTGGCAGGCCAGCAAGGAAACCGGCCTGATGCTGGGCATCGGTCTGACCGTGGCGATTCTGGTCGGCGGCCCCTTGGGCATCCTGCTGTACCTGACCCAGCCGGGCCAACTGTTCGCCAACCGTATCGTCAATGGCGTGCTGGGCTGGTTCGTCAATCTGGTGCGTTCCTTCCCCTTCATCATCCTGATGGTGTCGCTGGTGCCGCTGACCCGCATCATTGTCGGCTCCACCATTGGTCCGGTCGCTGCGGCGGTGCCGCTGTCGTTTGCCGCGATTCCATACTTTGCCCGTCTGGTCGAGCAGACCCTGCGTGAGATTCCGCGTGGCGTGGTCGAGGCAGCCGAGGCGATGGGTGCGAGTCCGGCGCAGATTATCTGGAAAGTCTTGCTGGGCGAGGCGCGTGCCGGCCTGATTTCCAGCCTGACGATTCTGACCATCAGCTTCCTCAGCTATTCGGCGGTGGCTGGTGTGGTCGGTGGTGGCGGTATTGGTGACCTGGCCATCCGTTACGGTTACTACCGCTTCCAGACCGAAGTCATGGTGGCGATGGTGCTGTTGCTGGTCGTCATCGTGCAGATCATCCAGCTGGCGGGCAATTATCTGGCGACCCGTCTGGACAAGCGTTAAGTCATTCATTTCATTGTGGTATGCCGGCAAGGGCTGGCAGCCAAACCGGTTTACAAGGAGAACATCATGCGTCGTTTCGTACTGAAATCCCTGGCAGTTGCCACTCTGGGCCTGACTTTTGCGGCCAACGTTCACGCCGCTGATCCGGCCAAGAAAGAAATCGTGATCGGCACCACCGTTGGTGACTTCGGCGATATGGTCAAGCTGAGCATCAAGCCGCTGCTGGAAAAGCAGGGTTACAGCGTGAAGCTGGTCGAATTCACTGACTATGTACGCCCGAACCTGGCACTGCAGGAAGGCTCGCTGGACGTTAACGTGTTCCAGCACAAGCCTTACCTGGACAACTTTGCCAAAGAAAACAAGCTGACCCTGAAAGAAGTGTTCCAAGTGCCGACCGCGCCACTGGGCATCTACGCCGGCAAGCTGAAGTCCATCAAGGGCGTGAAGGAAGGCTCGACCCTGGCTGCGCCTAACGATCCGACCAACTTCGCCCGTGCGCTGGTGATGCTGAACGATCTGGGCTGGGTCAAGCTGAAACCGGGCATCAACCCGCTGACCGCTTCCGAGCGCGACATCGCGGTTAACGTGAAGAAGATCAAGATCGTACCGCTGGAAGCTGCCCAGCTGCCACGTTCGCGCGCCGATGTGGACTTTGCCGTGATCAACGGTAACTACGCGGTAAGCTCCGGCATCAAGCTGACCGAAGCGATCTACCAGGAAAAGAGCTACGCCTATGTGAACTGGGGCGTGATCCGCGCCGGTGACGTGAGCAAGCCATGGGCCAAAGACGTGATTGCGGCTTACAAGTCCAAAGAGTTCCGCGCTTGGGCCGAGCCACGCTTCAAGGGCTACAAGCTGCCAGCTGACTGGAAGTAATGTTGTGCCCGGCCGGTAGTTGCCGGCCGGTTCCTTGATCCACTCCTGGCATTCAAGGCTGCTTTGCGGACCGCATGGTCCGCATTTTTTTTGCCCTTGTCTTCAGGCCTCAATGTCTATAGTGAAGCTGTAAAAACAGACAGGAGGCATTGATGAGCCAGATCGTATCTGCCATCACCTTGCACGACGAGGATGGACTGGGCATTCATTTTACTTTGGGGTTGCAGGGGAATCAGGAGCTGGTGCTGAGCCGCGATCTGGTGGGCGAGATGTCGGTGCCGCCGGAAGACCGCGGCATTGTGGTGCAGTCGCCGGATGATGATCCGGGCGAGCGCTTGCTGGTTGTGCGCTGGTCGCGCGAGCAGCTGATCCTGCAAACAACACACAAGGAATATGTGCTGGATACCGCCCATGTCAGCAGTGACGAGTTGGCTTCGGCGCTGGCGCAGTTACGCGAGATGGATCCGGATGAATCGGCGGTGATTACCACCGAGCCGCGCAAGCCGGCTTGACCGTCAAGCTGTCTTGAAATGTAAAAAGGCCAGCCCGCAGGCTGGCCTTTTGTCGTGACGACGCGATCAGGCGCGCAGGCGGCGCAGGACTTCTTCCTTGCCGATCAGTGCCAGCACGGCATCAACCGACGGGGTTTGCGTGGTGCCGCACACCAGCACGCGCAGCGGCATGCCCAGCTGGCCCATCTTGATGCCTTCGTCGGCGCAGAAGGGCTTGAACAGCTCGTGAATGGTTTCGGCAGTCCAGCTCTCCAGTGCGGCCAACCTGTCGGCAAAGCGACCCATGCGGGCAACAGCATCGCCAGCCAGATGCTTTTCGACATCGGCGGCAGCCGGCTCGCGCTTCTGGTAGAAGTAATCGACTTCCAGTGCCAGCGCGTTCAGATCCTGTACACGCTCTTTCACCAGGCCGAGCACCTCGGTCAGCGCCGGGCCGCTGCTGGTGTCAACGTTGGCCGCAGCCAGACGCGAGGCAATCAGCTCTGCCAGACGGGCGTTGTCGGTCTGCTTGATGTACTGCGCGTTCAGCCACAAGAATTTCTCGTTGTTGAAACGGCTAGGCGAGCCGCTGACCGCCTCCAGTGTGAACCACTCGACAAACTGCGGCATGTCGAACAGCTCGTCGTCGCCGTGGCCCCAGCCCAGACGCGCCAGATAGTTGAGCAGCGCTTCCGGCAGGATGCCCTTGTCGGCGTAATCAACCACGCTGACTGCATCGCGGCGCTTGGACATCTTCTGGCCGTTTTCGTTGAGAATCATCGGCAGGTGGGCATAAACCGGCAGCGGTGCACCCAGCGCCTTCAGGATGTTGATCTGGCGCGGGGTGTTGTTGACGTGGTCGTCACCGCGGATCACATGGCTGATCTGCATATCCCAGTCGTCTACCACCACGCAGAAGTTGTAGGTCGGGCTGCCATCGGGGCGGGCGATGATCAGATCGTCCAGCTCTTCATTGCTGATCTCGATACGGCCTTTTACCGCGTCATCCCACACCACCGAGCCGCCGATCGGGTTCTTGAAGCGCACCACCGGCTGCACGCCTTCAGGAATCGCCGGCAGGGTCTTGCCGTCTTCCGGACGCCATACGCGGTTGTAACGCGGCTTTTCGCCACGCGCTTCCTGCTCGGCACGCAGCGCGTCCAGCTCTTCACGGCTCATATAGCAGTGGTAAGCGTGGCCGCTGGCCAGCAGTTGCTGGATCACGTCCTTGTAACGGTCAAAACGATGTGTCTGGTAGAACGGACCTTCGTCGTAGTCCAGGCCGACCCAGTGCATGCCGTCCAGAATCGCCTTTACCGACTCCGGGGTCGAGCGTTCGAGGTCGGTGTCCTCGATGCGCAGCACGAACTGGCCGCCGTGCTTGCGAGCAAAGGCCCAGGAAAACAGGGCGGTGCGAACGCCGCCAATGTGCAGGAAGCCGGTAGGGCTGGGGGCAAAACGGGTGCGGATCATGTTTCTTAACCGACAGGAATCGTAAACGCCGTATTGTACGCCGAGCCGAAAATGGCGGGCAAACCATAAGCAATCCATCTCGCTTCATTTGGTGAAATGATGTCATCGGGTTATTCTGTCGGGATTGCAATCAAGGAAAGACAAGATGAACAGGCGGCTTTTTCTGGCAGGTGGTTTGCTGACATTGACGGGCTGTGTGACCAGCTCGCTGGTCGACAGTGTCAATCGCAAGGAGTATCGCGATGAGGAAGAGCGCATCCAGCAATTCCTGATTTCCGCGGATTCGGCCAACCTGGTGATTCTTGGCGAGCATTATCACTATGTGATGGTGGTGCCGGCGGTACTGCAGCAGGTGATGGCTTCGCCGCTGCGCAAGCAGCTGGAGGCATCTTTCAATCACTTTACCGTGGCTGTTGATGGCAAGGTCAGCGGCCGCTATCGCATCCAGTTCATCAGCAGTAATGAGGCCGAGCGTCGCGAAGCACTGGCGATGGGTTTCAAGCTGCAGAAAAACGGCGAGATCGTTACCGAGGCGTGGATACGCGGCCAACGTTATGCCGTCGAGCGCAAGCTGGAAAACAGCAATGCCCAGGCACTCAATCGCGAATACCGCATTGCCCTGCGCGTCGAGCAGCCGCGCGGCGTCAAAGTGCTGCGCTATGCGCTGACGCCGGTAACGTTGGCCGCAGATGGTGTGCTGATGCTGGCAGCGATTCCGTTGATTCCGCTGGCCTATCTGGCTTTGAAAGACCAGCGCTGGAACTAGCGCCGGCAGTCTGGATGTTTGACGAAGGATGAGTGTTGCCGGCAGCCCGGCAATGTGTCGTGATGTTCAAACGGAGCATGAGAATGAAACTGGAAACCCTGGCCGTGCATGGCGGCTACAGTCCTGACCCGACCACCAAGGCGGTGGCCGTCCCCCTGTACCAGACCACCAGCTATGCCTTTGACAGCACCCAGCACGGTGCCGATCTGTTTGATCTCAAGGTGCAAGGCAATATCTACACCCGCATCATGAACCCGACCACTGACGTGCTGGAAAAGCGCGTGGCGGCACTGGAAGGCGGCATCGGTGCGCTGGCCGTGGCGTCCGGCATGGCGGCCATCACTTACGCCATCCAGACCATTGCCGAGGCGGGTGACAATATCATCGCCACCCGCACGTTGTATGGCGGCACTTATAACCTGTTTGCCCACACCTTCCCGCAGCTGGGCATTACCGTGCGCTTCATCGATCCGGCCCGGCCGCAGGATATTGCGGCCAACGTTGACGAGCGCACCAAGGCAGTATTCTGCGAATCCATCGGCAACCCGCTGGGTAATGTAGTGGATTTTGGCGCCTTTGCCACCGAGGCGCATCAGCATGGCCTGCCGCTGATCGTTGACAACACCGTACCGTCGCCGTATTTGTGCCGCCCGTTCGAGCATGGTGCCGATATCGTGGTGCACAGTCTGACCAAGTATCTGGGTGGCCACGGCACCAGCATCGGCGGCATTATTGTCGACAGCGGCAAGTTTCCGTGGGGCGAGCACAAGGCGCGCTTCGTGCGGCTGAACACGCCGGATGTCAGCTATCACGGCGTCAACTATGTCGAGGCCTTGGGCGCGGCGGCATTTATCGCGCGGGCGCGTGTGGTGCCACTGCGCAATATGGGTGCGGCGATTTCACCGTTCAATTCGCAGCAGATCCTGCTTGGTATCGAGACGCTGGCGCTGCGTATGGATCGTATCTGCGATAACGCATTGGCGGTGGCCAAAAAGCTGGTCAGTCATCCGGCGGTGGCCTGGGTGGAGTATGCGGGTTTGCCCGAGCATGCTGACAAACCGCTGGTCGACAAATATATGGGTGGCCGTGCTTCGGGCATTTTGTCCTTTGGCATCAAGGGCGGGGTCGAGGCAGGTGGTCGCTTTATCGATGCGCTGCAGCTGGTGACCCGTCTCGTCAATATCGGCGATGCCAAGAGCCTGGCTTGCCATCCGGCATCGACCACGCATCGCCAGCTGTCGCCGGAAGAGCAGCTGCGTGCCGGCGTGCGGCCGGAGATGATACGCCTGTCCATTGGCATCGAGCATGTCGACGATATCCTCGCCGATATCGAACAGGCGCTGCGTTTCGCGGCCAACTAGCTCTGGTGCGGGCCAGCTTCTGTGGTCAGGGGCTGGTCGACAGCCGGCGGCTGTTGGCAGTAGGCCAGATAGTCGTGCTCGGGCAGAGGCCTTGCCAGCAGATAGCCCTGAATGTAATGACAGCCATGGCGATGCAGGAAGTCGTATTGTTCTTGCGTTTCAACGCCTTCGGCCACGGTGCGGATGCCGATGGCACGCGCCAGTTCCAGAATGGCTTTGACGACCGCCTGATTGCGCGGCGAGTTGAACAGCGTCCAGATGAAGTGCTGGTCGATCTTGACCTTGTCGATCGGCAGCTCGACAAGGTAGTTGAGCGATGAGTAACCGGCACCAAAGTCGTCGATCGAAATGCTGAAGCCGGCGGTGCGCAAGGCCTGCAGATTGGCTTTGGCGGTGGCCAGATCGCTGATCAGTGCCGACTCGGTCAGCTCCAGCTCGATGGCGTTGGCCGGCAGGCTGTGGCGATTCAGCATGGCTTTCAGCGCATAAGGCAGGTTCTGGTCACTCAGTTGCCGCGCCGAAATATTGATGCTGACTGTGCGGTTGATGCCTTGGCTGCGTGCCTGGCGCAGCATCTGGCAAGCCCGCTCGACGACCAGATTACTGATCGGCTCGATCAGGCCGTGCGACTCGGCAAACGGAATGAATACTCCCGGTGAAATCATGCTGCCATCGGTTTGCGGCCAACGTATCAGGCTCTCGGCATAGCTGGCGTGATTGTCGTCCAGCGCGATAATCGGCTGGTAATACAGCACGAACTGGCTTTCTTCTATGCCCTTGCGCAGCAGGGTATACAGTGTCATTTCTTCTTTGAGGCGGATGGCAATCGCGGTTTCGAAGAAACAATACTGGTTTCTGCCCTGTGACTTGGCCTGATACATGGCGGCGTCGGCATTTTTCATCAGCGTTTCGGAGGTATTGCCATTGTCCGGGTAAAGGGCAATGCCAATGCTGGCGCCGATTTCCATTTCCCGGCCATCCAGCAGGAAAGGGCGAGCCAGGGTTTGCAGGATGTTTTCGCAGGTGAGTGCTGTGTCGGATGCGGAGCTGTGGCGCAGCAGCAGGCAGAATTCGTCGCCGGATAGGCGCGATACCGTGTCGTCCTGATGGACGGCGGCCAGCAGTCGTTCGGCGGTTTCGCCCAGCAAGGTGTCGCCGGCCTTGTGCCCCAGGGTGTCGTTCACGAATTTGAAGCGATCCAGATCCATGAACACCACGGCAAACTGCTGGTTTTCATTGCGGGCAATCTGGATTTCGTGGGTCAGCCGGTCTGCCAGCAGGGCGCGGTTGGGCAGCTTGGTCAGCGGGTCGAAGTACGCCATTTGCCGCAGCTTGTCTTCGGCATCTTTCAGGCGGGTAATGTCTGACAGAATGCTGACATAGTTGCAGACGCTGCCATCATCGCGGTGGATGGCATTGATGGTCATCATGGCGTGAATCAGGCTGCCATTGGCGTGGCGGTTGACGATCTCGCCGCGCCAGCGGCCATCGGCCCGCAGCCTGTCCCACAGTTGCTCGTAAAAAACCTTGTCGTGATGGCCTGAGCTGCTGATAGGTGGCTTCTTGCCAACCAGCTGGGCAAGATTGCGGCCGGTCAGGCGCTGATAAGCCTGGTTGGCGGTGATGATCACCGCTTCTTCGTCGGTAATCAGTACCGCATCATCGGTGTGGCGGAAGATGGTTTCAAACAGCTTTTGCTGTTTTTCGGCTTCACGCCGCTGATGAATCTCGGCCTCAAGGAAGGCGGTTCTTTCCCTGACCTGGGCTTCGAGCATTTCATTTTGTTGTTGCAGCAGCTGGCGGATGTCACGGTTGTCCTGCAAGGTCTGGCGAAAGTGCTGCAAGCCGGCAAACAGCGGGGCAAAGCTGGCATCGGCATCCGGCAGGCGGATATCGTCCTGGCCATTACTTAGCCGCTTCAGTGCCTCTTCGGCGCTACGCAGCTGCACATTCATGCGGCGGAAGGAGGCGAGCATGAAGAGCGAAATGGCCAGCATGATGCCGGTGGCGATGATTTCCAGCCACAGTCTTTGCCGGTTGTAGTTTTCGTAGTTCTGCAGGGAGGATTTGCGTACTTCGCTGATTTCCTGCTGCAGATGCTCGAACAGCTCGGTCTGCAGATTGCCCAGCACCGGCATCAGCACGACAGCCTCCTCTTCGGCGGCTTCGATATCACTGGCAATCAGCATTTGCAGTTTGGCTGCACTTTGCAGGTATTCTCCCAGCGTGCTCTCCAGCATTTTGGAGGCCTCCGGGCCGCGGTGCTCTCTTTTGAACGCGATAAGTTCCCGCATCTGTCCTTGCAGGCGGGAGAAGCTGTTGCTGATCAGTTTGTTTCGCTGTTTGAGTTCGCCTGCCGACAGTGGGGTGGCTTCATGCTGCTCGATCAGCAGCAGCAGGGCGTTGTGGGTCTGATTCAGGTGAGCCAGCACCTCGGTGTCTTTTTTGACGATCAAGAGTGCATCCGCGTTGAGCGCGCGAAAGCGCTCTTCGAAGTGGCCGATGGCAAACTGATACAACAACAGAATCACGGCAATGCTGCCAAGCAGGCTGAGCAGCAGTACGGTCAGTCTCCGGCTTGGGGTGTGAGAGCGGGTGAAATGATGGGCTGGCAAAGCTGAGCTCCTGCTTGCGGGTCAATTTATTACAGCATGCCAGCTAATCATTGTCAGTTTTTTGATAGAACGCTTGTCAAACTCAGTTTTCTTGCCGGTTTAGCCAGTCGTGGCATTGTTCTGCGGCCAACCTGCCGGTGGCAAAACAGGCAGTCAGCAGATAGCCGCCGGTTGGGGCTTCCCAGTCCAGCATTTCACCGGCGCAGAATACACCGGGCAGGCTGTGTAGCGACGCGTTCGCCGTGCTGCCGAACGCCACGCCACCGGCGGTGCTGATCGCTTCGTCAATCGGGCGCATGCCATGCAGGCGTAGCGGTAGCTGCTTGATGGCGGCGGCCAGCTGGCGCATGTCCTGCATGACGGCTTTGGGCAGGCATTCGTGCAGCAGGGCGCTGCGCGCACCATCCAGCTTCAGCTGCTTGCGCAGATGATTGGCGAGCGAGGCTGCGCCTTTGCCTTGCAGCAGTTTTTGCTCGATCTGGCCGAGTGTCAGGTCTGGCAGCAAGTCCAGCAGAATATCGGCGTGGCCTTGCTGCAGGATGCGGTCGCGCCAGTCCGCGCCGCAAGCGTAGACGAGATTGCCCTCTAGGCCGTGGGCGGTGATCACGCACTCGCCACGGCGCTGCTGTGTGTGGCCCTGCAAATCCTGCCACTGGATGGCGATGTTTTTCAGCGGGGTGCCGGCAAAGCGGCTGGCAAGAAAATCGCTCCAGTTGCAGGCAAAGCCGCAATTGGCGGGTTTGAGCGGGCTGACCTTGGCACCTCTGGCTGTCAGTAGCGGCACCCAGCTGCCATCCGAGCCCAGTTTGCGCCAGCTGCCGCCGCCCAGCGCGAGAATGACGGCATCCGGCTGGATGGCCAGCTCGCCATCCGGATGGTTGATGCGCAGGCTGCCGTCTTCATTCCAGCCCTGCCAGCGATGGCGGACGTGAATGCGCAAGCCCTGTTCGCGCAGATGGCCCAGCCAGGCGCGCAGTAGCGGCGCGGCTTTCATTTCGCGCGGGAAGACCTTGCCCGAGCTACCGATAAAGGTTTCGATGCCCAGCCCGTGCACCCAGGCGCGTAATGCGTCGGCGCCAAAATCCTGCAGGGCCGGTGCCAGCAGGGGCGCAGCTTCACGATAACGACCGAGAAACGCCTCGGCGGGCTCGCTGTGGGTGATATTCATCCCGCCCACACCAGCCAGCAGGAACTTGCGGCCAACCGAGGGCATGGCGTCGTACAGATCGACCTGGTGGCCCAGTTGCAGCAGGCGCTCGGCAGCCATCAGGCCGGCAGGGCCGCCGCCGATAATGGCGATGCGTGAGGTGTGGGAGCTTGTCATGTTTGGTGGCTCGGTACAGGCTAAGGGGGCTGGATTGTCACAGATATAAACAGAAAACCCAAGTATCTCATGGGCTTAATGCTATTGTTGTTTGCTTGGCATTAATTGCGAAGATTAGAATCTGTCCTTGCTTTGCCTATCGGGAAGTCTGGTTGTTGATGAACAATAATGTTGAAAGTCGTTTTGAAAACCGTTTGCCGGCGGATTTGCCACGTCGCGCGACTGCCATCATCGAGTTGCCGGATGGCGTATTGATGACAGCGTTGTCGCATGGCCGTTTCGTATTGCCGGGTGGTGTGTCCGAACGCGGCGAGTTGCGTTCGCAAGCCTTGTTGCGGCAGATTCGCGAGCAGACCGGCTTGCGGATCAACTCCATGTTGTACCTTTTTGATCATATAACCCAGCACAATGCGCATAAGGTTTATCTGGTGATTGCGCAGGGTGTGCCAAGGATGCAGGAGAGCGGCAGCCGACTGACGCTGATTACCTCGCCGGATGCCGAGCAGGATATCCACGTCGAGTCGCGGGCGATCTTGCGCCGCTACGCCAAGATGCGTGGTGAGGAGGGGGTGAAGAGCGAGGCGGTGCGTGCCATGCTGAAGCTGGCGCGTTATATCGCCAAGGTGGATTGATGTTGGCCGCAAGCTGGCAACACTTGCCGCCGGGTGCGGTGCAGCAGTTTTTGCAGCGATGTGATGGCTGGCTATTGCTGATGTATGGTCAGCCGGCCTGCGGTGCCTGTCGTGGCTGGTACCGCTGCGTGCCGCAATGGCTGCCGGCTGGATGGTCGCTGGCTTATGTAGATGTCGTTGCTGATGCCGCTCAGGCGGCGCGGCACGAGATTTTCCATCTGCCTGCCTTCATGCTTTATCGTGATGGCGAGTTTCATGCGCAGCTTGAGGCGCCGATGGCTCAGCAAGCCTGGCTGGAAGTCTTGCAGGCTGCCTGTGCTGCCCCGGCACAGGAAGAGCCGTGAGGCAGCAAAAAAAAAGAGCCCGGATTATCCGGGCTCTTGTCATTCAGGGGTTCTGTTCTTGTTGCTGCTCTATCGCGGCCTTCAGTTCTTGCGGAATATTGACCAGCCCCATATTGGTGGCGCTGCTGATCATCAGGAAGGATAGTGCCAGCGCCAGTGGCGTAAACAGCAGCATGCCCAGCACGATGCGCCGTCTGGCCTGCTGGCTGCCAAAGGCGAGGGCGCAGACGGTGATCCACACGCTGGCAAGGCTGATGGTCATATTGGCGATCATGGCCATATCGTCAGGCAGCCAGCTGCTTAGAGGCTCCAGCACCTGGATGGCGCTGGCCACCACCAACGTGCCCAGCAGGGCGGGTGGTGACATCATGCCACCACGCTGCAGCCACCAGTGCATGAAGCGCGACAGCAGCCAGATCTCGGTGCCGATATACAGGCTGAAAAACAGTACGAGATTGAGCGGTTCGCCCATGCCGGACGGTGCGCCGGCTGCGGCGGTAACGCCCAGTGCCAGAATGCCCAGCAGTAAATGGCTTGCCGGGTACTGGTATTGATCCAGTGGCTTGAACTGCATGCGCAGCATGGCAATGGCGTCGTTGATCAGTGGCTGACTCATGGTTCTCAGTCGAAAATAACGGTCTTGTTGTTGTAGGCAAGGATGCGGTTTTCCAGATGCCAGCGCACTGCGCGCGACAGAACGATGCGTTCGAGATCACGGCCTTTCTGGATCAGGTCGTCGACATCGTCGCGGTGCGAGATGCGGGTGACTTCCTGTTCAATGATAGGTCCGTCATCCAGCACTTCGGTCACATAGTGGCTGGTGGCGCCGATCAGCTTCACGCCGCGGGCAAAGGCGCGATGATAAGGCTTGGCACCATCAAAAGCCGGCAGGAAACTGTGGTGGATGTTGATCACGCGGTGCGGATAGCGTTCGACAAACTTTTGCGACAGAACCTGCATATAACGAGCCAGTACGATCAGATCAACGCCGGCTTCTTCCAGTAGTGCCCATTGCTGTGCTTCGGCTTCGACCTTGTTTTCCTTGGTCACATTAATGACGTAATAAGGGATGCCATGGAATTCGGCCAGGCGGCGACAGTCTTCGTGGTTGGAGATGATCAGCGGGATTTCGCAGTCCAGCTCGCCAATGCTGTGGCGATGCAGCAGGTCAACGAGGCAGTGTTCGTACTTGGAGACAAAGATCGCCATACGTGGCTTGCGCACCGACAGCGAGACTTCCCATTGCATATTGTGTTTTTCGGCGATGGGAGCGAAAGCTGCCGCAAAGCTTTCCATTGGCAGGCTGAAGCCATGCAGATCCCATTGCACCCGCATCAGGAACAGGTTTTCCACGGCGTCCTGATGCTGGTCGGCATGCAGGATGTTGGCGTTATAGGTCAGCAGAAAGTTGGCAATGGCAGCGACCAGCCCGTGGCTGTCGGGGCAGCTGATCAGCAAGGTGGCAGAGTGACGGTTACTCATGATTTGCTCTTCAATAAAAGTATGGTTATGTGGTGTTGCCGGCAAGCTGGGGTGGCAGGTGTGACCTGTCTTGTCTTGCCTGTCGCACTGCAGCGAACTTGATCTCCAAGAGTGGCGGAATCTCGTGTCGAGTGCAACTGTGTGTCGTGCTCGGGAGGCCTTGCCGTGAGGCTATCGGGCGCAGGTCATCACTTTGGCTCAAGGTTGGCCGCAAGCTTGTGCGGTGCAATGTGTTGTGGGTGAGTCAGCGCTTTCTGGGTGCGGTTTCTCGCTGAAATGAAAAAATTGCATTGTAGGTGTTGACAGGGGGTAAGGGGTCACGTATATTTCGCCTCCTGTCGTCGGGGCGTAGCGCAGTCTGGTAGCGCATCTGCTTTGGGAGCAGAGGGTCGTGAGTTCGAATCCCACCGCCCCGACCACTTTCACACCGATAGAGCGTCCGTAGCTCAACCGGATAGAGCACCGGCCTTCTAAGCCGGGGGTTACGGGTTCGATTCCTGTCGGGCGCGCCAGACACTTGTGAAGGTGGCAGACATTTTGTGGTGGATATAGCTCAGTTGGTAGAGCCCCGGATTGTGATTCCGGTTGTCGTGGGTTCGAGTCCCATTATCCACCCCATCAATTTTGCATGTGGCTTTATGGCGGCATGCTTCACCGCTCAGTGGTGGATATAGCTCAGTTGGTAGAGCCCCGGATTGTGATTCCGGTTGTCGTGGGTTCGAGTCCCATTATCCACCCCAGATTAAACCCCGCTTCGGCGGGGTTTGTCTTTTTTACGCGCCGCTTTGGTGATTTCACTGTTTTTAAGCTTGTTGTCAGGGGAAATCACCGTATAATCGAATACATTTGCATGTATCCGATAGCCAGAGCGTGACCATGACCATCCTGCAGCCGATCAAGCGACAAACCCTGACCAGTGCCGTAACCGAGTCTTTGCGCCAGCGCATTCTGTCTGGCGAATTTGCCGATGGACAGCAATTGCGGCAAGAAGCCCTGTCCAATGAGTACGGTGTCAGTCGCGTGCCGGTGCGTGAAGCGCTGCGTCAGCTGGAGGCCGAGGGTTTGATCCAGATTATCGACCACAAGGGTGCGCTGGTATCCAAATTGTCGCTGGATGATGTACTGGAGCTGCTGGAGATTCGCGCGATGCTCGAAAGCGAGCTGCTACGGGCGGCCATTCCCTGTCAGGACGCGGCCGATCATGCAGCCGCGGCAGAAACCTTGCATGAATTCGAAGAAGCACTGAAAGGGAATGACATCCGCCATTGGGGCGAGTTGAACTCGCGTTTCCATCTGGCGCTGTATCGCGCTGCCAAGCGCCCGAATACGCTGGCACTTATCGAACAGCTGCATAACAAGACAGATCGCTATACCCGCATGCAGATCCTGTTCACGCGCACCATGGAGCAGGCGCACCAGGAACATACCCAGTTGCTGCAGATGTGCCGGGATGGCAAGGCCGATGAGGCTGCCGACTTCATCCGCTTCCACATCCTGTCGGCGGGGCATGCCCTGGAGGCCTATCTGAGCTCAGCCGAGAAGCGTGTCTGATCTTCCGGATTGAATACAAAACGCCATCCATTTACGGGTGGCGTTTTTTCATGGCCTCATCTGGGTAGGCATAGACGATGCGACCTTGCCTCAGTTCGCCGATAACCGGGGTTTTCATGTCGATTGCCTCATGGTTATCGGGTGAGAAAGGGCGCTGATAGCTGGTGATAACGCCCTCGACTGGCATCTTCAGATCTTCCAGTGCACTCACAATCGCCTTGCCTTCGGTTTTTCCTGCCTGACGGATGGCTGCGGCCAACAGTTTCATGCTGTCGTAGCCCTGTGCGGCAGACATGGGTGAAGGTATGCGGCTGCCGCCATGCATGGTCAGGTAATTTCGGACGAAGCGCTGGTGTGTCGGGTTTGGGCTATCACTGATGAATGTCTGAATCATGCGCGCACCTTCACCATTCGGCCCGGCATTGTCGATAAAGTTGGACATGGACAGTGTCCAGCTGCCGATCAGGCGTGGACGCCAATCCATCTGCGCCAGCGAGTTGGCAATCTGCGTCAGCTCGGGGCCGATGGCATAGGTGAGAATGGCCTGTGCTCCACTGTCTTTGGCAGCTTGCAGCTGTGGCAACATGTCGCGCTCGCCAAGGCGGAACTGCCCGACAAATACCGGTGACATTCCGTAGCTGTGCAATGCCTTTCTCAGCTCGTCCTCACCCTGTCGGCCGTAATTGGTCTGGTCGCGAAAAATGGCGAGCTTGTTCAGCTTTTGCCGGCGAGCCTCTCGCACGATCAGTGGTGCCTGACGGCCATCGGATAGCGCGACGCGGAACACAAAATTCTGTGGGTATTGCGGCGGCAAGAACTGCTGGGTAATACGCGATGCTGTTCCGCCGGCCGTGATGGCAGGAATGCCAGCGCGCTGGTAATAAATTTGTGAGCTGAGCGCCACACCACTGTTAACGAAACCGATGGTGGCAGCCACGCGTTGCTGGACAATCAGCTCTTGCGCAACCTTGATGCCGCTATCTGACTGGCCGCGATCATCGCGCTCGATCAACCGGATCTGGCGGCCGTTGATACCGCCTTGCGCATTGATTTCCTGGGTAGCCATGCGCACGCCATTGCGCATGCTGATGCCCATCGGGGATGAGCCGCCGGTGTAGGGGCCGGACAGGCCAATGAGGATGTCGTTCTGGCTGGCAGCGACTGGTTGCGTCATTGCCATCAAGGCCAGCAAGGAGATGAGGGCTTGCACGCTGACTGGATGATCGGTAAAACGCCTTTATTACCACATTCCTGACGGTTTTGCTGCCTGTCTGGCCGCCAAGTTCATGAGAAACCTGCAATTTTATCAATCATTGCGTCGTAGTCGTTATTACCGGCTGATGCCCAACAGTACCATTGTGCTGTTTTTCCTGACCATGGCCGTGATGCTGTGGACGCTGGATGCCAGGGAGAGCGAGCAGATGCGTGTCGACCTGGCCAAGGACACGCTGTGGGCTGAACAGACGCTGCGGCTGCGCATGGATGAGCAGCGCAACGAACTGATGCGGCTAAGTCGCGACATTGGGCGCGAAGCCATCGACGAGGGCGAGTTCCTGATTCAGGCCTCGCAATTGCTGGCGAATACGCCGGAAATGTCGGCAGCCGTCTGGGTGGACAACAGCTTTATCGTGCGCTGGATTGCGCCTTACGAGGAAAGCGAGCTCAGCTATGGCTCCAGTCTTAGCGGGCCTTCTGCGACGGCTTTTCTGACGGCGCGCGATGAGGGGCGGGTGGTTATGGGGCGCCCTTACCAGCTGGATTCCGGCGAGTGGCGTTTTGACTTGATGGTGCCCGTGTATCGTGACACCCAGTTTCGCGGCATGGTGGTCGGGATTTATCAGGCGAATGCCTTTATCCGCCGCGCCCCGCCCAGCTGGTTCACCGAAAAGTATTTTCTCGAGCTCGAATCAGCTGGCAAATTTCTGGTACGCAATGCACAAAGCCAGCCTTCATCGCGACTGTCGCATCGTATTGCACTAGGCCAGAGTGGCCTCCAGCTGGTGGTCAGGCCGGTGCGAGGGGATCACGACAAGAGCCGCCAGCTGCAGCTGGGGCTGATCATCGGCCTGTCATTGTTGACCCTGCTCAGTCTGTTAAGCCTGTCGCGCCATATCCAGCGACGGGTGGCGGCCGAGCGTGAGCGTGATCGTGTATATGGTTTGTCACGCGAGTGGCTGGGGGTGATGCGCGAGGATGGCTATCTCTTGCAAGTGAACCCGGCTTTTGTGGCGGGCTTGGGTTATCAGAGTGCGCAGATTCAGGGCACCTCCTTGTTGAACTACCTGCATCCACAAGATCGCGAGCCAACGCTAGGCCTGATCCGGCAGCTGATGGAGGCAGGTAGTGTCGACCGTTATGTCGAAACCCGCGTGATCAACAAGGCCGGCGAGGCGCGCTTCATCGCTTGGGCGATGAGTCCCTTGCCCGATAGTGGCGTGATTTATCTGTCTGGCCGCGACATCACCAGCGAAAAACAGAGTGAAGAGGCCTTGCGGCACGAATCGATGTTCCGCAAGGCAATGGAAGATTCACTGGTTGTCGGTATTCGGGCGATTGACCGCAATGGCCGCATTACTTATGTGAACCCGGCTTTCTGTCGTATTACCGGCTTTGCCGAAGATGAGCTGATCGGCGTGTCGCCACCTTATCCTTACTGGTCGCCCGATATAGCCAGTTACAACTCGGAGTCACTGCGTCAGACGCTGGCGGGTGAGCAGACCCAGCAATTGTTTGAATCCATCATGCGGCGCAAGAGTGGCGAGACCTTCTACGCACAAATGCTGATTTCGCCATTGATAGACGCTGATGGCGAACAGACCGGCTGGATGGCGGCCCTGACCGACATGACCGAGCAGCGGCAGGCGCAGCAAATGCTGGAGGCGGCCAACGAGCGTTTCATCGCCGTTATCGAAGGCCTGGATGCGGCAGTGGCCGTGGTGCGCAGCGAAACCCAGCAGCTGCTGTTCTGCAATCATCGCTATCGGCAATGGTTGGCCGCACCCGACAATGTCGATGGCAGCGAGTGCTGCGATCTGCGTCTGCATCATCTGTTGCAGCATGCCGTGACTGATCAGGAATTATGGCTGGATGATCTGCAGCGCTGGTTCTTGCTGCGCAACCGGCCGGTGCGCTGGGTGGATGGCGAGATGGCGCAGATGCTGATCCTTACCGATATTTCCGAGCAGCATGAAGCCGAGCAGCGTTACGAAGAGCAGATGGCCAAGCTGCAGGCAACCTCGCGTCTGATTACCATGGGCGAAATGGCGTCAACGCTGGCGCACGAGCTGAATCAGCCCTTGTCGGCGATTGCCAACTACCAGGCCGGTTGTGTCGAGCGTTTGCGCCAAGGACGGGCGACGCCGGAGTCATTGATACCAGTGATGGAGAAAATTACAGCCCAAGCCGAGCGGGCCGGCAAGATCGTACGTCGGGTGCGCGAATTCGTGAAGCAGAGCGAACCGGTGCGCAAGCGTTGTCTGGTCAACGAGATTATCGAGGCCTCGTTGTCGATCGCCGAAATCGAGGCGAGGCGCCTGGGTTCGACAATCCGCGTAAGCCTCGCAGAAAATCTGCCGGCCTTGCTGGTAGACCCGATCCTGATCGAGCAGGTGCTGTTGAACCTGATCAAGAATGGTATGGAGGCGATGCAGCAACTGCCGGTGAATGAGCGCGAATTGCTGATCAGCGTGCAAAAACAGAGTGCCAGACGAGTAGAGGTAGCGATTGTCGATCGCGGCCATGGCGTACCGGACGAAATCAAGAGTCATCTGTTTGATGCATTCTTCACCACCAAGAGCGAGGGGATGGGCATGGGTCTGAACATTTGCCGCTCGATTGTCGAGTTTCATCAGGGTCAACTCTCAGTGGAAGATCATCCGCTAGGTGGTACCATTTTCCGATTCACATTGCCGGTAGACGACACTCATGACAGCTGATGCTCCTATCATTCATATCGTTGATGACGACGAGGCTTTTCGCGATTCGATGTTGTGGTTGCTGGAAAGTCATGACTACCAGGTAATCGTGCATGACAGTGCCGAGAGCTTTCTGGCGGATTTTCGACCGATGGCTCGCCCCGGTTGCCTGATTCTTGATATTCGTATGCCCGGGATGAGCGGGCTGGAACTCTATGAAGAACTGCAGGCGCGGCAAAACCGTTGGCCGGTGATTTTTATTACTGGCCATGGCGATGTGCCAATGGCGGTGCAGGCGGTCAAGCGTGGTGCTTATGATTTTCTGGAAAAGCCCTGTAGCCAGGAGGCTTTGCTGACGGCTATCAGCAGTGCATTGCAACTGGCGCTCAGCCGGGTGCAGGATGCGGTGCAGGCGGATGATTGCGAAAGTCGCTTGCAAAGCCTGACAGCGCGTGAGCGCGAAGTGCTGGAGCGGGTGATCGAAGGCAAGATGAACAAGGTGATTGCCGATGATCTGGGCATCAGTATCAAGACGGTTGAGGCTCACCGCGGCAAGATGATGGACAAGATGGGCGTACGTTCCATTGCCGATCTGGTGCAGCTGGTGGTGAACTATCGACAGCAGAAGGGTGCAAATACTGCCTGAGGCAGGCTGGTGATTGTCGCTGTATATAAGTGAAAAGCCGTTGCGGCCAAGGTTGGCCGCAACGGCTTTTTTCATGAGGAGAGCCGGTCAGGCAGCCTGCGCAGTTTCTGGCGTTTTTTCCTTGTCCTGCTTTAGCGCATCCAGCTTGCTTTTCAGGAAGTCATCAAAGCCCTTGCTGACCAGATCATAGGTTTTCTGGATGCCGCTTTCAACATCACCCTCAAGTACCTTCAGGCCTTTGAGGATGTCTTTAGCCTCGTTGAAGCCCTTTTCAAAGCCGCCGCGAACCAGCTCGGTGAAATCCTTGGCCAGCGTTTCGGGGTCTTTGTCAGGGTGTTGCTTGGCGTAAGCATCGTAAAACGCCGTGGCACCATCCAGAATACGCTTGGCGGTGGCTTCGGCGGAGTTGTCTTGCTCGTCCGCAGCCTTCTGCAGTACGTTTTCACCGGTTCCACCGGCCAGCAATTCATTGATCTTGTCGAGAGCGGCACGCCAGACCAGACCTTGGGCATCGTTGCCCGCGCTGATATTGACGTCCATTGTCGCGACGATGCCGGCGTTGAGATCGTCCTTGGGGCGCATGTCCTGATAGGCTGCTCTGGCTTTGCTATTGGCCTGGGCGGCGCTGTTTTGCTGGACGGCTTGGGAGTTGGTGCTGCTGCTTATCTGCATGATGGCTCTCGGGCAAACGCGGTCATGTCAATGTTATAGACCGGTTTGCCCGATTTGTCGCGCGTGGTGTCGATCAGAAGGCGAAGTGATCGGCATCCAGTTGCATCAGTGGTTGGGCGCCGGCCTTGATGCTGGCTTTCAGCGATTCTACCTCGGTAAACAGCTTGGAGAAGTAGAAGCGTGCTGTCGCAATCTTGGCTTCATAGAACGGATCCTTGCCGGCTTCCAGCTTGCTGTAGGCCACCTCGGCCATGCGCGCCCACAGCCAGCCATAAGTCAGGTGGCCGATCAGACGCAGATAGTCGGTAGCGGCGGCGCCGGCTGCATCGCGATCCTGCATGGCAGCCATGCCGATCCCCATGGTGACATCGCCGATTTCTTTCAGCAGTTTGCCAAGCGGCACCACAAACTCGGCCAGCTGGGCATTGCTCTCGTTAGCCTTGCAGAACTGGTGAATCTGCTTGGTGAACTTACGCAGCTTGGCACCTTGGTCCAGCAGTACCTTGCGGCCGAGCAGGTCGATAGCCTGAATGCCGTTGGTGCCTTCGTAGATTTGCGAAATGCGGCAGTCGCGCACCAGCTGTTCCATGCCCCATTCACGGATAAAGCCGTGGCCGCCGAATACCTGCATGCCAAGGTTGGCCGCAGTGTAGCCGTTGTCGGTCATGAAGGCCTTGGCGACAGGTGTCAGCAGTGCAACCAGATCGGCAGCTTCGGCACGTGCGTCGGCATCGCTGTGTTTTTCTTCGATATCCAGCTGCAGGGCAAGGAAGGCGGCCAGTGCACGACCGGCTTCGGTATAAGCCTTTTGCGTTAGCAGCATGCGGCGAACATCCGGATGCACGATGATGGGGTCGGCCGGCTTTTCCGGGAATTTGGCACCCGCCAGCGCACGCATCTGCAGACGTTCGCGCGCATAGGCCAGTGCACCCTGGAAGGACGCTTCGCCAAGGCCCAGGCCTTGCATGCCGCAGCCGAGGCGCGCGGCGTTCATCATGGTAAACATGCAGGCAAGGCCTTTGTTGGCTTCGCCAATCAGATAGCCTTTGGCGCCGTCCAGGTTGATGACGGCGGTGGCGTTGGCCTTGATGCCCATCTTGTGCTCCAGGCTGCCGCAGTACACGCTGTTGCGGCTGCCGTCAGCGTGGAACTTGGGCACGATGAACAGCGAAATGCCTTTTACATCTTTGGGTGCGTCGGGCAGGCGTGCCAGTACCAGATGAATGATGTTGTCGGACAGATCGTGCTCGCCGGCGGAGATGAAAATCTTGGTGCCGGTAATGTTGTAGCTGCCATCGCCATTCGGCTCGGCTTTGGTTTTCAGCAAGCCAAGATCGGTGCCGCAATGCGGCTCGGTCAGGCACATGGTGCCGGTCCAGCTGCCGTCTACCAGGCGTGGCAGATAGGTGTTCTTTTGCTCTTCGGTGCCATGGGCGTGAATCGCCGAATAAGCGCCATGCGAAAGACCGGGATACATTGACCACGCAACGTTGGCCGCGCATTGCATTTCCATTACCGGGAATGACAGCGATTTGGGCATGCCCTGACCGCCAAAGGCCGGGTCGCAGTCCAGTGCCGGAAAGCCGAGTTCGCAGTATTGCTGGTAGGCCTCGCGAAAGCCCGCGGGTGTCGTTACCGAGTGGGTAGCAGGGTCAAACTGACAGCCTTCTTCATCGGCCTGGCGGTTCAATGGTGCCAGTTCGTTTTCACAAAACTGGGCGGCGGCTTCGAGATAGGAAGTGAAGATGTCCTGGGTGGCCTCCTCGTAGCCCGGCAGGGTGGATAGCGTATCCTGAACATGGAACACTTCGTTCAAAACAAAGTCGAACTCGCGCAATGGGGCTTTATAAGCTGGCATATCTGTCTCCGTGGCTCTATCGGTTTATGTCGGGCTGACGATGGCCAGCCGTGAGCATGTCGGGGGTGTGTGCGGGCTAGTTTGCCAATAATGCCGAAAATAAGTCAAACGATTGTTTGAAAGTGGGGTGAGATGGGAGTCAAACGCTGGTTGTTGAAACGCGTGCCTGATCCGATGAAATGGGTGCAATCCTCAGCTATTCTCGGGCCGCTGCGGCCGTGGCTTGCCCATGCCGAGCTATGGAGCCTGCAGCGGCGCAAGGTGGCCATGGCTGTGGCGGTCGGTATGTTTGCCGGCCTGATGCCCGGCCCGACGCAGATGTTGGCCGCAGCTGCACTGGCGTTGCTTTTGCGCATCAATCTGCCGATTGCGATGATGTGTACCTTGTATACCAACCCGTTCACCTATCTGCCGCTGTATCTGCTTGCCTACGAGCTGGGCAAGTTGTTGCTAGGGGTAAATGATGGTGCGGTATTGCCACCGTGGCCGGCGTTCACCCCGCATGATCCAGCGCAGTGGCAGCAAGCCGTACTGGACTGGGTGCTGCAGCTGGGCTGGCCCTTGCTGGTGGGCGTGCCGGCATTGGGCTTGAGCCTGGCGATCCTTGCTTATGGTATCGTTATGCTTGTATGGCGCTGTGCTGTGGTGCGGCAATGGCAAAAGCGAAAGGGCAGGCGTGGATCTCACAGAAAAGAAGCTGGCAGGTGAGCAGGTATTCACCGGTGGGTTTATCAAGGTACAGCGCGATCAGGTAGCATTACCGGACGGCACCGAGGCCTGGCGGGAATTCATCCTCCATCCTGGTGCAGTTGCCATTCTGGCGCTGACTGACGATAACGAGCTGGTGCTGGAGAAACAGTATCGCTACCCGGTGGGGCAGACTTTTATCGAGATCCCCGCCGGCAAGATTGATCCGCATGAGCCGCCACTGCAAACCGCCAAGCGGGAGCTGCTGGAAGAAACCGGTTACCGCGCCCGCGTCTGGTTTTATCTGGGTAAAGCCTATCCGTGTATCGGCTATGCCGATGAAGAGATTCATTATTATCTGGCGACCGGGCTTGAGGCCGGAGCTCGCGAGCTTGATGATGGCGAGTTTCTCGAGGTGTTTACGGCACCAGTGGCAGAGGCGATGAAGATGACGCTTGATGGACGCATTGCTGACAGCAAGAGTATTGTCGGCTTGCACTGGTTGGCCGCATGGCAGCGCGGAGAGCTGGATTGTGAAGCCCTTTGACACGCACTACGAGAGACGGGGTGGCAAGCGCATGCAGATGGGCTGCCGTGCCAAGCTGAAGTCGCGCCATACCGGCGAGACTTTCTACGGTGAGTGCGTCGATTTATCGATTGATGGCATGGCGCTGCGGTCAACTTTTGTGCCGCAATTTGGCGAGCGTCTGGACGTCGTCGTACTGGTGCCACCGGTATCCGGGCTGCCGGGCAAGCCGTTTGAGGCACTTGTCGAGGTGCGTCGCTGCAATGAAGTTGAACGGGGTCGTTTGTATGAAATAGGCGTCAAGATTCTGAAGCGCTGATTTATCCAGATCGAGTGGTAAGGCCGAAAAATAAAAGTCACCTGAATGGTGGCTTTTTTTCTTGCGGCATGAATCCCTGTGCTATACCCAAAAAAACAGCAGCACAAAGCAGTCTCACCACTCATTTTCTGGCAAGGGGGCAACGGTGCAAGCGGCACCGCTGATGGCCTGCTTGCCTCCTCCAGGAGGGATAAGTCATGAGCCAAGACATCTTCAGCAGCTTTGCATCCCGTTACGACCGTACCCGCGAAGAAGAGCTGACCATCCAGGAATATCTCGAGCTCTGCAAGAAAGACCCGACAGCTTACGCCACAGCCGCCGAGCGGATGCTGATGGCAGTCGGCGAGCCTGAGGTGGTCGATACCCGCCATGACTCCCGCCTGTCACGGATCTTCAGCAACAAGATCATCCGCGTCTACCCGGCATTCCGTGACTTCTACGGTATGGAAGAAGTGGTCGAACAGGTCGTGTCCTACTTCCGTCACGCCGCACAAGGGCTGGAAGAGAAGAAGCAGATCCTGTATCTGCTGGGCCCGGTGGGTGGCGGCAAGTCGTCCATTGCCGAAAAACTCAAGGAGCTGATGGAGCGGGTGCCTTTCTATGCCATCAAGGGCAGCCCGGTCAACGAGTCACCACTTGGCCTGTTTTCGTACGATGAAGACGGCCCGATTCTGGAAGAACAATTCGGCATTCCGCGACGCTATCTGCGCGGCATCCCTAGCCCGTGGGCGGTGAAGCGCTTGCACGAATTCAATGGCGATATTAGCCAGTTCCGCGTGGTCAAACGCTATCCTTCGGTATTGCGTCAGATCGGTATTGCCAAGACCGAGCCGGGTGACGAAAACAACCAGGACATCAGTTCGCTGGTGGGCAAGGTGGATATCCGCAAGCTGGAAAGTTACGCCCAGGATGATCCGGATGCTTACAGCTATTCCGGTGGGCTGTGCCTCGCAAACCAGGGTCTGCTTGAGTTTGTTGAAATGTTCAAGGCGCCGATCAAGGTATTGCATCCACTGCTGACCGCAACGCAGGAGGGCAACTTCAAAGGTACCGAAGGCTTTGGCGCAATCCCGTTTGATGGCGTGGTGCTGGCGCACTCGAACGAGAGTGAGTGGAAAGCTTTCCGTAATAACAAGAACAACGAGGCCTTCCTCGATCGTATTTATATCGTGAAAGTACCGTATTGCTTGCGTGTGACGGACGAGACACGGATTTACGACAAGCTGATTCGCAACTCTTCGCTGGGTGGGGCACCTTGCGCACCGGGTACGCTGAAGATGATGGCGCAGTTTGCCATCTTGTCACGGCTGAAAGAGCCGGAAAATTCCAGCCTGTTCAGCAAGATGCAAGTTTATGACGGCGAAAACCTGAAAGACACCGATCCTAAGGCCAAGTCTCACCAGGAATATCGCGACTTTGCCGGCGTGGACGAAGGGATGAGCGGGCTGTCGACACGCTTTGCCTACAAGATCCTGTCCAAGGTGTTCAATTTTGATCACACCGAGGTTGCGGCCAACCCTGTGCACCTTTTGTATGTGCTGGAGCAGCAAGTCGAGCGGGAACAGTTTCCGGCCGAGCAGGAACAGAAATACCTTACCTACATCAAGGAGTTTTTGGCGCCGAAGTATGTTGAATTCATCGGCAAGGAAATCCAGACGGCCTATCTTGAAAGTTATAGCGAGTACGGGCAAAACATCTTTGATCGTTATGTGACCTTCGCCGACTTTTGGATTCAGGATCAGGAGTACCGCGATCAGGATACCGGCGAAAGCTTTGACCGCAATTCGCTGAATGCCGAACTCGAAAAAATCGAGAAGCCGGCAGGGATTTCCAATCCGAAAGACTTCCGCAACGAGATCGTGAATTTTGTGTTGCGGGCAAGAGCAAACAATGCCGGCAAGAACCCGGCCTGGACCAGCTACGAGAAGCTGCGCACCGTGATCGAGAAGAAGATGTTCTCGAATACCGAAGAGTTGCTGCCGGTGATCAGCTTCAATGCCAAGGCCAGTGCTGACGAGGCCAAGAAGCACGAAGATTTTGTCAATCGCATGGTCAGCAAGGGTTACACACCGAAGCAGGTGCGCTTGCTGTGCGAATGGTATCTGCGTGTTCGCAAGTCGTCCTGAGCAGTAAGCGGGTAGACGTTGGCCGCATGCGGCCAACGTCTGTGCCGTCAACAAGGCTAGGAGACCATCATGTCGAACATCATCGACAGAAGACTGAACGGCAAGAACAAGTCCGCCGTCAACCGCGAGCGTTTTCTGCGTCGCTTCAAGGCACAGATCAAGGAGGCAGTAGGCAAGGCCATCAAGGGGCGCAGCATTACCGATATTGATAGCGGGGAAAGCGTTTCGATTCCTGTAAAGGATATTTCCGAGCCGGTATTCCATCATGGTCGTGGCGGGGTGGCCGACCATGTGCATCCGGGTAATGAGGAATTTATCCGTGGCGACCGCTTCAACCGGCCTCAGGGCGGCGGTGGCGGAGGTGGTGGCGGCAAGGCCAGCAACGAAGGCGAGGGTGAGGACGACTTTGCGTTTCAGCTGTCACGCGAAGAGTTCATGAATGTCTTCTTTGAAGATCTGGCACTGCCGAATCTGGTCAAGACCCAGTTGATGGGGATCGAGGAAATGAAGCCGGTACGTGCCGGATATACCAATGATGGTACGCCGGCAAATATCAGCATCGTACGCAGCCTGCGTGGTGCGCTGGCGCGCCGTGTGGCCATGGCTGCGCCGACGCTGGGCAAGTTACGCGAGGCGGAAGAGGAGCTTGATACGCTGCTGGAGTCGGATGAGGACCATGCTTTCGAGATTCGTGAGCGGCGCAAACGTATTCATGCCTTGCGCGAGAAAATCAATCACATCCCGTTCATTGATCCCTATGACTTGCGCTACAACAACCGGGTCAAACAGCCGAAACCGACCAGCCAGGCAGTAATGTTCTGCATCATGGATGTGTCTGGCTCTATGGATGAGTCGAAAAAGGATATGGCCAAGCGTTTTTTCATTCTGCTGTATCTGTTCTTGCAGCGGAATTACGAAAAGATCGAGGTAGTGTTCATTCGACATCACACCAGTGCGGTCGAAGTGAATGAGCATGACTTTTTCCACTCGCGCGAGTCAGGCGGTACGGTCGTGTCATCGGCGCTGAATCTGATGAGCGATATCCTGCAGAAGCGTTACGCCAACAAAGACTGGAATATTTATTCGGCGCAAGCCTCTGACGGGGATAACTGGGATAGTGACTCGGCCAATTGCGGCAAGATTTTGCATGACAAACTGTTGCCTTGGTGCCAGTACTTTGCCTATATCGAAATTACCCAGGGCGAGCCGCAGAATCTTTGGTACGAGTATCTGCGCGTGGCAGACCAAAACAAGCATTTCGCCATGCAGAAAATCAGAACGCCATCGGACATCTATCCGGTATTCCGCGAGTTGTTCAAGCGTCAGCCGGCAACACGCTGAAAGGTTGGCCGCATAGTCCGGCCGGAGAGGGGGCATCATGAAACCGATTTCAAGCGGTTCGGAGTGGACCTTCGAGCTGATAGACGAATACGACAAGGCTATTCGCGAAATTGCACATGGCGAATTTCAGCTGGATACCTACCCGGTGCAGCTGGAAATCATTACTGCCGAGCAGATGATGGATGCTTACTCTTCGGTGGGTATGCCGGTCAATTACCATCATTGGAGTTTCGGCAAGCATTTCGTCTCGACCGAAAAAGGCTACAAGCGTGGTCAGATGGGCCTGGCTTATGAAATCGTGATCAACTCGAATCCCTGCATTGCTTACTTGATGGAAGAAAATACGGTAACGATGCAGGCCTTGGTCATCGCACATGCGGCCTATGGCCATAACAGCTTCTTCAAAGGTAATTATCTGTTCCGTACCTGGACGGATGCCTCGGCAATTATCGACTATCTGGTGTTTGCTAAGCAGTACATCACGCGTTGTGAGGAGCGTTATGGCATTGATGCAGTTGAGGAGTTACTGGATTCGTGCCATGCATTGATGAATTACGGGGTGGATCGTTATCAGCGCCCGCAAAGATTGTCGCTGGCCGAAGAGCAGGCACGTCAGGCCGACCGCGAAAACTATCTGCAGATGCAGGTGAATGATCTGTGGCGCACCATCCCCAAGCGCGAGCGCGATGATACGGCAAGGGCTGCACCGCGCTTTCCGGCGGAGCCGCAGGAGAATCTGCTGTATTTCATCGAGAAGTCAGCGCCGCTGCTGGAGCCATGGCAACGTGAAATCGTGCGTATCGTGCGCAAGGTTGCCCAGTATTTTTACCCGCAGAGACAAACGCAGGTGATGAATGAGGGTTGGGCTACGTTCTGGCACTACACTTTGCTGAATCGCCTGTATGAGAAGGGTCTGGTGACTGACGGTTTCATGCTCGAGTTTCTGCAAAGTCATACCAATGTGGTGTATCAGCCGCCGGTGCAGGCGCGCTGGTATAACGGTATCAATCCGTATGCGCTGGGCTTTGCCATGTATCAGGATATCAAGCGCATTTGCGAAAACCCGACGGATGAAGACAAGGAGTGGTTTCCGGATATCGCGGGCCAGCCGTGGCGACCGGTGCTCGAGTTCGCCATGCGCAACTTCAAGGACGAGAGTTTCATCTCGCAGTATTTGTCACCCAAACTGATCCGGGACTTCCGCCTGTTCTCGATTCGGGATGATGATCAGGATGACAAGCTGGAGGTGTCGGCGATACATGATGCTGCGGGCTATCGTGCTATCCGTAATATGCTTTCAGAGCAATACAACCTGGGTTCGCGTGAGCCGAATATCCAGGTCTGGTCGGTGAACGTGCGTGGGGATCGTAGCCTGACTCTGCGTCACAGCCGACATCGCCGCAAGCCACTGGATGAGGGCAGTGCCCGCGAGGTGCTTAAGCATGTAGCGCGCCTATGGGGTTTTGATGTGAAGCTTGAAAGCGTGGAGGAGGATGGCAAGGTATGCCAGTCCTTCGAGTGCAAGCCCGAAGTGCAGGCGGCAGTGTGATGTTGAGGCGGTAGCGTGATAAACGTAAGGTAATGAAAAATGGCCAGTCGCGACTGGCCATTTTCTTTTACGACGCGGGCTTAGTTCAGCCCCAACACATCCTGCATGTCAAACAGGCCGTGTGGCTTGGCTGACAGCCAGTGAGCAGCTCGCACTGCGCCATTGGCGAAGGTTGCGCGGCTTGATGCCTTGTGGGTGATTTCCACGCGTTCGCCAAGAGCGGCAAACAGTACGGTGTGGTCGCCCACGACGTCGCCTGCGCGCACGGTGGCAAAGCCGATTGTGCTAGGGTCGCGCTCGCCGGTTACGCCTTCGCGGCCATAGACGGCGCACTCTTTCAGGTCGCGGCCCAGTGCGTTGGCCACAACTTCACCCATGCGCAAGGCTGTGCCGGATGGCGCATCCACCTTGAAGCGGTGATGGGCTTCTGTAATCTCGATATCGTAGCCTTCGTTAAGAACGCGAGCCGCCATATCCAGCAGTTTGAAGGTCAGATTGACACCGACGCTGAAGTTGGCCGCAAAGACGATGCCGATTTTTTCGGCCGCCTGTTTGATGGCTGCTTTGCCGGCGTCATCAAAACCGGTAGTGCCGATAATCATCTGCACATTGTTTGCTACGCAGGCTGCCATATGCGCCAGGGTGCCTTCCGGGCGGGTGAAGTCGATCACTACATGAGCGCCGTCAAGGGCGGCTGCGAAATCGGTGCTGATGCTGACGCCGGTCTGGCGACCCATGAACAGGCCGGCATCCTGGCCGATGAAGGGGGAGTCTGCCTGGTCAATCGCCGCGTGCAAACGTGCGTCGGGCGAGGCGAGTACGGATTCGATCAGTGTTCGGCCCATGCGGCCGCTGGCACCGACGATGACAATATTGAGGCTTGACATCAGGGTAGTCCGGAAAAGATGTTAAGGGTTGGCTGGAACGTTGGCCGCAAAGGCATTGCCTTCGACCCGGCTCACCACATCCTTGTTAAAGTAGACCGTCAGGTTTTTCTCTTCTGGAGCCTTGCCCTGACGTTCGATGCGATAGAGATAGTCCCAGCGATCTGCATGGAACATGTCGTTGAGCAGTGGCGAGCCCAGCAGGAAGCGCACTTGCGAACGGCTCATGCCCGGCTTGACGCGGCTGACAGCCTCTTCGGTCACATAGTTGCCTTGCTGGATCACCATGCGGTGCGCGGTAAACCAGTTCATGGGGTTGATGCTGGAGCAGCCTGCCAGCAGGGCGCTGGACAGCAAAATTACTGAAGTCTTTTTGAACATCGCGTAACCACACCACCGTACGGGTTGGGGAATCCACTAAAAGGTTTTATCATACTGTAAGACCACTTACCAAAGATACCTGAAACCCAATGATGAACAAAGCCAGCCATCTGAAAGACATCGGTTTGAAAGCTACCGGCCCGCGTTTGCGGATCATGGAGCTGTTCGAAACGAGCAATGAACGCCATATGTCGGCCGAAGATGTCTACAAGAAACTGATTGCAGAAGACGCTGATATCGGTCTGGCAACCATCTACCGTGTACTGACCCAGTTCGAGCAGGCCGGCATCCTGATTCGCCATCATTTTGAATCCGGCAAGGCGGTATACGAGCTGAACGAGGGCGGCCATCATGATCATATGGTTTGCTATCGTTGCGGCAAGGTAACCGAGTTTTTCGATGAAAAAATCGAAGAACTGCAAAATGCGATTGCAGAGCAGCATGGCTTCCGCATCCAGGAGCACTCGCTGTATCTGTATGGCGAATGTGCCGAGTGCTGCGGCAGTGAGCGCAAGTCTTATCGTCGATGATTCCCTGGCTGGGTAAATCCCTGCACTTTCCACCAGTTACTCAGGCCTTGGCCGAGCCCGACGGTTTGCTGGCAGCTGGTGGAGATCTCTCAGTTTCCCGTCTCTTGCATGGCTACCGCCATGGCATCTTTCCGTGGTTTTCCCCCGGCGAGCCGATATTGTGGTGGAGCCCGTCCCGGCGCATGGTTTTGTTGCCGGGTGACCTGCATGTGCGCCGCTCGCTGGACAAGGTGCTGCGCAACAAGCCCTATCTGGTCACTTCAGACAGCAAGTTTGCCGAGGTGGTAAAGGGCTGCGCCGCGCCACGCGCGGGTCAGCACGGAACCTGGATTACCAGCGAGATACAGGCCGCCTATACTGAATTGCATCTTGCCGGCCATGCGCATTCCTTCGAGGTCTGGATGGATGGTGAGCTGGTTGGTGGCTTGTATGGTGTGCAGCTGGGTGCCGTTTTCTTTGGCGAATCGATGTTCTCGCGTCGGACGGATGCCTCCAAGATTGCCTTTGTTCATGCGGCAAAATGGTTGTTCGCAAACGGTATCGAGTTGATGGACTGCCAGTTTCATACCGATCACCTGGCCACGCTGGGAGCGCATGAGATCGGCAGGGATGAATTCTTGCGGCGTGTTTCAGCTGGTGTCGCACAAAAAATTGTCTGGCCTGCGCAGGGGTATGAGCATGAGTCACCGTGATCAGGATGCCGTTGCTGTCGTGCATTTTTATGCGACCGCGCCTTATGGCTGCAGTTATCTGGACGGGCGCTTGGCGCGCTCGCAAGTGGCGGTGCCGGCAGAGGCGATTGATACGGTGGTTTACAGCCAGCTGATTGCACTGGGCTTTCGCCGTAGTGGTGCATTTACCTATCGCCCATATTGCGATGCCTGTAATGCCTGCGTGCCGGTGAGAGTCCCGGTTAACCGTTTTGTGCCCGATAGAAGCCAGCGCCGTGCCGAGAAGCGTCACCAAGGCTTGCAGGCCAATATTTTGCCCTTGACCTTCGTTGAGGAGCATTTCGATCTTTACCGACGCTACCAGCAGGCACGCCATGATGGCGGTGGTATGTCTGAGGATGACCCGGTGCAGTATGCGGAATTTATCCTGAAGAGCCGGGTGGAGAGCTTGCTGGTGGAGTTTCGCGAGCAAGGCGTATTGAAGATGGTCAGCCTGATCGACCGTCTGGCTGATGGCTTGTCAGCGGTATATACCTTTTTCGAGCCCGATGATCGTGCCGCCTCTTATGGCGTTTACAACGTGCTGTGGCAGATAAGACTTGCCCGGCAACTGGGCTTGCCCTATCTCTATCTTGGCTACTGGATCAGCGAGTCACCCAAGATGTCGTACAAAACCCGTTACCAGCCACTGGAGCGGCTGGATAACGGGTTGTGGCGCGAGTTCGCTTGAATCAGCGTTTGGCCAGAGCGTTGGCGCATTCGCTGATCAATTGCGGGCCGCGATAAATCAGGCCGGAATACAATTGCACCAGCGTCGCGCCCGCCTCGATCTTCTCTTTGGCATCTTCGCCGCACAAAATACCGCCCACACCAATAATCGGCAGTGCACCGTCCAGGTGATGTGCCAGGTTGCGAATCAGTGTTGTCGAGCGTTCGCGAACTGGCGCACCAGACAGGCCGCCGGCTTCGTTTTCCAGCGGATGGCCGGCAATTTCGCTGCGTGACAGGGTGGTGTTGGTGGCGATGACGGCGTCCAGCTTGTTATCAACCAGCAGGCGGGCGATTTCTGCGGTCTGTTCGCCGTCCAGATCCGGTGCAATCTTGACGGCCAGTGGCACGTAACGGCCGTGCTGGTCTGCCAGTCGCGACTGGCGATTCTTCAGTGCTTGCAGCAGGTCACCGAGCTCATCCGCCTGTTGCAGCTGACGCAGATTCTTGGTGTTCGGCGAAGAAATATTGACCGTGATGTAGCTGGCGCATTCATAAACGCGATCCAGGCAGATCAGGTAATCGTCTTTGGCGTTTTCAATGGGTGTGCTGGCATTCTTGCCGATATTGATGCCCAGAATGCCCTGAAAGCGGCTGTTGCGGACATTCTGCAGTAGCGCATCCACCCCTTTGTTGTTGAAGCCCATGCGATTGATGATGCCTTGATGCTCAGGCACACGGAACAGGCGCGGCTTGGGGTTGCCATCCTGTGGCTTGGGGGTGATGGTGCCAATCTCGATAAAGCCGAAGCCCAGGCCAGCAAGTGCGTCGATGTGATCGCCATTCTTGTCGAGGCCGGCGGCAAGGCCAACCGGATTGGGAAAGGTAAGACCCATGGCTTTCACCGGGTTGCGGCCAACCTTGCCGGACAGCAGGCTGCTCAGTTGCAGGCGATGTGCCGTATCCAGCAGCGAAAGCGTGGTCTCGTGGGCCTTTTCGGCATCGGTCTTGAACAGCAAAGGGCGAAGCAGCGGGTAAAGCATCAGGTTCTCCGGGCGGCCATCTTGGCCGCCTGTCTTGTTGGTATCGGTTTACAGAATCTGGCAGGCGTCAGCAAAGGCAAAGCGTGGCGAGCGCGCGAACAGCTTGCTGGCATCGCCATAGCCCAGATTGATCAGGAAGTTGGCTTTCACCGTGCTGTTCGCAAAGAAGGCGGCATCCAGTGCGGCCTGGTCAAAGCCGGACATCGGACCGCAATCCAGACCCAGAGCGCGAGCGGCCATGATCAGGTAAGCGCCTTGCAGGGCGCTGTTGCGCTCGGCGGTTGCCTTGATGGCCGCATCGTTGCCGGCAAACCAGCTACGCGCATCGGCATGCGGAAACAGGAAAGGCAGTTGTTCGTAGAAGGCCATGTCCATAGCGACAATGACAGTTACCGGCGCACTCATGGTTTTCTCGACATTGCCTTCTGACAGGCAAGGCTTGAGCTTGGCCTTGGCCTCGGCACTGCGCACGAAAACAAAACGTGCTGGCGAGCAGTTGGCGCTGGTCGGAGCCATCTTCAGCAGGTCAAACAGCTGTTGCAGTGTTTCGTCGTTGACTGCGCGATCTTGCCAGGCATTGTGGGTGCGGGCGTTATTGAACAGCTGATCCAGGGCGCTATCGCTCAGATGGGTAGACATGGATGTTTCTCCTCGGTTTTTGTTTGGTTCTGCGGTTTATGGCGTTGGTTTGGCTGTGCCTGCCGTGATTTCATCCAGCGAAGAGGGTTCGCCATTGCGGGCAATCACGGTGATGGCCACGCGGCGGTTTTGGGCGCGGCCCTCAGCAGTCTCGTTGGCCGCAACCGGCATGGTTTCGGCGCGGCCAACGGCGACGAGGCGTTCAGGCGCGATGCCTTGCTCCATGAACAGGCGGACGATGCTGCCGGCGCGCGCGGCGGATAATTCCCAGTTGGACGGAAAGTAGGCATTGCGAATCGGAATATTGTCGGTAAAGCCTTCGACGCGCACTTCATTCGGCACTTGTGCCAACTGCTGGGCAACGGCAGCCAGAATCTGTGGCGAGTTGCCGCTAGGCAGGGCTTGGCCCACCGGGAAAAGGGCCGAATCCTTGATCTCGATATGAATGCCATCCTCGCCCTGGCGCAGGGTGGCAAGACCATCTTTCATCAAGGGATCCAGGCTTTTTGCGACGTTTTCGCTGAGTTTTTGCAGGCGTTCGCGTTCTTGCAGCTTTTGCTGGCCCTTGACTGCGGTGGCGATCGGTTTGGTATTCGGCACTTCGATCATGGTGTTGGCGCTGCCGGATGGCGGCGTCACCTGAATGGCGAGGTCGCCGCTGCGGAAGGCATCAATCATGGCGCTGGACAGTACGCGATACTTGCCCTCGTTGACTTGGGAAATCGCGTACATCACCACAAAAAAAGCGAACAGCAAAGTAATGAAGTCGGCGTAGGAAACCAGCCAGCGTTCATGGTTTTCGTGCTCTTCTTCCTGCTTGCGTCGTCGTGCCATTTTAATGATGCTCCGCTATCAGTGCAGCTGGGTGCTGAACATGTCACGCACGCCAGTGCTCAGGCTGACACCGATGCGACGGGCAAAACGGCTGGCCAGATCGTCGGTCGGCGTGTAGTCAACCAGTGTTTCTGCCTTGATCTGTTCGCGGGCAACCGAGCCGACCGAGCCCAGACCATCGCTGAGGCCTAGCGCGATGCTGCTGCTGCCCAGCCAGACGCGGCCACTGAACAGAGTGTCGTCACCTTTCAGACGTTGGCCGCGGCCCTGTTTCACCACAGCGATAAACTGCTGGTGAATCTCGTCAAGCAGTGACTGGTGTATGACTTCCTGTTCCGGCTTGAGTGGCGAGAACGGGTCGTTCATCGCCTTGTTGCTGCCGGCAATGGCCAGGCGGCGTTCGATGCCGAGTTTGTCCATCGCACCGGTAAAACCGAAACCGTCAGACACGACGCCGATCGAGCCGATGATGCTGGCCTTGTCGACAAAAATCTTGTCTGCCGCCGCGGCGATGTAATAGCAGCCCGAGGCGCAAACCTCTTCGACCACCACAAATACCGGAATTTTCGGATGTTGCTGTTTGAGGCGGCGGATCTCGTCATTGGCAATGCCGGCAAGTACCGGGCTGCCGCCGGGGCTGTTGGCCTGAATGATGATGCCCTTGGTAGCAGGGTCGTCATAAGCCATGTGCAAGCCTTCGATCAGCTTGTCGGTGATGCGGTTTTCGCTGTCGATGGTGCCATCAAGACTGATAACGGCGGTGTGCTCGCCGCTGAGGTCAACGCTTTCGCCCGGCCGCTCGTATATTGCGAGGGCGATAACGCTAATGACCACGCCCAGCCAGGCAAGGCGGAAGAAGTTTTTCCATTGCCGGCTGCGTTTTTGTTCCTGCAGCGAGGCGCTGGCGAGTTTTTCAATCAGTTGGCGTTCCCACTTGGGATCATTTTCCATGATGAGCTCTATGAGTGGCGATTAATGCCGAGTCAGGACGGTAGCAAACAATATATTTGGCCATTACGTTCGATAATCGTCAATGCCGACAGGCTGCGACCGCGGCACGGGCCAGCGAGGCAAAGTCCGGTTTGTGGCTGATAAAGCGCCCCGTGCATGCTGCAGATCAGATAGCGTTTTTCATGATCGAGCAGCTTGCCCGGCTGCCAGTCAAGTTCTACTGGCACGTGCTGGCAACGATTGATATAGCCATAAACCTGTCCGTCGAAACGGATGACAAAGGCAGGGACTTCCTCGTGCGTCAGCTGAAGCCGGAAAGGAAATCCATCGCCCTTGTCGAGTAGCGCGCTGCTGGCGCAGATCAGCAGTTCGGTATCAGCCATTTATAGACGTCTTCGAATCGATCACAAATCTTCAGCGGATCAAAGCTGGCCAGGGTTTCGCTGTCATGCGCGCCATAGCTGACAGCCAGTGCGCTGGCGCCAGCATGACGAGCCAGCAGCATGTCGTGGCTGGTATCTCCCACCATCAGGGTGCGTGCTGGCTTGCAGCCGCCGAAGTCGCAGATTTCCAGCAGCATTTGCGGGTGCGGCTTCGATGGGCATTCGTCAGCGGTGCGCGTGGTGATGAAGTGGTGGCCCAGCCCGGTTTCCTGTAAGGCATGATCAAGGCCGCGCCGGCTCTTGCCAGTAGCAACCGCCAGCATATGGCCGGCGTTTTCGAGTGCGGCCAACCCTTCGCGCACGCCGGCAAATAGTTCGATCACCTCGTCCTGGCTGACGAACTGCTGGCGATAGGCGTCGGCGAGTTCGGGATAGCGCGCCGGCGGCAGGGTGGGGCAGGCTTGCAGCAGCGCTTCGCGCAAGCCGAGACCGATTACGTGGCTGGCGGCCTCGCGGCTGGGGATGGGCTCGCCAAGCTGGGCGCAGGCACGCTGGATAGCCTGTGCAATATGCGCGGTCGAATCCATCAGCGTGCCGTCCCAGTCGAAGACAATCAGGTCGAAGGCTTGGCTCATGCTTTGGGCAGGCTCTCCAGATAGCGGGTCAGTTCGGCGGGTAGCGGGGCGTGCAGCTTCAGCGGCTCGCCGGTCAGCGGGTGTGGCAGCTCAAGGTTGGCCGCATGCAGGAACATGCGCTTGAGGCCGGTTCTTTGCAGCTCGCGATTGGCGGCAAAGTCGCCATATTTCTCGTCGCCGGCAATCGGGCAGCCGTTGGCTTGCATGTGGACGCGAATCTGGTGGGTGCGGCCGGTGCGCAGCAGGGCCTCGACCAGCGTGCAGCCGCGATAGCGTTGCTGCACGGTGAAGATTGTATGGGCATAAATGCCTTGTGCCTCATCCACGCGCACCATGCGTTCGCCGCTCGGCGTGTGGAAACGATGCAATGGCAGCTTTACATTGCGGACATCGCGCGGCCAGTCGCCAAGCCCAAGGGCGAAATAGCGCTTTTGCGGCACGTCATTGCGGATCATGTCGTGCAGTTTGACCAGCGCCGAGCGTTTCTTGGCGATCATCAACAGGCCCGATGTTTCGCGGTCCAGGCGATGAACAAGCTCCAGATAACGCGCCTCCGGGCGTGCTTTGCGCAACTGTTCGATCACGCCAAACGACACGCCGCTGCCGCCGTGCACGGCGATGCCGGCCGGCTTGTTGATGACAAGCAGGGCATCGTCTTCGTAAATGACGGGGAACTCGTGGCGCGGGATGTCGCCGCCTTTTTCGGGTGCTTTCTCGGCAATCCGAATCGGTGGAATGCGAATTGCGTCACCGCTTTTCAGCTTATGCTGAGCGTCAGCACGACCCTTGTTAACCCGTATCTCGCCAGAGCGGATAATGCGGTAAATATGACTCTTCGGCACCCCCTTCAACAGGCGGGTAAGGAAGTTGTCGAGTCGCTGATCGTGGCCGTTTTCATCAACGGTTACGAAAGTGACGGAATCTTTGCGTATGTCTGTCATAAGGCTTATACTCCGTTGGCTCATTCGCCTGAAGCTAGTGCGATGTGTAGCACACCGGAAATGGGTCGCGAACAATAATGTTTGTGGCGCTGCTGCGCAACAAGAACCGGCCGGCAGGACTCGGTCCTGACCTGACGCCAGTTGCAACCGGGCGCAGCCAAAGGTTATCTCGCTCACCGAAAGTAGCGATGTTAATGCATTTGCATGCATGACGCACTCACGCCAGTATTCCTTCCATGACGCCAAGCCCGTTGTGGAATGCGCAGCAAAGTTTGACCCGGCGCGGTCTCCCGAATCCTTTGCCGTCCTGTTGGTGACAAAACAGGGCGCAAGCTGATGCCCGAATAAAAGCGGTGCACGGGCCGTGTGATAAAAAGAAGTAGGCTGAAAACCTCGTAGTCTAGCGCTCTTTACAATTACTTCTTGATGGTATGCGCTCATTTCACTCATTGAGCCGTCAAATACTTGCTGTACCCCTTGCGTGAGTGCCACGCGCAGGGACGTTTACATGAAACGCATGTTGTTTAATGCAACGCAGGCCGAAGAGCTTCGCGTTGCTATTGTCGATGGGCAAAAACTCATCGACCTCGATATCGAGACCGTAGGCAAAGAGCAGCGCAAGGGCAATATCTACAAGGGTACCATTACCCGTATCGAGCCTTCGCTGGAAGCCTGTTTTGTTGATTACGGTACCGATCGCCACGGCTTCCTGCCATTCAAGGAAGTTGCCCGTTCCTATTTCCAGAATTACGAAGGTGGCCGTCCGCGCATTCAGGATGTTTTGCGTGAAGGCATGGAAGTTGTCGTGCAAGTCGAAAAGGACGAGCGCGGCAACAAGGGTGCGGCGCTGACAACCTATGTCAGCCTCGCCGGGCGCTATGTCGTGCTGATGCCAAACAACCCGCGCGGTGGTGGTGTTTCGCGCCGCATCGAGGGTGAAGAGCGTCAGGAGCTCAAGGACTTGCTGGCTCAGCTCGAAGTGCCTAACGGCATGAGCCTGATCGCCCGCACTGCCGGTATCGGCCGCTCGCTGGAAGAACTGCAGTGGGACCTCAACTACCTGCTGCAACTGTGGCGTGCAGTTGATAATGCAGCTACCGCACAGAAATCGCCATTCCTGATTCTGCAGGAAGGCAGTCTGGTCATTCGCGCCATTCGCGATTACTACCAGCCTGATATTGGCGAAATTCTCATCGACACCGAAGAGATCTACGAGCAGGCTCGCCAGTTCATGAGCCACGTGATGCCCAATAACGTTGGCCGCGTGAAGCTTTACAAGGATCCGGTGCCGCTGTTCTCCCGCTTCCAGATCGAGCACCAGATCGAAACCGCCTTCTCGCGCAGCGTAACCCTGCCGTCCGGTGGTGCGATCGTGATAGACCATACCGAAGCCCTGGTATCGGTGGATGTGAACTCGGCGCGCGCCACCAAAGGTGCCGATATCGAGGACACGGCTTTCCGTACCAACCTCGAAGCAGCCGAAGAAATCGCCCGTCAGCTGCGTCTGCGTGACCTCGGTGGCCTGATCGTCATCGATTTCATCGACATGGAAAACCAGAAGAACCAGCGTGACGTGGAAAACCGTCTGCGCGAGGTGCTCAAGCATGACCGTGCCCGCGTGCAAATGGGCAAGCTGTCGCGCTTTGGTTTGCTGGAATTGTCGCGTCAGCGTCTGCAGCCAAGCTTGGGTGAAACCAGTCATGTGCCATGCCCGCGTTGTCATGGTATCGGCTTCATTCGTGGTATCGAATCGTCCGCCTTGCACATCCTGCGCATCATCCAGGAAGAGGCAATGAAGGAAAATACCGGTGCTGTGCATGCGCAAGTGCCGGTGGATGTGGCGACCTTCCTGTTGAACGAAAAGCGTGCCGAGATCTACTCGATCGAAGCGCGTCTGGATGTGTCGGTGGTGCTGATTCCTAACCTGCATCTGGAAACGCCGCACTACAAGATCGTGCGCGTTCGTCATGACGATCTGGCTGAAGTTGGCGATGCGCCGAGCTATCGTCGTGTCGAGATGCCTGAAGATGAAGCTGCTGTGCCGTTCGGTCAGGAAAAGCCGAAAGCCGAGCGTCTTGAGGCTGCTGTGAAGGGTATTACTCCGGCTCAGCCTGCCCCGCAAGCGGCACCGCAGCCTGCTGAACCGGTTGCGCCAGTGGTCAGCGAGCCAGGTCTGGTTGCCAAGGTCGTTGGCTGGTTCAAGGGCCTGTTTGCCGAGGCGCCGGCTGCAGAAGTGAAGCCTGCAGCAGTTGAAGAGAAGAAACCAGTGCGTGGCCCGCGTGCCCAGCGCAACGAGCGTCGTCAGGGCGCGGGTCGTCGCGAGCGCGAAGAGCGTCAGGGTGAGCGTCAGCCGCGTGAAGAGCGCCAGCCTCGCGAAGAGCGTGCGCCGCGTCAGGATCGTCGTAATGACGAGCGTCGTAACGAAGTGCGTGATGAAGCGGCTGTTCAGCCGCGCCAGGAGCGTCAGCCACGTGAAGAGCGTCAGCCGCGCCGCGAGCGCGATCAGGCAGCATCCCGTCAGGAGCAGCCGCGTCAGGAGCAATCTCGTCCTGAGTTGACACCAGAGCAGTTGGCCGCGCGTGAGCAGCGTGAGGCGGCTCGTGAGCAGCGTCGTCGTGAGCGCGAGCAGCAACGTTTGGCGGCGCGCGAGCAGCAACAGGCTGAGGCGACAGCGCAGGCTGAAGCAGTTGTGTCTGCCGAGCTGGCGCAAGATCCTGTGCAGGCTGTGGCTGCCGAGGGCGAGCAAATGCAGGCTGGCGAGCGTGAAGGTCGCGAGCCGCGCGAGCGTCGCCGTCGTCGTCGCAATCGTGATCGTCGTGAAGAGCAGCTGCAAGACGGCGTAGTGGCCGAGCAGGATGAGGCAGTTGAGCCTGTGCTTGCTGCGCCGGTCGTTGCTGAGGCGGTTGCCGAGATGCCGGTTGCGTCGCCTGTGCTTGAGGCGGCTTCTGCGGTAGTCGAGGCCGTTGCCCCGCAAGCAGATGCGCCAGTTGCTGTGGTTGTGCCGGCTGTCGAAGCCCCTGCGGTTGCCGAAGTGGCTGAGCCCGTGGTGGTGGCTGTTGTATCTGAAGTGCAAGCTACGCCAGTTGTGGTGGCTGAGGCGGAGCCGGAGGCTGTGGCTGCTGTCGAAACCGAGCAAGTCTCGACTGTGGCGCTTGCTGAGGCTGTAGAGCCGGTAGTTGCGCCGGTCGAAGAGCCAGCTGTTGCCGCTGCGCAGCCAGCCTTGGTGCAGGTTGTCACCGAGAGCAAGCCGGTGGATCTCGGTGGCCTGGTGATGGTTAGTACCCGTCCGGCCAGCGAGCTGCCTGTGGTGGCCGAGCCTGAGCCTGCTGCGGCTGGCAAGCGCCGTCGCGAAGTAGTGCGTGCCGAGGCCGAGTTGCCGTCCGCTGTCGAGATGGTGCAGGTGCAGACGCGTAATGATCAGTAGTAAATAAACCCGCATGGTCTGGCCCGATTTTGTTAAAAATCGGGCTTGACTATGCTGGCGGCAGTGTCTAAACTGCGCACCTCTTTACGGCAATTCCCTGATAGCTCAGTCGGTAGAGCGACGGACTGTTAATCCGCAGGTCCCTGGTTCGAGTCCAGGTCGGGGAGCCAAAAATCTGGAAGGTTGGCCGCAAGGCGAGTCTTCAAACAAGTTGTGTGTTCCCTGATAGCTCAGTCGGTAGAGCGACGGACTGTTAATCCGCAGGTCCCTGGTTCGAGTCCAGGTCGGGGAGCCAAAATCCGGAAGGTTGGCCGTAAGGCGAGTCTTCAAACAAGTTGTGATGTTCCCTGATAGCTCAGTCGGTAGAGCGACGGACTGTTAATCCGCAGGTCCCTGGTTCGAGTCCAGGTCGGGGAGCCAAAATCTGGAAGATTGGCCGCAAGGCGAGTCTTCAAACAAGTTGTGTGTTCCCTGATAGCTCAGTCGGTAGAGCGACGGACTGTTAATCCGCAGGTCCCTGGTTCGAGTCCAGGTCGGGGAGCCAAAATCCGGAAGGTTGGCCGTAAGGCGAGTCTTCAAACAAGTTGTGATGTTCCCTGATAGCTCAGTCGGTAGAGCGACGGACTGTTAATCCGCAGGTCCCTGGTTCGAGTCCAGGTCGGGGAGCCAAAATCTGGAAGGTTGGCTGTAAAGCAAGTCTTCAAACAAGTTGTGATGTTCCCTGATAGCTCAGTCGGTAGAGCGACGGACTGTTAATCCGCAGGTCCCTGGTTCGAGTCCAGGTCGGGGAGCCAAAAATCTGGAAGGTTGGCCGCAAGGCGAGTCTTCAAACAAGTTGTGATGTTCCCTGATAGCTCAGTCGGTAGAGCGACGGACTGTTAATCCGCAGGTCCCTGGTTCGAGTCCAGGTCGGGGAGCCAAAACACCAAAAGCCCGCTGATAGCGGGCTTTTTCGCATGTGTACGCAAAGGAGAAGCCATGTTCGGACAGATGCTGGCTATCGCGGTCGGGGCGGTGCTGGGTGCGTGGTTGCGCTGGGGCTTGTCCTTGTCGCTGAATCGCCTGTTTCCGCTGATCCCGCCGGGGACTTTGCTGGCCAACTGGATTGGTGCCTATCTGATCGGTTTGCTGGCTGGCTTGTTTGCGGCCAACCCGCATTGGCTGCCCGAGTGGCGTGCCTTGTTGCTGACCGGTTTTCTCGGGGCCTTGACGACGTTTTCGACGTTCTCGCTGGAAATAATTTCCCTCGTGCAGCATTCGCGCTATGGCGAGGCCTTGCTGGCGTCGGCGCTGCATCTGTTCGGTTCGCTCTTGCTGACGGCATTCGGCTTCTGGTGTGCACGTTTGCTGGCCTGAGTTCAGATCCTGGCTGGCGATAGAGATGGCTGCCAAGCCCTCATCAGCCATTGCAGCGTACAAATAAAAACAGCCCGTCGGTGACGGGCTGTTTTGCTTGCTGTGGCGATTATTTGCCTGCCAGCCAGTCTTTGGTGCTGGCCAGTGCGGCAGCCAGATTTTCCGGCTGGGTACCACCGGCTTGCGCCATGTCCGGACGACCGCCACCCTTGCCGCCCACTTGCTGGGCGACGTGGTTGACCAGCTCGCCAGCCTTGAAGCGACCGGTCAGGTCTTTGGTGACGCCGGCAATCAGCGAGACTTTGCCGTCTGCCTTGCTGCCCAGTACGATCAGCGCCGAACCCAGCTTGTCTTTCAGCTTGTCCAGTGTGTCACGCAGGGTGGCGGTGTCGGCACCTTCGAGTTCGGCAGCCAGCAGCTTGACGCCGCCAATCTCGATAGCCTGTTCGGCCAGGCTGTCGCCAGCCGAAGCCGCCAGCTTGCCTTTCAGGCTGGCCAGTTCTTTTTCCATTGCCTTCATGTCGGCTTGCAGCGCGCCGATCTTGCCCAGTACGTCGTCGGTGCTCTGCGCCTTCAGGCCGGCAGCGGCGGCTTTCAGCAGCGCATCCTGTGCCTGGACGTAAGCAACCGCACCTTCGCCGGTTACGGCTTCGATACGACGCACGCCGGCCGCGACACCGCCTTCGGAGACGATCTTGAAGAAGCCGATGTCGCCGGTGCGGCCAACGTGGGTGCCGCCGCACAGTTCGGCAGAGAATTCGCCCATCGACAGTACGCGCACTTCGTCGCCGTACTTCTCGCCAAACAGTGCCATCGCGCCGGCACGGACGGCGTCGTCAAACGACATCACACGAGCCTGCACATCATAGTTGGCCGCAATCACGTGATTGACCACGCGCTCGAGTTCGGCGATTTCTTCGGCGGTGACCGGCTGGCCGTGGGCGAAGTCAAAGCGGGTACGTTCGGCATTAACCAGCGAGCCTTTCTGGGCAACGTGGGTGCCCAGCACCTTGCGCAGTGCAGCGTGCAGCAGGTGAGTCGCCGAGTGGTTGCGTGCAGTGGCCTGGCGCTTGTGCAGGTCGATGGTAGCCTGCACCACGTCGCCGACTTTCAGCTCGCCACGGGCCAGACGGCCGGTGTGGCCGAATACTGCGGATTTGATTTTCTGGGTGTCGGCAACATCAAACAGCGCGCCAACGCCGCCGGCAACGGAGATCTCGCCGACGTCACCCACCTGGCCACCACCTTCCGCATAGAAGGCGGTGTTGTCGAGTACGACGATACCTTCATCGCCTGCGGCCAGGTTCTGTACCGGCTCGGTGCCCTTGTACAGCGCAACAATCTTGGCATCCACGCTGTTATTGCTGTAGCCGTGGAAGGTAGTGTCGATGCCGTCGTAGCTGACATTACCGGCGACCTTGAAGGCCGAGGCGGCGCGGGCGCGGGTACGTTGCTCTTCCATCGCGCACTCGAAGCCGTCCATGTCGACTTCGATATTGCGCTCGCGGCAGATGTCGGCAGTCAGGTCGACAGGGAAGCCGAAGGTATCGTACAGCTTGAAGATGGTGTCGCCATCCATGCGGGTCTTGCCGCCTTCGAGCGCAGCATCTACCAGCGCCATGCCGGTTTCCAGTGTTTCGGCAAACTTGATTTCTTCGGTGCGCAGCGCGTCTTCGATCACGGCCTGCTTCTGGCGCAGTTCCGGATAGGCATCGCCCATTTCGGCAACCAGGTCAGCCACGATCTTGTGGAAGAACAGGCCTTTCTGGCCCAGTTTGTAACCGTGGCGGATAGCGCGGCGTGCGATGCGGCGCAGCACGTAGCCGCGGCCGTCGCTGGACGGCAGGATGCCGTCGGCGATCATGAAGGAGCAGGCACGGATGTGGTCGGCAATCACTTTCAGCGATGGCACGTCCTGGCTGTAGGCAATGCCGGTTTCGCGCGCGGCGGCTTTCACCAGGCAGGCAATACCGTCGGTTTCGTAGTTGGACTTTACGTGCTGCAGCACGGTGGACAGGCGCTCGAGGCCCATGCCGGTGTCGACGGACGGCTTCGGCAGCGGGTGCAGGGTGCCGGTCTCGTCGCGGTTGAACTGCATGAAAACGTTGTTCCAGATTTCCATGAAACGGTCGCCGTCTTCGTCCGGGCTGCCCGGTGGGCCGCCGGCAACGTCTTCGCCATGGTCGAAGAAGATCTCGGTACATGGGCCGCACGGGCCGGTGTCGCCCATGGTCCAGAAGTTGTCGGAGGCGTATGGCGCACCCTTGTTGTCGCCGATGCGGACGATCTTGTCAGCCGGCAGGCCGACGACCTTGTGCCAGATGTCATAGGCTTCGTCGTCGGTAGCGTAAACCGTCACCATCAGCTTGTCTTTTGGCAGGGCCAGCCACTGGTCGCCGGTCAGGAATTCCCAGGCAAAGGTGATGGCGTCATGCTTGAAGTAATCGCCAAAGCTGAAGTTGCCCAGCATTTCAAAGAAGGTGTGGTGACGGGCGGTGTAGCCGACGTTTTCCAGGTCGTTGTGCTTGCCGCCTGCGCGCAGGCATTTCTGGCTGGTGGTGGCGCGGGTGTAGTCGCGCTTTTCAAAGCCGAGGAACAAGTCCTTGAACTGCACCATGCCGGCCACGGTGAACATCAGGGTCGGATCATTGCCCGGAATCAGGCTGCTGGAAGCCACCACCTGGTGGTTTTTACTGGCGAAGAAGTCGAGAAACTTCTGGCGGATTGCTGAGGTTTTCATTGTGCGGATTCAATAATTTGAGTGAATTCGGACTGCAGCCGCATACCGTGTGCTGCAAGGCAAAAAAAGCGATGCCCGATTGTGGCAAGCGGCTGGCCGGCTGGCAAGTGTCGCGTTCGGGCGGGTGTGCAGTCGCGCTGCAGCAAGGTGTCGGCTGGCGCAAGGTGTGCAGGGTGTCGGCTGGCGCAAGGTGTGCAGGGTGTCAGGCGCGTGGATGGGGCGGTTAGGCCAGTGTTTTGGCCGGTGATCCTGGCCGGCATCCGGCGCGATTCAATACTCTTCGTCCGGCAGGCCTTGCAGTACCTTGCGGATGATTTCGGCCGAAAAACCGCGGCTTGCGAGAAAACGGGTCTGTTTCAGCCGTTCTTTCTGGTCGGCAGGTGCCTCGCCGAATTTGCGCTGCCAGATCTCGCGGGCGGTAGTCAGGTCATCCTGTGCGGCCAGGGTTTCCTTGATCAGCTCGCGCTCGACGCCGCGTTCGCGCATTTCCTGGGCGATGCGCAGGCTGCCGTATTTGCGGCCGCGAGCATTGGCAAACTGCTCGGCAAAGCGGCTGTCGGATTGCCAGAGGTTGGCCGCAAGGCTGTCGAGCAGGGCCTCGAGCTCTTCTGCCGATTCGGCAAACGGCGCGAGCCGCCGCTTCAGTTCCAGCCGCGTGTATTCGCGGCGGGACAGAAGGTCGACGGCTCGGACCTGGAGGCTTCTGACCGGTTTGGGGCGGTCGCTGTTCATCAGGCGTCGAACGGATCGTCCGCCAGTTCGTCACCATCCGGCTGACCTTCGGTGATCTCGACTTTGACGCCGACTTTTTCGCGGATCTGGCGCTCGATTTCCTGGGCGATGGCCGGATTGTCTTTCAGCCAGCCACGGGTATTGTCCTTGCCCTGGCCGATCTTCTGGCCCTTGTAGGCATACCAGGCGCCGGACTTGTCGATGAAACCGTGCTCCACGCCCATATCGATGATTTCGCCTTCGCGGCTGATACCTTCGCCGTAGAAAATATCGAAGATGGCTTCGCGGAACGGTGGCGATACCTTGTTCTTCACCACCTTGACGCGGGTTTCGTTGCCGATGACCTCGTCGCCCTTCTTGATGCCGCCGATACGGCGGATATCCATACGCACCGAGGCGTAGAACTTCAGCGCATTACCGCCGGTGGTGGTTTCAGGGCTGCCGAACATCACGCCGATCTTCATGCGGATCTGGTTGATGAAGATCACCAGGGTGTTGGTGCGCTTGATATTGCCGGTCAGCTTGCGCAGCGCCTGGCTCATCAGGCGGGCGTGCAGGCCGACGTGGTTGTCGCCCATTTCGCCTTCGATTTCGGCCTTAGGCACCAGCGCGGCCACCGAGTCGACCACGATGATGTCCACGCCGCCGGAGCGAACCAGCATGTCGGCGATTTCGAGCGCCTGTTCGCCGGTGTCCGGCTGGGAGATCAGCATCTCGTCAACCTTGACGCCCAGCTTTTGCGCGTAGGACGGATCGAGCGCGTTTTCGGCGTCGATATAGGCGCAAGTGCCGCCCAGTTTTTGCGCTTCGGCCACCACCTGCAGACACAGGGTAGTTTTACCGGACGATTCCGGGCCGTAGATCTCGACGACACGGCCGCGTGGCAGGCCGCCTACGCCTAGGGCGAGGTCAAGGCCGAGCGAGCCGGTGCTGATCACCTGCAGGTTGTCATGCACCTGGTTGTCGCTCATGCGCATGATCGAGCCCTTGCCGAACTGCTTTTCGATCTGGGCCAGGGCGGCCGCGAGGGCCTTGCTCTTGTCTTCGGTGCGTTCTGCCATGCTTGCTCCGTATCGGTAAACCGGTAATGTTCAGGATGAATTTGATTATGTACGTTTTCAGGTGGCCTGCCAAATCTAATTTGCCGGACGGCCTTGCAGCTTGTGGCTGGCGTACACATATCCTGTTGTGAATCCGCGGATTATCGCACAAACCGCCTTGCGGCCAACGTTGCATAAATGCCGAATGCCGGCAGGCGTGCCGGCTATGAAGCAACCGCCAGCCATGACAGAATGAACAATATGCTGAACGAACGCACACAATTTTTGCTGAAAGTGCTGGTCGAGCGTTATATCGCCGACGGCCAGCCGGTGCCATCCAGAACACTGGCGACCGTGTCGGGGCTGGAGCTGTCGCCGGCCTCGATCCGCAATATGTTGGCCGATCTCGAGCAACAGGGCCTGATCGCCTCGCCGCACACCTCGGCCGGGCGGGTGCCGACGCCGCAGGGCTACCGGCTGTTTGTCGATCGCCTGCTGACCATAGGCCAGCTGGATGAGGCGACCCTGCATGGCATGCAGCATGCGATGCAGCCGGACAGCCCGCAGCGCATGCTGCAGACCGCCTCGCAAATGCTGGCCGATCTCACCCAGTTTGCCGCCGTGGTACTGACGCCACAGCGTGCCGACGGTGCGTTTCGCCAGATCGAATTCTTGCGCCTGTCCGAGCGCCGCGTGCTGATGATTCTGGTAACGCTGGACGGTGATGTGCAGAACCACCTGTTTCACACCCCGCGTGACTACGAAAGCCACGAGCTGATAGCTGCGGCCAACTTCCTCAACGAGCACTACGCCGGCCAGGCCTTGGCCGAGGTGCTGGCTCGCATGGAGCAGGAGTTGTCCAGCTTGCAGGGCGATATCAGCGCGCTGATGACGGCGGCGCTGCGCATCAGCCAGCAGCAGCTGGGCGAGGACGAGGTGGTGATTGCCGGCGAGAGCCATCTCTTGCATGTGCATGACTTCAGTCACGACCTGCAGCGCCTGCGCGAGCTGTTTGATACCTTCCAGCGCAAGACCGAGCTGATGCGCCTGCTGGAGCAAAGCCGCGGTGCGCAGGGGGTGAACCTTTTCATCGGCGAGGAGTCCGGTGTCATGACGCTTGGCGATTGCAGCGTGGTGACTGCGCCGTATCACCGCAACGGCCAGCTGGTCGGCACTCTCGGTGTCATCGGCCCGACGCGCATGGCCTACGAGCGGGTGATTCCGATTGTCGACATCACCGCGCGGCTGCTGTCGGGCGCGCTCAGCTATCAGGATTAGCCCCGGTTTTATTGCCGCCCGCCATTTGCGTTAAGCTGCCACCGAATCTGCTGCCTTGCGGCCAACTTTAATCATTGACCTGGAGACGGCATGTCCCGATTTTCCCGTTTTGTTGCTGGTGCCTGCACCGTCATGGCCGGCCTCGCCGCCATGCCGGCGCTGGCGGATGCCGGCTTTCTTGCTCGCGCCGATGTGCAGCGCTATATCGACGAACAAGTCGCCGGCGGCCAGCTGAACCGTGCCGAGATGGAGGCGGTGTTCGCCAATGTCGAACTCAAGCCCAATATCATCCAGATCATGGACCGCCCCTCGACCGCGCGGCCGTGGTACCAGTTTCGCCAGAGTTTTTTCACCGACAAGACCATCAACCAGGGCGTAGCGTTCTGGCAGCAGCACGCCGCCACGCTGGAGCGTGCCGAGCAGGTTTATTGTGTGCCGCCCGAGATGGTGGTGGCCATCATCGGCATCGAGACGCGCTATGGCCAGGTGACCGGCAGCTTCCGTCTGGCCGATGCCTTGTCGACGCTGGCCTTTGACTACCCGCGCCGCGCCGCGTTTTTCCGTGACGAGCTGACGGCGTTTTTCCGCCTCGCCCGCGAGGAAAACATCAATGCGCTGACACTGAAGGGCAGCTACGCCGGCGCGATGGGCATTCCGCAGTTCATGCCGTCCAGCTTCCTGAAGTGGGCAGTCGATTTCGATGGCGATGGCCATCGCGATATCTGGAATAACCCGGCCGACGCCATTGGCAGTGTCGCCAGCTACTTCCAGCTGCATGGCTGGCTGAAAGGCGACGATGTGGTGATTCCGGCCGAGGTCACACCACAGGCCGACATCGAGGCGCTGAACAAGGACAAGTTCAACCTGCATTACACGGTGAAAGAGCTGAAAGCCCGTGGTGTGGTGCCGCTGGCCGACGTCAGCGACAAGGCGCTGGCCGTGCTGGTGCCGCTGGAGGTCTCGCCAGGCATCACCCGTTACTGGCTGGGCCTGAACAATTTCTACGCCACCACGCGCTACAACAAGAGCACGCTGTATGCGATGGTGGCGCACGAAATGTCGCAGGAAATCCGCGCGCGTTATCTGCAGGCCAAGTTTGCGCCGGCACCTTTGGCCCCGTGAACTGACCAGCTTGTGCCTGCCACAAGGCGGCACAAGCTGCTAGAATCGCCGCCATGACTTATCAAGTGCTCGCCCGCAAGTGGCGCCCGAAACGCTTTGCTGACCTGGTTGGTCAGGAGCATGTAATCCGGGCGCTGTCCAATGCGCTGAAAGAATCACGCCTGCATCACGCCTACCTGCTGACCGGTACGCGTGGTGTCGGCAAGACTACCATCGCCCGCATTCTGGCCAAGAGCCTCAATTGCGAGCAGGGGCCGACGGCCGAGCCGTGTGGCGTCTGCCAGGCGTGTACCCAGATTGACGGCGGTCGCTTTGTCGATCTGCTCGAGATCGACGCCGCGTCCAATACCGGCATCGACAATATCCGCGAGGTACTGGAAAACGCCCAGTACACGCCGACCATGGGCCGCTACAAGGTCTACATCATCGACGAAGTGCACATGCTGTCCAAAAGTGCCTTCAATGCGATGCTGAAGACCCTCGAAGAGCCGCCTGCCCACGTCAAGTTCATCCTTGCCACCACCGACCCGCAAAAAGTGCCGGTAACGGTGCTCAGTCGTTGTCTGCAATTCTCGCTGCGCAATATGACGCCGCAGCAGGTGGCCAGCCATCTTGCGCATATGCTCGATGTCGAAGGCGTGCCCTACGAAAGCGGCGCGCTGGCCTTGCTTGGCCGTGCGGCGGCTGGTTCGATGCGTGATGCGCAGTCCTTGCTGGATCAGGCAATTGCCTATGGCCTTGGCGAAGTGAAGGAAGACGGCGTGCGCGCCATGCTGGGTGCGGTCGACAAACGTTATCTGTTTGCCTTGCTGGCAGCGCTGGCGGCCGCTGATGGCGCCCGGCTGATCGACGAGGTCGAAACCTTGGCCGCACGCGGCATCGGTTTTGACAATGCGCTGGCCGAGCTGGCCAATCTCTTGCACCAGATTGCGCTGGCGCAGACGGTGCCGGCAGCGATTGCCGAGGACGAGCCCGAGCGCGAAGTGCTGTTTGCGCTGGCTGGCGAGCTGTCACCCGAAGACGTACAGCTGTACTACCAGATCGCGCTGCATGGCCGGCGTGATCTGGCACTCGCGCCGGACGAACACGCCGGCTTCTCGATGACCATGCTGCGCATGCTGGCCTTTCATCCGGTACAAGGTGGCAGCCTGATGACGGCCAACCCGACGCCCGCCGCCGCGGCTACAAGGTCTGCGCCCGCGCCACAGGCGGCAAAGCCGCTTGATAGCGCTGCCGCGCCGGCCGCCGCCAGTCGCAGCAAGGCCTTGCTGGCGAGTCTGTCCAGCCCGAAAGCGGCGCGCAGTCTGCCCGAGCGCTCAGCTGCCGGCAGCGAGCCTGCCACCGCGCCCGAGCCGGAACCCGAGCCTGCGCGCGTTGCGCCAGCGCTTGCGCTTGCGGCCAACCCTGGTCGTCAGCCGGCTGAACGCGAGCCCGCACCGTGGGAGGATCAGCCGCTAGTACAGCCGGCGCCGCCGTCGCCAGCTGCCGCGCAAGTGACCGCGGTTGCCCCGCCGGTCGCCGTGCCTGAAGAAGCCGACGACGAGCGCGAGCCGGAAGAAGTGCTGGAAGTCCAGCCGGTCGAAGACGACAGCGAGCTGGCTTCCTATATGAGCATGCAGGCCGAGGCCGATGCGGCGCTGTACGAGGCCGCACCGCCGCCCCAGAGCAGCTTTGACGGTGACTGGCATGCGCTGATCACGCTGCTGGGCCCACGCATGGGCACCGCGCGCATGCTGGCCGAAAACGCGGCACTGAAAAGCTGGAATGGCCAGACTTTCGAACTGGCCGTGCCGGAATCTTTCCGCAGTTTTGCCAGTCGCGACTATCAGGAAAAACTGCGTAACCTGCTGACGCAACACCTGCGCCAGCCGGTACAGATCAGCGTGACGGTCGAGGCCTTGACGGTGGAAACACCGGCAATGCTGGCCGCACGCGGCAAACGTGAACAACTGGCCGAAGCGCGGCAGTTGTTCCAGAACGACAAGCTGGTGCAGCAACTGGTGCAGGAAATGGGCGCCACCTTGCTGCCCGAGACCATACAACCCGTTCAGGAGTAAATGAAGATGTTTGGTAAAGCCGGTATCGCCGGGCTGATGAAGCAAGCCCAGCAAATGCAGGAAAACATGAAAAAGGCGCAGGAAGAACTGGCCAAGGTCGAAATCGAAGGCCAGGCCGGTGCCGGTCTCGTCAAGGTGGTGATGACCTGCAGCCATGACGTCAAGCGTGTCAGCATCGACGACAGCCTGCTGGAAGACGCCAAGGAAGACAAGGAAATGCTGGAAGACCTGATCGCTGCCGCCTTCAACGACGCCAGCCGCAAGGCCGATGCTACCAGCCAGGAACGCATGTCCTCGTTCACCGCCGGCATGAACCTGCCTGCAGGCATGAAATTCCCGTTCTGATCTTCAGCGCGTGAAACGTTGGCCGCAATGCTGTCATGGCTTGCGGCCATTTGCTTGTCACCGGAAAGCCCGCCATGCTGCACTATCGCGCCGCCCGTCCGGCTGATCTGGATGCCATCTACCGCATCTATCAGCACCCGGGCGTCTTGCCTTATCTGAGTGTCGACGGCATGAGCCGCGACGACTTCGCTGCCTATCTCGCCACGCTGCTGGCTGACGGCCAGTTTCATGCTGTCGAAGACGGCGGCGAGCTGGTCGGTTTTTACCGCACGCTGCGTTACGACGGCCGCGCCAGCCATGTCGCCTATCTGGGTACGCTGGCGGTGGACCCGGCGCGGCAAGGGCAGGGCATTGCCCGGCAGATGGTCGAGCATGCCGTCAGCCAGCTGTTTGCCGCCGGCGTGCAGCGCGTGCAGCTGATGGTCGAGGCCGACAATCCGCGGGCGCAGGCGTTATACCGCCAGCTCGGTTTTGTGCATGAAGGCACCCAGCGGGCCGCCTACAAACGTGGCGACGACTATATCGATGAATGGCTGATGGTGCGTTTTGCCCCCGGCTTTGTTGCGGCCAACCTTGAGGAAGCCCCATGAAAAACCCGCCCTCGCTCGATCAGCTGATTTCGGCGCTGAAAGTGCTGCCCGGAGTCGGCCCCAAATCGGCGCAGCGCATGGCGTTTCACCTGCTGCAGCGCGACCGCGCCGGTGCCGACAAGCTGGCGCGCGCGCTAGACAAGGCCTTGCTGAGCCTGCGCCATTGCGAGCGTTGTCACACCTTCAGCGAGGTGCCGCTATGCAATGTCTGTGCCGATGAAACGCGGCGGCAGGACTTGCTGTGCGTGGTCGAGATGCCGGCCGACCTCTTGATGCTGGAGCAGACCAAGAGCTACGACGGCCTGTATTTCGTGCTGATGGGGCGCTTGTCACCGCTGGATGGCGTCGGGCCGAAAGATCTCGATCTGGAAAAACTGGTCGCCCGCGCCAGCGACGGCAAGGTGCAGGAGGTGATCATCGCCACCAATTTCACCGCCGAAGGCGAGGTGACGGCACACCTGTTGGCCGAGCTGTTCAAGCGTCAGGGGCTGAAAGTCACCCGTATCGCACGCGGCATGCCGGTGGGTGGCGAGCTGGAATATGTCGACCCCGGCACGCTGGCGCAGGCGATGTACGAGCGGCGCACGCTGGGCGATTGAGCCTGCCTGTTGCAGCCGTGGCCGCGACGGGCAGGGCGCACACTGTGTTCTGCCATCCTGTCTTGTTACGGTCATTTGACGCGCCTATGCTCGGTGAGTCGCCGTAACCTTGCGGCCAACCTTTCAGGAGTCGTCATGAAGCTTTATTTCTCCCCCGGTGTCTGCTCGCTGTCCCCGCATATCGCCCTGGCCGAAGCCGGCCTCGCCTACGAAACCGAAAAGGTCAATCTGCGCGCCGAGCCACGGCTGACTGCCAGCGGCGACGACTACCGTGCCATCAACCCCAAGGGCTATGTGCCGGCCTTGCTGCTGGATAATGGCGAACTGCTTACCGAGGGCCCGGCCATCGTGCAGTACATTGCCGATCTCGTACCGGAAAAACAGCTGGCACCAGCCAATGGCACACTAGCCCGCTACCGTCTGCAAGAGATGCTGAACTTCGTCTCGACCGAGGTGCACAAGAACTTCTCGCCGCTGTTTAACAGTCAGGACGACGCTGTCAAAGAGGCTGCCTGGCAGCGCCTGAGCCAACGCTTTGACTTGCTGTCGGGCTGGCTGAGCCAGCGTGACTACCTGCTGGAGAGTGGCTTCAGCGTGGCGGATGGCTATCTGTTTGTCTGCCTGTCGTGGCCCAAGAATGCTGGCCGCAATATCGACAATTGGCCGGTATTGCAGGCATACAGCGCTCGCATTGCGGCCCGTCCGGCCGTGCAGCAGGCATTGAAAGAAGAAGGCCTGCTCTGAGTCTTTGCCGCCTGCCATGTCAGCGTGCTTGCCGCTTGCGACTGACATGGCTTTGCGGCACACTTGCGCCCCCATCGCCGCCCAGTCGGGCGGCGTGTCCCACGCGACCGGCATCAATGCCGGCATACAGCACGAGAAACACCATGAAAACCCGCTATTTCGCCGCCAGCCTGCTGGCACTGGCCGTCAGCACCGCCTGGGCTGCGCCGGTCAAACTGCGCCTGTTGGCCACCTCCGACCTGCACATGAACCTGGTCAACTACGACTACTACCAGGACAAGAGTACCGACGAATTCGGCCTCGCCAAGACTGTCAGCCTGATCAAGGCCGCGCGTGCCGAGGCCGCCAACAGCCTGCTGATCGACAACGGCGACCTGCTGCAGGGCAGCCCGATGGGCGACCTGGTGGCCAAGATCAAGCCACTGAAAAAAGGCGAGCGTCACCCAGCCTATGTGGTGATGAACGCGCTGAAATACGATGCCGGCAATATCGGCAACCACGAATTCAACTTCGGCCTGCCTTTCCTGAAAAACTCGCTGAAGGGCGCCGGCTTTCCGTATGTGTCGGCCAACGTCAGCGACGCCAAGACCGGCAAGCCGCTGTTCCAGCCTTACACCCTGCTCAAGCGCCAGCTGAAAGACGAAAACGGCAAGGTGCAGAAAGTCACCATCGGCGTGATCGGTTTTGTGCCGCCGCAGATCATGATGTGGGACAAGGCCAATCTCGAAGGCAAGGTCGTCGCGCATGACATCCTCGAAAGCGCGCGCCGCTATGTGCCGGAAATGAAGAAAAAAGGCGCGGACATCATCGTGGCCGTGCCGCACAGCGGCTTCGAGAAAGGCGAGCAGCCACGCTTTGCCGAAAACTCGGTGGCCGGCCTCGCCGAAGTGCCGGGCATTGATGCCATCCTGTTTGGCCACGCCCATGCCGAATTCCCGTCCGCCAGCTTTGCGGCCTATCCGAAAGTCGATATCACACGCGGCACCATCAATGGCGTGGCTGCGGTGATGCCGGGCCGTTGGGGTGATCATCTGGGCGTGGTAGACCTCTCGCTGGACAAGGTAGACGGCCGCTGGCAGGTGCAGGGCAGCCAGTCGGCGCTGCGCCCGATTTTCGACCGCAAGAACAAAAAGCCGCTGGTTGGTGCCGACCCGATGGTGCAAGAGCTGATCGGCCATGTGCACGAAGACACCCTCAGCTATGTGCGTGGCCGCGTGGCAGAAACCACCGCGCCGATCTACAGCTACTTTGCGCTGGTAGCGGATGATCCGTCGGTGCAGCTGGTGTCGCAGGCCCAGCTCTGGTACGCGCGCCGCGCCGTACAGGGCACCGAATACGAAAAGCTGCCGCTATTGTCTGCTGCCGCGCCATTCAAGGCTGGTGGCCGTCAGGGCTGGAGCTACTACACCGATATCCCGGCCGGCCCGCTGGCCATCAAGAATCTGGCTGACCTCTACATCTATCCGAACACCGTGAAGATCGTCAAAGTCAGCGGCCGTGACGTGCGCGAATGGCTGGAACGCTCGGCCGGCCAGTTCAACCGCATCGACCCGAAAGGCGCAGCGGTGCAAGAGCTGATCAACGCTGACTTCCGCTCTTACAACTTCGACACCATCGACGGCGTGAGCTACCAGATCGATGTCACTCAGCCATCGCGCTATGACATGGACGGCAAGTTGGCCGCAGCCGACGCCCGCCGCATCGTCAACCTCAGCTATCAGGGCAAGCCGCTGGATGACAGCCAGACCTTCCTGGTGGTGACCAACAACTACCGCGCCAGCGGTGGCGGCAACTTTGCCGGCCTGAATGGCAAGCAGATCGTCGTCGATGCGCCGGACGAGAACCGCGAAGCACTGGCGCAGTATCTGGCCAGCGAAGGCAAGGTGAACCCGAGCCGCGACAACAACTGGCAGATCCAGCCGGTAGCCGGCGTCAGCCTGCGTTTTGCCACCGGTGCCGGTGCCAAGGCGCTGCTGCCGCGTCATCCGGAATTCCAGCTGCTGGATGCCACCGCCGACTCGCTGAGCCTGGCCATCAAATAAGACAGCAGGGCAGTGACTGCCCGTGCCGAAGTGACAAAACGCCGCGATTGCGGCGTTTTGTCTTAATTGCGGCGTTTTGTCTTATAGGGTTGGCCGCATGTCGGCATGCGGTCTGAAGCACAGCAAAGCACGCTGGTAAAACTTGCTGTGCTGGCAGATAGCTGCGCGTGATCTTGCTGTTGGCGGTGAAATCTTTGCGTATTCCTGTGGCTATTGAAACTTTTGGGCATTGGCAGTCACGAATGGCTGTGACTGGTATCAAGGCCGGCAAAACAGCCCGCCCTTGTGCAGCCAGCATCCGCAAACTCACTCAGCCAAGGCTCACGCCTCCGATAATGAACACCGTGATTGATAAACGCATTGACGATCTGCTATCCCGCCACTACCCGCCACAAGCCCCCGGTGCAGTGGTGATGGTGGCCGAGGCCGGCAAGCTCATTCACCGCCAAGCCTATGGCCTGGCCGACGTAAGCCGGCAGCAAGCGCTGCAGCCGGCGATGATTTTCCGCATTGGCTCCCTCAGCAAGCAATTCACCGCGGCCGCGGTGATGCTGCTGATCGAGCGTGGCCTGCTGTCTCTGCATGATGATATTGGCCGCTTTCTGCCCGACTATCCGGCGCAAGGCCACCGCATCACCGTAGAACATCTGCTAAACCACACCTCGGGCATCCCGTGTTATACCGAGCTGGATGAGTTCGACGAGCTGATGGCAACACCTCATACCGTTTGGGCCTTGATCGACCTCTTTAAATCAGCCCCGCTGCAATTTGCCCCGGGTAGCGGCTGGTCATACAGCAACTCGGGCTATTGCCTGCTTGGTGCGATTATCGAGGCAGTATCGGGGCAGTCGTATGCCTCATTTATGGCGCAGCAGGTCTTTGCGCCGCTGGGGATGAACGCCACGGCAGTCGAGGGCGATCAGCCAGCGCTGGCACGTGTCAGCGGCTATTCGGTTGAAGATGATCTTGTCTGCGAGGCCGCGCCCATCGACATGTCGGTGCCGTTTGCCGCTGGCGATTTGCTGTCGAATGTCGACGACCTCTTGCGCTGGGAAAACGCTATTGCCACAGGCCGCCTGCTCGGCGCGAGCGCCTGGCAAAAAATGTTTAGCCCCTGCCAGCTTGCAGACGGCAGCGCCGGCAGTTACGGCTTCGGCTTCGAGATTCAGGATTTCCAGGGCAATCGGCTGATCGACCACGATGGCGGTATCAATGGCTTCGCCAGCTATATGGCACGAGTGCCAGAGCAAGGCCTCTTTCTGGCCATCCTCACGAATTGCGATGCGCTGGCGCCTGATCCGCTTGAAGTAGGCAGAGCCATACTCGCCGAGTTGCTTGCGGGCGACCGTGCCAGCCAATAAGGCCGGCTGACAGGCAAGGTTGGCCGCAAGGCCGGCGGCACCTTGCTGATGCTGGCGAAATGTCAGCGCGGGTATCGCACTTGGCGAGTCCGCCAGTCAGGGTGGCTACTGCTCGTTTTCGTGATCAAGCTTCACCAGTGTCAGCCCCAGCTGCTTGCCGGCGCGGATAAAACGGCGTAGCCGGGCAGACGGGCAGATTAAGCCGCGATACTCGTCCGAACCCTGATCCCACAACACCACGCTAAAGCCGTGCGCCTGCAGCCAGACATCGTAGTGCACCAGCTGCTGCCACACCGTGGCATCTTCGTCTGGCGCCGCCGGTGAAAACTGGGCGGCAATGCCGTGGCTGCCGGCCAGCGCATTGCCTTGCACCACCACTTCGTCCACATCCCGCCAGTCAATGCGAAAGCCGAGGCAATAGCCGGCCTCATCAAGCCGCGCGAGGCAAGTCGCAAGATTGTGCTGGATATCGGCCTCATCCGACTTGAGCAGAAAATCCGCCTGACTGGCCTTCTCCGCAGCAGGCAAGGGCGCAAGCACGGTGGCCACAAACCATTTTTTCTCTCTGGCGAAATAGATGGCAAACGGAATCAGGACGGGTGAAAACAGCAGCGCCAAAGCCAGAATGGCCAGTTTTTTCAGGATGGACATGGGTGAAGTCAGTAGCGGCCGGGTAGGTTAGCAAAACGGCAGGGTAGCTCAGCCAGCAGGGGCGATGCACCCAGCACATCCCATCTGACCGTTCTTGCGGCCTTTTGAGGGGTGAACGTCAGAATATTGCCTCGGCAGCGCGGCTGAGCATAAACAGCCCAAGCGCGGCGAAAGCGAGAACCTTGCTGGCGCGGGGCATAGGCTCAGAGAGTGCCGCACGCATGTTTCCTCGAACAAGCAAGGGATTCAGCAACACCGCCGCGAACAAGGCCGACATGGACGCTGCGGCAAGAAAGCTACCGGGGCTGAGTGGCTTTTCCGTGAGCATGGCGGCGATACCCAGTGCGCTGATTACAGCGAGGAGTACGCAGGCAGCTTTTTGCCGCCAAGTGAGTGAGTGCCATTCGAGCATTTGGGATTTCCTTCGATAGGTGCTGAAGAGTGGGGATCAAGTCCGGGCAGGTTGGCCGCAAGGCCATACCCGTGAGGTGCAGCTAATGCTGTTGAAGGGGGGGGGGCGGGTATCGCCGTGGGCGAACCCGCTCTACGGGGCTTTGTTATAACTCGCTATAGGAGATTATGATTTTTAATTTTTCATTTATATTTTTCATCTCTTTATGAATTTCGAACGGTATGTCGTTCCGAGGGGGAATTCTTGGTGCATCTTTGACTACATGATGCGCGATCCAGTTGAGGGAGCGACATGAACTTGTCAGATCATCTATGCTAGGTAAGCGCAAAATAAAAGCAAAAAATCTATAAAAAGGAATGGCCTGTCTATGTGCAAGGATTGATGATGACATGAACCGGATTTCTTGTTGTATTTCTTCAGAGGCTTGCGCATTCGTTATTTTTGCTTGCTCACGTAGAAATAGTGCAGACAATTCACCAATTTTTATTTTAAAGGCAACAATCGGTTCTAGTACCAGTTTAAGTAGGAATTGGCTGATTGCGAAGATTGATACACCAGTTAGAATTGCCAGCATCAATGAGTCTTTCACATTAGTCTCCATGAGTTGAAACGGCGGAACTCAGCAGGTAAGGAGGTGCGTCCACAAGGCCATACCCGCCAGGTGCTGGTAATGTTGTCGGCGGGTATCACTGTTGGTGAACTCACCTTACGAAATCGTCATCAAAAATTGATTAAATGGCACTTTTATCAGCAGTGAAAGCCAGCTCTTTTAACTTTTCATTGAATTCAACCCTGTCTTTCGCGTAGTGCGCACGACGATGGCAGTTTGGGCAAACTGCAACAACATTCTGAGGGTGATCTGGGCCGCCATCGGCAAGGCGATGTACGTGGTGGCACTCCAAAAAGGGCCCTTTTTTTGTTTGGAATGGAGCCGCTGATCCACAGCCCTCACACAAGCCTCTGGATCGAGCAATTACATAAACTTTAAGTGCTTGAGCGCGATAATATGCGGTTTCTTTTTTTTCTCTTGCACTAGAACCAGGTGCAGCTTTTCTTAAAGCAGCATCTCTAAGTTCTTTTATGGACTTACTTTTTAAAGCTTTTAGATTATTTGATCTGTAGGCGGCTTTGGGTTCTGAAGTCTGATTTTTCTCAGGAACGGAATCTATGTCTAGATGAAATACAATTACCGTACGGTCTTGGCCGTTGCGATCAGGTCTGATTTCTTGATGGTAATCAAGGCAGTCCGCAGTTCCGAGGAAGCGAACATGCGCCTTTCTTGTGTACTCAAAAACGTAGATTATTTTCTTGCTCTTAGCATGTTCGAGGATGGCCTTGTTGCCGGCCTCCATTTTCATATCACCGATTTGCCCTTCACCGGTATACCAAAAGATACCATCATCTCTGTATTCGTCTCGATACCCGTGCTGCTCGCCGGCATCAGATGTGAATATAAAAATCCCTGGAAAATCTTTCGGTGTAGATATTCCACCTTGAGACTGTCCTTTGTATCTTTCGTGTATTTCGGATTTTCGGTTGTACTCTTTTCCAATTTCGAACACGCTACTTCCTTGTGCTTTGTCATGTGAGTGTCGCAGCATGATATTTCGGTAAGTGTCCGACTGGCAAGGCTTAGCAGCTGGCTACAGCTTAATGTAAGCCTCCTGGCAAGACTGCACCAGGTCCCCATCACCCCTCCACACACAACTTCCTCAGCGCCTCGCCAGCCGTCGCCAGGTCTTGCGCGATGGCGGCGCGTACGCCGTTGGCGTTGCCTTGCAGCAGGGCGCTGATCAGCTCGCGGTGGGCGTCGTTCATTTGCGGCCAACCTTGTTCGTCGTGGATCAGCTGGTTGGATATCGGCCCGACATACAGCCAGACGTGTTCGATCAGCTGCAGCAGCAGCGGCGAGTCGGCGGCCTGGTATAGCGCCAGATGAAAGGCCTCGTTGGCGTCGAGATAGGCTTTGACATCGCGCCGGGCGACGGCGGCATCCATTTCTTCGCATAGCCTTGCCAGCTGCTGGCGGCCGGCGGCATCGAGTTTTTGCGCGCCCAGCCAGGCGGCCTGGCCTTCCAGCAGGATGCGGTTTTGCAGGATGTCGTCAAAGCGCGCCACGCTCAGGCGCGGTACTTGCACGCCGCAATTGGGGATGTTTTCCAGTGCTTTTTCTGCGGCCAACCTTTGCAGGGCGGCGCGGACCGGCATCGGGCTGACGCCGAATTCGGCGGCCAGTTGCTGGATTTTCAGCCGCTCGCCGGGCAGCCAGCGGCCCAGCATCAGGCCGTGGCGCAGCTGGTCGTAGACGGCATCCTGCAGGCTGAGGGCTTGATCGGTTTTCATGATGGTGGCGTGGAGTCAGTGTTGCGGCCAAGCATAACAGAGCCGTTCTGGCGGGGCGAAAGATTTGATCAAACCTTGACGGTGATATTTGATCAAATCTATCTTGCAGGCAGCGCGCTGTTTTTGACTGCGTTTTTCTGCTGCAAGGCAGGGCGGGTGGCCGCCAAAACGACTGTGCCGGTTGAGCTTGGTGCGGTGGTTTTGGCAGCCGCTTGGCAGCCAGGGACGGGAGCCGAAGGCCAAACCAGAGGTGAACGACCATGAAGCAAGAGCTGGCGGACTTTATCCGCGAACATCAGATCCACGAAGTCGAATGCGTGATTCCGGACATGACCGGCGTGGCGCGCGGCAAGATCGTGCCGAAGAATCTTTTCCTCGCCGAAGACAGCATGAAAATGTCGAAGGCGGTGCTGAACATTACCGTAAACGGCGAGTTTGCCGATTTCGAACGCTTTGCCGGGGCTAACGACCCGGATATGGTGTGCCGGCCAGACCCGACAACCATCCGCATGGTGCCGTGGGCGATAGAGCCGGTGGCGGTGGTGATTCACGACTGTGAAGACTTTGACGGCCGGCCGGTGGGCATTTCGCCGCGGGCGGTGCTGCGCCGTGTGCTGAAACTGTACGAAAACAAGGGCTGGCGGCCGGTGGTGGCACCGGAGATGGAGTTTTACCTGATCCGCCAGAATGACAATCCGCACGAGCCGCTGCGCCCGCCCTCGGGCCGCGCCGGCCGCTCGGAGGTTGGCCGCCAGTCGTTTTCGATTGATGCGGTGAATGATTTTGACCCCTTCTTTCAGGAGCTGTCGGCGTTTTGCGAGGCGGCTCGGCTGAATGTCGAGACGCTGATTCACGAAGTCGGTGCCTGCCAGATGGAGATCAATTTCAGCCACGGCGATGCGATGGAGCTGGCCGATCAGGTGTTCCTGTTCAAGCGCGCGGTGCGCGAGACGGCGTATCGCCACAATATCTTCGCCACCTTCATGGCCAAGCCGATGGAGAACGAGCCGGGCAGCGCCATGCACATTCACCAGAGCATCGTGCGCATGGATGATGGCGGCAATATTTTCTCGGACGAAGACGGCACGGCCAGCGAGCTGTTTTTCCATCACATCGGCGGTATGCAGAAATACCTGCCGCTGGTAATGCCGATGCTGGCTCCGTATGTGAACAGCTATCGCCGCCTGAGCCGCCACACCGCCGCGCCGATCAATGTGCGCTGGGGCTACGACAACCGCACCTGCGGCATTCGCGTGCCGCCATCCGGCCCGGCCGCGCGCCGCGTCGAAAACCGCGTGCCGGGCGTGGATGTGAATCCCTATCTGGCGATGGCGGCAACGCTGGCCTGCGGCTATCTGGGCATGATGGAAAAGCTGGAGCCGAGCGCGCCGATGAGCGACAGCGCCTACAACCTCGATTACGAGCTGCCACGCTCGCTGGAAGACGCGGTCGAGCTGATGGCCGCCTGTGAGGAGGTATCGGCCATTCTGGGCGAGGAATTCGTGCAGGCTTTCTGTGCGGTGAAAGAGAAGGAATTCGAAACCTTCCATCGCGCGATTACCGCCTGGGAACGCGAGCATCTGCAACTGCACGTCTGACATGGCTGGCGGCCAACCTTGGCCGCAGGCAGAAGGGGAACACATGACTACCCGTCACGGAATCGACTGGCACAAGGCGCAGGCCCTGTTTGCCGAAGAGCAGCAATTATTTGTCAGCCGCATGCCCAAATCGCGCGAGCTGTCGCAGCGTGCGGCCCGGCATCAGCTGTTTGGCGTGCCCATGCACTGGATGCGCGACTGGTCCACGCCATTCGCGCTGTATGTGGCGGAGGCGCGCGGTGCGCGTTTCAAGGATGTCGATGGTCACGATTACGTGGATTTTTGTCTGGGTGACACCGGCGCGATGTTCGGCCACAGCCCACAGCCAGTGGCCGATGCCATCATGCGCCAGGCGCAGCGCGGGTACACCGCGATGCTGCCCAACGAGCACGGCGTGTGGGTAGCCGAGGAGCTGGCGCGGCGCTTTGGCCTGCCGTACTGGCAGTGGGCGCTGTCGGCGTCCGACGCCAACCGCTTTGCCATCCGCTGGGCGCGCGCGATTACCCGCCGCCAGCAGGTGCTGATTTTCAATGGCTGTTATCACGGCACCGTCGATGACGTGTTTGTCGATCTGGTTGATGGCCAGCCGCAGACGCGCGACAGCGTGCTGGGGCAGGTGTACGACATCACGCAGTACACGCGCAGCATCGAATTCAATGATCTGGCGGCACTCGAAGCGGCGCTGCAGGACGGCGAGGTGGCTTGCCTCCTGGCCGAGCCGGCGATGACCAATATCGGCATGGTGTTGCCGGAGCCGGGTTACTGGGCGGCGGCGCAAGCGCTGTGCCGGCGCTACGGCACGCTATTGCTGATCGACGAAACCCACACCATCAGCAGCGGCCCCGGTGGTTATACCCGGGCCGAAGGTTTGCAGCCCGATATCTTTGTGGTCGGCAAGCCGGTGGCCGGCGGCGTGCCGTGCGCGGTGTATGGTTTCAGCGCCGAGGTCGCCCGCCGCGCCGAAGCAGCCAAGGCCGAAGCGCCGCCCGGCCACAGCGGCATCGGCACCACGCTGACGGCCAACCTGCTGGCGATGGCGGCGATGCGGGCGAATCTGGCCGAGGTGATGACCGATATCGCCTACCAGCATATGTTCGGTCTGGCCGAAAGGTTGGCCGCAGGCTTGCGCGACATCATCCGGCGGCAGAGTTTGCCGTGGTGCGTGACGCAGATCGGCGCGCGGGTGGAGTTCCAGTTCACGCCGGTGCCACCCAAAAACGGCAGCGAGGCGGAGAAGATTCTCGATGGCGAGCTGGAGCACATCGTGCATCTGTATCTGCTCAATCGCGGCCTGCTGATTACACCCTTCCACAATATGCTGCTGCTGTGCCCCGATACGCGGCAGAGCGATGTCGACCGGCTGTTGCAGTGCTTTGGCGAGTTTGTCGGCAAGGTGCGTCAGGCATGAAAAAAGCCGGAGCAGGCAGGCCCGTTCCGGCAAAGGGAGTACAACACGACGGAGTCGGCAGCCATGACGGCTGCCGTCAGAGGCTGCATTAACCGCGCAGCAGCGGGAAAGCACCCGTGAGGATGGCGGCGACCAGCATCAGCAGGCAGATGCCGGTGGCCCACAACAGCGTGAAGCGCTGATGCTCGCCAAACTCGATCTTGATCAGCCCCAGCAGCAGATAGGTCGAGGCCACCAGCGGGCTGAGCAGGTGTACCGGCTGGCCGATCAGCGAGGCACGCGCCATTTCGGCCGCGGTAAAGCCGTACTCGGCGGCAACCTTGGCAATCACCGGCAGGATGCCGAAGTAGAAGGCATCGTTGGACATGAAGAAGGTAAACGGCAGGCTGGCCAGTGCGGTAATCACCGCCAGATACGGGCCGACGGTTGGCGGCAGCACGGCGAGGAAGCTCTCGGCCATCGCCTCGACCATGCCGGTGCCACTGAGGATGCCGGTGAAAATGCCGGCGGCGAAGATCAGCGATACCACCCCCAGAATGCTGTCAGCGTAGGCGGCAATGCGCTCGCGCTGCATTTTCGGGTCCGGATAGTTGATGACCAGCGCAATCGCAAAGCCCAGCATGAACAGCACCGGCAGCGGCAGCACGCCGATGACCAGCGTGGTCATCAGCGCCAGCGTCAGGCCGGCGTTGACCCACAGCAGCTTCGGACGGCGAATGGCGGCGTGGTCGTCGATGTGTTCGACGTGGTGGTCGGTGTTGCTCAGGTCGATGATGCCGACGCGCTGGCGCTCGCGCAGGCCAAAGATCGCGGCCATGCCGATCACACCCAGTGCGCCGACGATCATCGCCGGAATCATGGGCAGGAAGATGTCGCTAGGCTCGACATGCAGGGCACTGGCGGCGCGGGCAAGCGGGCCACCCCACGGGGTGAGATTCATCACGCCGACAGCCAGCATCACCACACAGGCCAGCATCAGCACATTCAGGCCCAGACGGCGGTACAGCGGCAGGAAGGCCGACACGGCAATCATATAGGTGGTCGAGCCATCTCCGTCGAGGCCGACAGCCAGTGTCAGCACGGCGGTGCCGATCAGCACGCGCAGCGGGTCGCCTTTTACCGCACGCAGGATGGCGTGCACGATGGGGTCGAACAGGCCGGCATCAATCATGATGCCGAAGTAGAGAATGGCGAACATCAGCATGACGCCGGTCGGTGCCAGCTTGCGGATGCCATCGAGCATCATCGGGCCCATGTCGGCCGCAAAGCCGCCGATCAGCGCAAAGATTACCGGCACCACGATGAGGGCCAGCAGGGCGGACAGGCGCTTGCTCATGATCAGATACATGAAGCAGGTCACCATGCCGAAGCCAAGAAGGGTAAGCATGTACATCCTTTCTCTGTGTTGGTCTTTTACTTGCCGTTTAGGCATTTTTGTAATGACTGAGGCTGCTTTATAAGCAATGAGCCTGTCAGCAAGCTTTCAAGCACAGAAAAAGGCAGAAAAATACTCATGGCATTTATGGGTGGCAGGCATGAAAAAAGCCGGCAGGCGACGAGGTCGCCAGCCGGCTTTTGCCACGGAGAGTGACAGCCGGGAGAAACGGCTTACTGTGGCTGATACGGCAGCGAGGAGTGATGCAGCACCACGCGCACCACGCCATCCACTTTCTTGAAGGCCCAGGTCTTGTCGACGGTTGTCACCTGGCCCTTGTCATTGGTCATCACCACATTACCCATGGTCAGCGCCATATTGCCGTTCAGGTGCAGGCCGCTATTGCGGATCTCGCACTTTTCCCAGCCCTTCAGCGCAAAGCCCTTGTCGTTCGGGAAGGCAGGGTTATTGCCAACGAAGTAGGCGAGGGCACCGGCGTTGTCATTGCGGAATACCTGCTTGCCGTGGGTCAGTGTCGGCTTGAACAGCACGGTGCCTTGCTTGTAGCCATAGGCGGCATCCAGCACTTTTTGCGCGAGTTCGGTGGCTTTTTGCTGGCCGTGCGCCTTGTATTCCTTGCTGATGGCGACCAGCGCGCCGCACCACGCATTTTGCGCGGCCAGGGTTTCGGCTTCGGTGATGTTGGCGGTGTTGGCGTTGGCCGCAGTGGCGGTTAGCAGGCCGGCAGTAGCCAGCAGGGCAGCTTTGAATTTCATGATATCTCCGAGTGTGCTCCGGCTTTACCGGCCGGTATTGTTGTTTGCCTGAGTGGCCATGCTCGGAGTGTGGCTGCTTGGCATAAGTTCTAGCCAATACGGGTATCTTGCAAGATTGTGGCGGCAGAATGCAAAAAAGCAGGCACGAGGCCTGCTTTCTTGTTTTGCAGGAAATATCCTGCCATCGCCAGCTGTTTAGCCGCCGATCTTTTCCTTGCCGCCCATATACGGACGCAGTACTTCCGGAATGGTGATGCTGCCGTCGGCGTTCTGGTAGTTTTCCAACACCGCCACCAGCGTGCGGCCAACTGCCAGGCCGGAGCCGTTCAGGGTGTGCACGTAGCGGTTCTTGCCTTCGGCATCCTTGAAACGCGCCATCATGCGGCGGGCCTGGAAATCACCCATATTCGAGCAGGAGCTGATCTCGCGGTAGGTGTTCTGCGCTGGCAGCCACACTTCGAGGTCGAAGGTCTTGTGCGAGCCGAAACCCATATCGCCGGTACACAGCGCCATCACGCGGTACGGCAGGTTCAGCGCCTGCAGAATGGCTTCAGCGTGGCCGACCATTTCGTCCAGCGCGGCAAAGGAGTTTTCCGGCTGTTCGATACGCACCATCTCAACCTTGTCGAACTGGTGCTGGCGGATCAGGCCGCGGGTGTCACGACCGTAGGCACCGGCTTCGGAACGGAAGCAAGGCGAGTGGGCAGTCAGCTTCACCGGCAGTTCTTCGTGCTTGAGCACCGATTCGCGTACCAGGTTGGTCAGGCTGATTTCGGAAGTCGAAATCAGGTACTGCGGCTGGGTAGCGGCTTCGCCACCACGCTCGACGCGGAACATGTCTTCGGCAAACTTCGGCAGCTGGCCGGTGCCGAACAGCACATCGCTGTTAACGATGTACGGGGTGTAAGTCTCGCTGTAGCCGTGCTTGTCGGTATGGGTGTTCAGCATGTACTGCGCCAGTGCGCGGTGCAGGCGGGCGATATCGGCACGCAGTACGGTGAAGCGTGCGCCGGACAGCTTGGCGCCGGCTTCGAAATCCAGGCCATGAGTCGCGCCGACATCAACGTGATCCTTCACTTCAAAGTCGAAGGCGCGCGGGCTGCCCCAGCGGCGTACTTCCACGTTGCCGGATTCATCCTCGCCCGCCGGTACCGATTCGTGCGGCAGGTTAGGGATGGTCAGCATCCAGTTATCCAGACGGCTCTGTACCGCGGCAAAGGCTTCTTCGGCGGCTTTCAGTTCGTCGCCCAGGCTGGCAACCTGCGCCATGATGGCGGACACGTCTTCGCCATTTTTCTTGGCAATGCCGATTTGCTTGGAGGAGCTGTTGCGCTGGGATTGCAGATCCTGCATGCGGGTTTGCAGGGATTTGCGTTCGGCTTCCAGCGCATTGAAGGCGTCAACCTCCAGCGTGTAGCCACGGGTGGCCAGACGGGCGGCCACTTCCTCGATATTGCTGCGCAGCAGTTGGATATCCAGCATTTTTCAGTCCTGTTTCTTGGTTTGTGCTTGTTGGTCCAGCTCTCTTAAAAAAGCCAGCTTGTCGGCAATCTTGCTTTCGAGACCGCGTGGCACCGGTTCGTACCAGCGCACATCCTCCAGCCCTTCGGGCAGATAAGTCTCGCCAGCGGCATAACCGTGCGGCTCGTCGTGGGCGTAACGGTAGTCGTGGCCGTAGCCCAGCTCTTTCATCAAGCGGGTTGGTGCATTGCGCAAGTGTACCGGTACCGGGCGCGAGTTGTCTTGTGCCACGAAGGCGCGCGCAGCGTTATACGCCTTGTAACCGGCATTGCTCTTGGCGGCGACGGCCAGATAAATCACTGCCTGCCCCAGTGCCAGCTCGCCCTCGGGGCTGCCGAGACGCTCGTAGGTGGTGGCGGCGTCATTGGCAATCTGCATGGCGCGCGGATCGGCCAGGCCAATGTCTTCCCATGCCATGCGCACGATGCGCCGCGCCAGATAACGCGGGTCGGCGCCGCCGTCCAGCATGCGCGTCAGCCAGTACAGTGCAGCGTCAGGGTTGGAGCCGCGTACCGATTTGTGCAGCGCGGAAATCTGGTCGTAAAAGGCATCGCCGCCCTTGTCGAAACGGCGCGCGTTGACGGTCAGCACTTCGGCGAGAAAGGCGCTGTCGATGCGGCCAAGCTTGCGCGCGCGGGCGGCGGTGCGGGTTTGCTCCAGCAGATTGAGAAAACGTCGCGCATCGCCGTCGGCATAGCCGCACAAGGCCTGACGCGCTTCATCGTCAAAATCCAGCCCGTCAAGCTGGCCAAGCTTGGCCGCACGCGTAAACAATTGCAGCAGCTCGTCGCCGTTCAGCGACTTGAGCACATACACCTGGGCACGTGACAGCAGGGCGGGGTTGACCTCGAAGGACGGGTTTTCGGTAGTGGCACCGATAAAGGTCAACAGGCCGGATTCGACAAAGGGCAAAAACGCATCCTGCTGGCTCTTGTTGAAGCGGTGTACTTCATCGACAAACAGGATGGTGCGCCGTCCGCTTTGCTGCAGGGTGGCGTGCGCGCGCTCGACCGCCTCGCGGATGTCTTTTACCCCGGCCAGCACCGCCGACAGCGGGATGAACTCGGCATCAAAGCCATGGGCGAGGATGCGCGCCAGCGTGGTTTTGCCGACGCCGGGTGGCCCCCACAGAATCATGCTGTGCGGGATCTGGGCGTCGATAGCCAGCCGCAGCGGCTTGCCCTCGCCGATCAGGTGCTGCTGACCGATGACATCAGCCAGCGAGGTTGGCCGCAAGGCCTCGGCCAGCGGCTTGTGCGGTTCTTGCGCAAAGAGATCGTTCATGCCGCTATTTTACGCGCAAAGCGGCGGCCAACGTAGATGGCTATTGCACGGCAGCCGGCCAGTGCTAACATCCAGCCATTCCAAGACACGCGAAAGATGTCCATGAGCCAGTACCTGTCGACCTTTGTCACCAATTTCCTGTTTGTGCTGGCAACCCTGTGGCCCATCATCAACCCGCCCGGTGGTGTGCCGATTTTCATGACGCTGACGGCGCATAACAGCAATGCCGAACGTGCGTTTCTGGCGCGGCGTATCGCGTTTTACAGCTTTTTGCTGCTGATCGGCAGCATGTATTTTGGCGGTGTGGTGCTGTCCTTCTTCGGGGTGGAAATCCCGGTGGTGCAAGTGGCGGGCGGCTTGCTGATTTCGGTTGCCGGCTGGCGCATGATGAACGAGGCACCAGCGCCGAAAAGCGCGCCGGACAGCACCCAGGACATGTCCGACCACCTGAAGCAGCAGGCGTTTTACCCGCTGACCTTCCCGATGATGGTGGGGCCGGGGTCGATTTCGGTGGCGATTACCGTTGGTGCGTCGCTGAGTCGCAAGGGCACGTTGCTTGAGCGTTTCACCATCGCCCCGCTGGCGGCGCTGGCGGCGATTACCATCATCTGTATCGCGGTGTGGGCCAGTCTGCGCTATGCCGACCGTCTGCTGAAATTCCTCGGCAAGACCGGCACCATGGTTTTCATGCGCCTGACCGCCTTTATCCTGCTGTGTCTTGGCGTGCAGATCATGTGGCTGGGTATCAGCGGTCTGCTGGAGCCGCTGTTGGGCACACGATAAGGATGCGGCCAGGGTTGGCCGCAAAGGCTTGAGTGGACAAACGGGCAGGCAGCGCTTGCCCGTTTGTCATTTCTGGCGATAGGATGGCGGCAATTTTTATATCTTTGGAATGACTATGCCGATTCGTCGAGCGCTGCTTGCTGCCTTGCTGGCGCTGACTGTTCATGCCGCTCATGCCAGTTACGAGCAAGGCAAGGCGGCTTATGGGCGCAAGGATTACGCCACGGCGCTCAAACTGTGGCAACCGTTGGCCGCGAAGAATGACGCCCGTGCCGTCCAATCCTTGGGCAGGCTGTATGCCAATGGTTATGGCGTGAAACAGGATGAGGCCAAGGCAGTGGGCTTGTTCCGTCAGGCTGCCGAACTGGGTAATGCCAAAGGGCAAACAGCACTGGCCATCATGTACGATTCGGGCCGGGGCGTAAGCAAAGATGTAAAGCAGGCTATTTACTGGTATCGCAAGGCTGGCGAGCAGAACGAGCTTTTTGCCCAGTATGCCTTGGGCGAAATCTATCACAAGGGGCTTGGCGTCAAGCCGGATTACCGGCAGGCGGCGTTCTGGTATGAAAAGGCTGCCGTTCAAGGTGATGGCGATGCCCAGACCAATCTGGGCACCTTGTACTTTGATGGCAAAGGGGTGGGCAAGGACGCTGCCAAGGCGGCGAGCTGGTTTGCCAAGGCGGCGAGCTGGTTTGCCAAGGCGGCGAGCTGGTTTGCCAAGGCTGCCGCGCAGGGTGAAAAGGTTGCCCGGCACAATCTGGCCGTGCTGTACGCCAGTGGCGAGGGGGTGAGCAAGGATGAAGCCAAGGCGCACCAGCTCTATTTGTTGTCAGCAGAAGCGGGCCACGACAGTGCCCAAGTCAATCTGGGCACTCAATTCTTGCAGGGGCGTGGTACCGGCAAGGACTACTCCCGTGCCAGACACTGGTATCTGCAAGCGGCGCAGCAGGGCAATGATTGTGCTTTCAATAATCTGGGCGTGATGTACCAGGAAGGGCAGGGCGTGCCGCGCGACAAGGTGAAGGCGCATGCCTTGTTCAGCCTTGCGCACAAGGCGGGCAATGCGGCCGCACGTCATAGTCTGCGTGAGCTGACCGGCAGTCTGTCAGCCAGCGAGCGCCAGGCCGCCAGCGACTTGCAGGATGAGCTGGCAAAGCCCGGCATGCTGCTGAAGGTGCTGGGCAGCTAGCTTCGGTAGCGCGGCCAGTGTTGGCCGCAAAGGGTTGGGTGGAAAAACGGGCAGGCGGCGCTTGCCCGTTTTTCATGGCCTGCATTGTGGTGATGTGGCCGTGTTTCGCTTCATTGTTCTGCCACGGGAAAAGCCTGTTTGCCGTGCTGCCTCCCTGCTGGCGGCATTCCCCTGTAAGATGCCCGTCCCGTTTTTCAAGCCTGCCGTTTGCCATGTCTTCAGTTTCTCAAGCCAATAGCCGCCGTGCCGCCCATGCTGCGCGCCTGCTGGTGTTGCTCAGCCCGCTGGGTATTGACCTGTATCTGCCGGCCTTGCCGGCCATCAGCCAGGAGTTGGGCAGCCAGGCGACCTTGTCGCTGAGTGTGTATCTGGCGGCACTAGGCTTGGGCCAGCTGGGTTTCGGCCCATTGTCAGATCGTCTCGGCCGCCGCCGTGTGGCGCTGGCGGGCACGTTGCTGTTTGCCTTGTCGTCGGTACTGCTGTTTTTTACCGGCAGTCTTGCCGGCCTGCTGGTGTGGCGTTTGTTGCAAGGCTTGGCCGCCAGTGCGGCTTCGGTCTGTGCGATGGCCGTGGTGCGCGACCGTTTCAGCGGGGCGGAGGCGGCATGCGAGTATGGCGTGCTGGGCGGGGTGCTCAATGTGGTGCCGTTTGCCGCGCCCTTGCTGGGCAGCGTGCTGTTGCAGTGGTTTGACTGGCGTAGCGGCTTTGCCGTGCTGGCCGCCTTGGGCGCACTGGTGTCGCTGGCCTTGTGGTGGCGCATGCCGGAGACCGCGCCCAAACGCGAGGCCGGGCAGGTGAGCAGCACGCCGTGGCGGCATCCGGTATTTCTCGGTTTTGTGCTGTGCTGCGCGCTGTCGCTGGCGGTAATTCTGAGTTATGTGACGCTGGCCCCGCGCGCCCTGATGAGCGAGGCCGGCTTGTCACCGTTGGCGTTTGGTGGCCTGTTTGCGGCCAACGCTTTGCTGATCAGCGGCAGTTGTCTGGGTTTTGCACGATTGTCGGCGCGTATCGGCGCGGTCAAGGTCTTGCAGCTGGCCTTGGGCCTGCTGGGTGTCGGGGCAGGCTTGCTGCTGCTGTCAGGTGTGCCCGGCGGGGTGGCCAGCTTCATGTTGCCGATGGCGGTGATCAGTGTGGCCTTCGGCGGCATTACCGGCCCGGCCAGTAGTCTGGCGATGCAGCCGTTTGCGCAGAATAGCGGCGCGGCAGCGGCGTGGCTGGGTTGCCTGCAGATGCTGATTGCCTCGCTGATCAGTGGTGGCCTGAGCCTGCTGGCGCTGCCGGTACATCTGCTGCTGGGCGGTCTTGGCCTTGCGGTGTCGCTGCTGTGCCTGGCGGTGGTAATAGCCTTGCAGCGGCGGTATGGCACCGCCGTGTTGCAAGGCTCGGCGCTGGCTTGAGTGGTTTTAGCCGCGGCGTTCGCGCAGCACGTCGCGGACTTTCATCGCCAGAATCAGGCTGGACAGTACCAGCGTCAGCGCGTTGGCGATGATGATGGGCATTTCGCCCAGCATCAGGCCGTAAACCAGCCAGGCACTGATGCCGACCACAAACAGCGTATACATGCCCAGCGAGATGCTGCGGGTGTCGCCGCTTTTCCAGGTGTGGATGACTTGCGGCAGAAAGCTGGCCGTGGTCAGGCTGGCGGCCAGATAGCCGAGAATTTCGGTGACGTTCATGATGTCGGGGTGTCGGTGGGGTAAACGCGTGATTGTGCGTCAATCCCTGCCCGGCTGCCAATGGCAGAACAGGCTGTTCTGCCCGCCACGCCTGCAAAAAGCGTAGAATGTTGCGCCTGTCATCCCGAAAGCCCCCCGATGTTGACCCTCACCTTTCTCTGCGTATTCGCCTTTCTGGCTGGTCTGATTGATGCGGCAGTCGGTGGCGGGGGGCTGGTGCAGATTCCGGCCTTGTTCAATGCCTTGCCGCAGGCCTCGGTCTCCAGCCTGTTCGGCACCAACAAGCTGGTGTCGGCAATGGGCACGCTGTCGGCCACGCGTTCTTATCTCAAGCGGGTGAAAGTGCCGTGGCGACTGGTGTTGCCGGCGGCGGCGGCGGCTTTTGCGATGTCGTTTGCCGGTGCGGCGGTGGTCAGCATGATAGACAAGAGCATCATGCGGCCGCTGGTGCTGGTGCTGCTGATCGGCATGGCCATCTACACCTTCCGCAAGAAGACCCTGGGCGCGGTGCATGCGCCGGTGGAGATTGGCCGGCGCGAGCTGTTTATCGGCATGCTGATCGGTGCCGGCATCGGTTTTTACGATGGTGTATTCGGCCCGGGCACCGGCAGCTTTCTGATGTTCCTGTTCGTGCGCTTTTTTGCCTTTGACTTTCTGCACGCCTCGGCCTCGGCCAAGGTGGTCAACCTTTCTACCAATATTGCGGCGCTGTGCTTTTTCGTGCCGACAGGCAATGTGCTGTACGCCTACGCGATTCCGATGGCGGTGTGCAATATTGCCGGTGCCATCGTCGGCACCCGTCTGGCGATGAGCAAGGGTACCGGCTTTGTGCGCACACTGTTTTTGCTGCTGGTTACCGTGCTGATCTGCAAGCTGGGCTGGGATACCGTGCAGCCGTGGCTGGCGGCTTAAGCTTGGCCGCAGGCTTCGGCAAGACAGGCCGGGCACAGGCAGTCGCCGCCGCTGCGTTTGTCCAGCGGCAGCAAGGGCATGTCCATGCACCAGCAGCTGCCACTCTTGCCTGGCGTGCCACAGCTGAAGTGGCTGCCGCAGCGTTCGCATTGCAGCTGGCGTAAGGGCAGCGGGGTATCTAGTGTGGCGATGCGATCCAGCGCCGCCTGTTTCTGTTCGTCACTGGCGCTGCTCCAGCCACGAATCTCATCCAGGGTGCGGCGACAGCCGGTGCAGTAGCGGCCGCTGTCGTCCAGCTTGCACAGTTTGACGCAAGGGGAAGCAACGGTGCTCATACGGCGTGCTCCTTGATGCTGATCAGCCAGGCTTCGCCGCTGTCTTTTGCACTTAGAGTGACTGCTGTCGCGTGTTCCAGCCAGATGCTGTCTAGCGTCGCCAGCTCGATGTTTTCGGTGCCGTGTTGCACGCTCAGGCTGTTGCCGTGGGCGAGCAACAACAGGCTGTGTGGCGGGCAGCTCAGCGGCTGTTGCGCGGGCAGTGGCAGGCGCTGCAGCTGATGGCTGGCCACGGCGCGGCGCGTCATTACATTGAAATCCCGTACCGCGCCGGCTGGCAGCCGGCTGTCTATCGCCCATTCGCCGGCAAAAGACAGCATGGGGCCTTGGGCTTGCAGCGTCTGCCAGGCCGCGCCATCGCGCAGCAATTCGAGGCCGTTGCCGGACAGGATGGCGAGGGTGCGATCGACGCCGTCAAAGCGCGAAAACGGCCCCTCGCTGGCAACGTCGGCCATGCTGATGCGCCAGCTGAAGTTGTCAAGGTTGGCCGCAGGCGGGTGTATCAGCAGCTGACGGGTGGTGCCGCCGCCGTTTTTCCACGGGCTGGCGGGCAGGTCGGCAAAACGGATGACTTGCATGATGAGTGGCGGCAATCAAAAGCGGCATGGTAACGGCGGATGCCGGCGCGTGAAAGCGTTGGTGCACTTGCCGGCAAAAAATATCGCGCAAGGCGGATTTGCCATGAATTGCCACGCCGTGCGCCGCTCTTGTTACAAAATTCTTGCCATGCGCGAGCCAGGTATTTTTATTGCCGGTTTGGTGGGATCTGCCGCGCTTTATGTCAAAGCTCTTGTCGCAGCGCATCAAAAAGCGGCGTGATAGACTGTCGCCGCTCGCAATTCTGTTTGTGCAAAGCGCAAAATAGCGCCGCACAGCCTCTTTTGATCACCAGGAGTTTTGCATGTCTGCCTCTATTTTTGCCGCCGTGGAAATGGCCCCGCGCGACCCGATTCTGGGTCTGAACGAAGCTTTTAACGCCGATGCCCGACCAAACAAGGTCAATCTGGGGGTCGGCGTTTATTACGACGACAATGGCAAGATCCCGCTGCTGGCTGCCGTGAAGGCCGCTGAAAAGGCACGTCTGGAAACCATGCCACCACGTGGCTACCAGCCTATCGAAGGCCCGGCTGCTTACACACAGGCCGTGCAAAACCTGCTGTTCGGTGCCGGCAGCGAGCTGGCGACCTCCGGTCAGGTGGTGACTGCCGAAGCGCTGGGTGGTACCGGTGCACTGAAGATTGGCGCCGACTTTCTGAAGCGTCTGAACCCGAATGCCAAGGTCTACATCAGCGATCCGTCGTGGGAAAACCACCGCGCGCTGTTCGAATCCGCCGGTTTCGTGGTGGAAAACTATCCATACTACGACGCCGAAACCCGTGGCGTGAACTTTGCCGCGATGAAGGCTTTCCTGCTGGGTCTGGAAGCGGGTTCCGTCATCGTGCTGCACGCGTGCTGCCACAACCCGACCGGCGCCGACATGTCTGACGCGCAGTGGGCTGAGGTGGTAGAAGCTTGCCGCGAAAAAGACCTGGTGCCGTTCCTGGATATGGCTTACCAGGGCTTTGCTGATGGTATCGAAGCCGACGCGGTTGCTGTGCGCCTGTTCTCGGCCTCCGGCCTGCAGTTCTTTGTGTCCAGCTCCTTCTCCAAGAGCTTCTCGCTGTACGGCGAGCGCGTGGGCGCGCTGTCCATCGTGACGGCCAGCAAGGAAGAAGCCGGCCGCGTACTGTCGCAGCTCAAGCGTGTGATTCGCACCAACTACTCCAACCCGCCTATCCACGGTGGTGCGGTAGTGGCTGCAGTGCTGTCCAGCCCGGAGCTGCGCCAGCAGTGGGAAGACGAGCTGGCCGGCATGCGCGACCGTATCCGCGCCATGCGCACCGCGCTGGTTGAGGCGATTCAGGCGCAGGGCGTGGCACAGGACTTCAGCTTCGTGATCAAGCAACGCGGCATGTTCAGCTACACCGGCCTGACTGCCGCTCAGGTTGAGCGTCTGAAGGAAGAGTTCGGCATCTACGCCGTGTCTACCGGCCGTATCTGCCTGGCTGCGCTGAACAGCAAGAACATCGGCTATGTGGCCGAGGCGATTGCCAAGGTTGTGAAGGCCTAAGCTTTTCTGCCTTAAAACAAAACCCCCTGTGCCGCGAGGTGCAGGGGGTTTTGTTTTGCAGCTTGGCCGCAAGAACTTGCGGCCAAGCTTGAGCCTTTATCGGGCCAGCAGTTTGCGCAGGGTTTTTTCGTAGACCTGCGACAGTGGCTCGATGTCGTCCACGCAGACGCATTCGTTGAGTTTGTGGATGCTGGCGTTGATCGGGCCGAACTCGACCAGTTCGCGCGCGATGCGCTTGATGAAGCGTCCGTCCGAGGTGCCGCCGGTGGTATTGAGCTCGGGCGTCACGCCGCTGGTTTCGACAATCGCACTGCTCAGTGCATCGGTCAGCTGGCCGGGCTGGGTCAGGAAGGGGTTGCCCGACAGCATCCAGTGCAGCTCGTAGCTCAGACCGTGCTTGTCGAGTATGTCGTACACGCGCTCTTTCAGTGATTCGGCGGTGTTTTCGGTCGAGAAGCGGAAGTTGAAGCGGATATCGCAGTGGCCCGGAATCACATTGGTGGCGCCGGTGCCGGCGTGGATGTTGGAAATCTGCCAGCTGGTGGGCGGGAAGTAGTCATTGCCTTCATCCCACACCGTTGCGGCCAACTCGGCGATGGCGGGCGCGGCCAGGTGGATTGGGTTCTTGGCCAGGTGCGGGTAGGCGATGTGGCCCTGGATGCCGTGCACGATCAGGTGGCCGGACAGCGAGCCGCGGCGGCCGTTCTTGATGGTGTCGCCGAACTGCTGCGAGGAAGTCGGCTCGCCGACGATGCAGTAATCGATGCTGTCGCCGCGCGCCTCGAGCGCATCCACTACGCGCACGGTGCCATCCTTGGCATCGCCTTCTTCGTCTGACGTAATCAGAAAAGCGATGGTGCCTTGGTGATCAGGGTTGGCCGCAACAAAGCGTTCGCTGGCGGTGATGAAGGCGGCCAGCGAGGCCTTCATGTCGGCGGCGCCGCGGCCAAACAGGTGTTCATTGCGAATGGTTGGCTCGAAAGGGTGGCTTTGCCACTGGTCGTGCGGGCCGGTCGGCACTACGTCGGTGTGGCCGGCAAAACACAGCACCGGTGCGCCGTGGCCGCGATGCGCCCAGAAATTGCTGACCTCGCCGAAGGGCATGCGCTCGACGGTAAAGCCGAGGTCTTCGAGGCGGGCGATCATCATTTCCTGACAGCCTTCGTCACGCGGGGTGATGGAATCCTGGCGGATCAGGTCGCAGGTCAATTGCAAGGTCGGGTTCATGCGGCAAATACCTCGGCGTACTGGCTGTCCTTGAAGCCGACATGCAGCTGGCCGGCGTGGTCGAGTACCGGACGCTTGATTAGCGAAGGCTTGTCTTGCAGCAGGGCAATCGCGGTATCAGGGGTGGCCGCAAGGCTTTTCTCGTCGTCCGACAGCGCACGCCAGGTCGTGCCTTTGCGGTTGATCAGGGTGTCGAGGCCGATTTCACTGATCCAGCGTTGCAGCGTGCTGCTGTCTATGCCTTGTTTTTTGAAGTCGTGGAAGGTGTAGTCAAGGTTCTGGCTGCTCAGCCAGGTGCGGGCTTTCTTGACGGTGTCGCAGTTGGGAATGCCGTAAAGGGTGATCATGGGTGTTTTATGTCTTCAAATCAGTGCGAAAGGGTAAAGCCATCAAAGTTGTTGCCGCTATCGATGGCGTTGCCGTTGTCCTGGTTGGTGTGATTGACCAGCCAGTAGAGATTGGTTGGCGAGTCGGCGTTGCGCAGTGCTTCTTCCAGTGTGATCTTGTCTTCCTGGTACATCTTGAACAGTGATTGTTCGAAGGTCTGCGCGCCATCTGACAGGCTGGACTCGATGGCTTCCTTGATCTTGTCGATCTCGCCGTTGCGGATCAGCTCCGAGATGTGTGGCGTATTGATCAGCAGCTCGAGTGCCGGCAGCCGTTTGCCGTCCTTGCAGGTAATCAGGCGCTGCGATACCACGGCTTTCAGGGCGGCGGACAGGTCCATCAGCAGGGCATGGCGGTTTTCCAGCGGGAAGAAGCTGATGATGCGGTTCAGCATGTGATAGCTGTTGTTGCCGTGCAGCGTTGTGATGCACAAGTGACCGGACTGCGCGTAGTTGATCGCGTGGATCAGGGTTTCGGCATCGCGGATTTCGCCGATCATCAGTACGTCCGGTGCCTCACGCATGGCATTTTTCAGTGCGGCGGCGTAGCTGTGGGTGTCGATGCCGATTTCACGCTGGTTGATCAGCGATTTCTTGTGCTCGAACAGGAATTCGATCGGGTCTTCAACGGTCAGGATGTGGCCGCTTTGGCTGATATTGCGCTGTTCCAGCATGGCGGCCACAGTCGAGCTCTTGCCTGAGCCGGTAGAGCCGACGACAAAGATCAGCCCGCGTTTGAGCGCCATCAGCTCGCGCAGTTTGTCGGGCAAGTTGAGCTCGGCCAGTGACGGAATTTGCGGGGCGATATAGCGGATCACCATGCCGATAGAGCCGCGCTGGCGGAAGATATTGATACGGAAGTTGCCGATTTCGGGCACGGCGGTGCCGAAGTTCATCTCCAGCTCGCGCTCGAATTCCTGCTGGCGCGGTTCGTCCATCAGGCTGTAGGCCAGCCGTTTGACGTTGTCCGGGCTAAGTGGCTTGTCGTTGACCGGCAGGGTTTCGCCATTGATCTTGATCTGGGGCGGCGCGCCGCAACTGAAGAACAGGTCGCTGGCTTTTTTGTCGGCCATCAGTTTGAAAAACGGAAGCATCAGCATGATAAACGGTGGGGTCGGCATATCAGGTGTGCCAAGTCTAGCCTGACTGCGCGTTTGTGGGGCAGGGCTGTAATAAAAAAACCCGCCGGGTGGCGGGTTTTGGGGGCTGCTTAGTCGCGCAAGGCTCGGCGCAGAATCTTGCCGACGTTGGTTTTCGGCAGTTCGGTACGGAACTCGACTGCCTTGGGTACCTTGTAGCCGGTCAGATTGGCCTTGCAGTGCTCGATGACGTCTTTTTCGTTGAGGCTCGGGTCTTTCTTGACGATGAAGACCTTGACCACTTCGCCTGACTTTTCATCCGGCACGCCAATGCAGGCAACTTCAAGAACGCCGGGGTGCAGGGCAACGATGTCCTCGATTTCATTCGGGTAAACATTGAAGCCCGAAACCAGGATCATGTCCTTTTTGCGGTCAACCAGCTTTACGAAGCCGTCCGGCGTAATGACGGCAACGTCACCGGTGGCGAGGAAGCCTTGATCGTCGAGTACCTTGGCGGTTTCTTCGGGGCGGTTCCAGTAGCCCTTCATCACCTGCGGGCCCTTGATGCACAGCTCGCCCGCTTCGCCATGTGCAACCTGTTTGCCGTCATTGTCACGCAGTTCGATCAGGGTGGACGGAACGGGTACGCCGATGGTGCCGTTGTACTCGGTAAGATCCAGTGGATTCATGCATGCGGCAGGGCTGGTTTCGGTCAGGCCGTAAGCTTCGATCAGCGGCGTGCCGGTGACCTGTTTCCATTTTTCCGCGACGGCTTTTTGCACGGCCATGCCGCCACCCAGAGCCAGGCGCCAGCTTGAGAAGTCCAGTGTCTTGAATTCCGGGTTGTTCAGCAGGGCGTTGAACAGGGTATTAACGCCAGTCATGGCGGTAATCTTGTATTTGCGCAGTTCCTTGACGAAATTCGGGATGTCGCGCGGATTGGTAATCAGGATGTTCAGTGCGCCGATATTGGTGAATACCATCAGATTCGCTGTCAGCGAGAATATGTGATACAGCGGCAGGGCGGTGACGATGACTTCCTGACCCTCGCGCACAACCGGCTTTACCCATTCGCCAGCTTGCAGCATATTGGCAACGATATTGCGATGCAGCAGCATGGCACCCTTGGCGACGCCAGTGGTGCCGCCGGTGTATTGCAGGAAGGCAATGTCGTCATGAGTCAGTGGAACGTGCTGGTGCGGCTTTTGCGAGCCCTTCTTCAGGCAGTCGCCAAAGGTAATGTGCTTAGGAATGTGCCAGTCCGGTACCATCTTCTTGATCTTGCGGACGACGAAATTCACGATCATGGACTTCGGGAAGCCCAGCATTTCGCCGATGCTGGCGACAATGACGTTTTTCACCGGTGTGCGCGGCAGTACGCCTTCAAGCACGCTGGCAAAGTTTTCGAGGATGATGATGGTCTCGGTGCCGGAGTCTTTCAGCTGGTGCTCGAGTTCGCGCGGGGTGTAAAGCGGGTTGACGTTTACCACGGTGCAACCCGCACGCAAGATGCCGAATACCGAAATCGGGTATTGCAGCAGGTTGGGCATCATGATGGCGACGCGGGCGCCTTTGGCCAGTTTCAGTTCGTGCTGCAGATATGAGGCGAGCTGGCAGGATAGTGTGTCGAGCTCTCCATAGCTGAGAACCTTGTCCATGCAGGCCATTGCCGGTCTGTCACGAAATTTGTTGATGCTCTCTTCGAAAACCTCCACTACGGACTGGTAGCGGTTGATATCGATTTCATTGGCAACGCCTGCCTGGTAGTTCTTCAACCAGATCTTTTCCATAGCGTGTGGCTTCTCCATCGTGTTGTCGTGTTGGCACTGGCGCGTTATTCGGCCTGCTTTTTGTAGTGCTTAATAATATGCGAGCTTGTAGTGATGTGCTTGAAACGATCGTTTGGCACGGTGGCAAATGTATCGTGATGTGACACAAAGTGCAAAGCCAAGGTTCCCTGCGCGGAAGGCTTGACAGTTTTCTTTCGGCCTAATCTCGGGTATAATCTCAACATTTAAGAGATGGGCGGTTCGCCCATTTTTCATTTCTGGAATCGAATGCCCATGGATGTACGTTTGTTGCTTGAGAATACCCTGCCTGGCCTTGGCTATGAGCTGGTTGATTTAGAATTGACCCCCGGGGGTGGTTTTCGTGTCTTCATCGACAAGCCTGGTGGTATTTCGGTTGAAGACTGCGTAAAAACCAGCAATCACCTGACTCGTTTGTTCATGGTTGAGAATATCGACTATGACCGCCTGGAGGTTTCGTCTCCGGGGCTGGATCGTCCGTTGAAAAAGGAAGCTGATTTTGTGCGCTTCCAGGGCAGTCTGGCAAAGGTGCGTACCCGGTTGCCGGTAGAGCAGCAAAAACGTTTCCAGGGCCGTATTGCCGGCTTTGCTGATGGTGTGCTGCAACTCCAGCTGGATGATGGTCGTCTTGTGGCCATTCCCCTGTCTGCGATCGACAAGGCTCGACTGGAGCCTGAGTTCTAAGCTGGCGGGACGTTGGTCTTGAGATGACGAGAGTGATGAAGGAATTCGGAGGGTTTGATGAGTCGTGAAATCTTGTTGCTGGTAGATGCGCTGGCAAGTGAAAAGAATGTCGGCCGCGAAGTGGTATTCGGTGCGCTGGAGCTGGCACTGGCTTCTGCTACCAAGAAAAAATTCAATGAAGACGAGCTGGATGTTCGTGTAGAGATTGATCGCCATACCGGTAATTATCAGACCTTCCGTCGCTGGACGGTTGTGGATGCGACCGAGCTGGAGTACGAAGATCGTGAACTGGGTCTGGAAGAGGCTCGCGAGCGCGATCCTTCTCTGGAGCTGGGCTCTATCATCGAAGAGCCGATGGAGGCTGTCGAGTTTGGCCGTATCGGCGCACAGGCTGCCAAGCAGGTGATCCTGCAGAAAATTCGTGATGCAGAGCGCGAGCAGCTGCTGGCCGAGTTCCTGCAGCGTCGTGAAAGCATTGTGACCGGTACCATCAAACGTATCGAGCGTGGCAATGCGATTGTTGAATGTGGTCGCCTGGAGGCGCTGCTGCCGCGCGATCAGATGATCCCGAAAGAAAACCTGCGCGTGGGTGACCGCGTGAAGGCTTATCTGCTGCGTGTTGACCGTCAGGGGCGTGGTCCGCAGTTGATCTTGTCGCGTACTGCACCGGAATTCCTGGTAAAGCTGTTCGAGCTTGAAGTGCCGGAAATCGAAGAAGGTTCGCTGGAGATCAAGGAAGCAGCACGTGACCCGGGCATGCGTGCCAAGATGGCCGTCAAGTCTAATGATGCGCGTCTGGATCCGCAGGGTACTTGTATCGGCGTGCGTGGTTCCCGCGTACAGGCTGTTACCCAGGAACTGGCTGGCGAGCGCATCGATATCGTGTTGTGGGCGGCTGACTCTGCCCAGTTCGTGATCAACGCACTGTCGCCTGCCGAAGTCAATCGCATCATGGTTGATGAAGACAATCGCAGCATGGACGTGGTGGTTGAAGAAGATCAGCTGGCGCTGGCTATCGGCCGCAGCGGCCAGAATGTGAAGTTGGCCGCAGAATTGACTGGCTGGAGCCTGAACATCCTGACCGTGACCGAGGCTGAAGAAAAGCATCTGGAAGAGGATGCCAAGCTGCGCGACCTGTTCATGCAGCATCTCGGTGTTGATGAAGATATGGCGGCTGTACTGGTGCAGGAAGGTTTTGCTGCGCTGGAAGAAGTCGCTTATGTACCAGTGGCAGAAATGCTGGAGATCGAAGGCTTTGATGAAGAGTTGGTTAACGAGCTGCGTTCGCGTGCCCGTGATGCCATTCTGACCCTGGCGATCGCCTCCGAAGAAAAAGTGGAAGAAGTGGCCGATGAGCTGAAGGATCTGGAAGGCATGGATGCCGAGATTCTGCGCAAACTGGCCGAAAATGGCGTGACTAATCGTGATGACCTGGCTGATCTTGCGGTTGATGATCTGGTCGACATGACCGGCATGGTGCCCGAGGCTGCCCGCGCCTTGATTATGAAGGCTCGTGAGCACTGGTTTGACCAGTAAGGCCTGGAACGATTGCAGAGGAATTAGGAATACGCATGGTTTTGACAAATATTAAGCAGTTTGCCAGTGAGTTGGGTCTGTCACCGGAGCGCCTGTTCGAACAACTGAACAAGGCCGGTGTGGCCAAGCGCAGCCTGGAAGATACCCTCTCTGAGGGCGACAAGAAGCGTTTGCTCGACTTTTTGAAAGCATCTCATGGTGCTCGTGATGACAAGCAGGTTGCTTTGACCCGCAAGCAGACTACCGAAGCGCACAGCGCCACCGGTAGTACTGTCAAGGTTGAAACTCGCAAGCGCCGTGTGGTGGTTCGTGATGATGAATCGGCAGCGCAGCCTGCGGCAGTTGAGGCAGCGCCGATTGCGGCCAAGGTTGAGCCGGTAGCGCCGGTTGCCGAGAGCAAGCCGGCTGAAGTTGCCAAGCCAAAGGTTGAAGAAAAGCCGAAGGCAGAACCGGTTGCGGCCAAGGTTGAGGCCAAGCCTGAAGTCAAGGCAGAAACCAAGACTGAGGCACCGGTTGCTCCAGTCAAGCAGCCGACCCTGAGCCGTCCGGCACCATCTTCTTTCCTGTCGCAGGAAGAGCTGGATTCCCGTGCTGCGGAAGAGCGTCGCCAGGCTGAGTTCCGTGCTCGTCAGCAAGCGTTGCTGCGCGAGAAGCAGGAGCGCGAGGCACGTCGTACTGCTGCCAAGCAGGAAGCGGCCAAGCCGGTGGAAGTCAAGCCGGCTCCGCAGCCTAAGCAGGAAGAGCTGCCGCGTTCGGCCAAGCCGACCCAGCCACGCCTGAATCAGGGTGCTGGTGAGCAGCGTCGTGAAGGCGGCCGTCCTGAAGGTGGTAATCGTGATGGCAACCGTCCGCAAGGTGGTCAGCGTCCAGGTCAGAATGCTGGTCAGCGTCCAGGTGCGGCGGCTGGTGCGCGGCCTGCTGGTGCTCGTCCGGCTCCTGCAGCTGCGACTACCGATGCGCCGGCTGCTGCCGCGCCGTCCGGTGACAACCGTGGTGGCCGTGGTGGCAACAAGAAGGGTGCTGGTCAGGGTCGTGACTGGAATGATGGTAAAAAAGGTGGCAAGGGTCTGAAGACACGGGGTGGCGACGCCAGCAATGACTGGAAGAGCCGCAAGGGTGGCAAGCATAAGGGTGGCAACAACCAGCATGCTTTCCAGGCGCCTACCGAGCCTATCGTGCACGAGGTTCTGGTGCCGGAAACCATTACCGTTGCTGATCTGGCCCACAAGATGGCCGTGAAGGCCGCCGAAGTGATCAAGATCCTGATGAAGATGGGCATGATGGTAACCATCAACCAGGTTCTGGATCAGGAAACTGCGCTGATTCTGGTTGAAGAAATGGGCCACCAGGGTAAGGCTGCCCAGGCTGATGATCCTGAAGCTTATCTGGATGACGGTGCCGAAGTGGTGCACGTTGAAGCAACCGCGCGTCCGCCGGTGGTTACCGTTATGGGTCACGTTGACCACGGTAAGACCTCCTTGCTCGACTACATCCGTCGTGCCAAGGTTGCTGCTGGCGAGGCTGGCGGTATTACCCAGCACATTGGTGCCTACCACGTGGAAACCCCGCGCGGCATGATTACCTTCCTGGATACGCCAGGTCACGAGGCGTTTACCGCCATGCGTGCCCGTGGTGCCAAGGCGACCGATATTGTGGTGCTGGTAGTGGCGGCCGATGATGGCGTGATGCCACAGACCATCGAGGCGATTCACCACGCGAAAGCGGCCGGTGTGCCTATCGTGGTTGCCGTGAACAAGATCGACAAGCAGGGTGCCAACCCTGAGCGTATCCGCCAGGAACTTGTTGCCCACGAAGTGGTGCCGGAAGACTGGGGTGGTGATGTGCAGTTCATCGAGGTTTCGGCCAAGATGGGTCAGAACATCGATGCGCTGCTCGAGGCAATCCTGCTGCAGGCCGAGGTTCTCGAACTGACTGCGCCTATCGAGGCGCCAGCCAAGGGCATCATCGTCGAGGCGCGCCTCGACAAGGGTCGTGGCCCGGTTGCTACTCTGCTGGTTCAGTCCGGTACGCTGAAGAAGGGTGACATCGTACTGGCGGGTACTGCATTTGGTCGCGTTCGTGCCATGATCGACGAAAACGGCAAGCAGATTAATGAAGCGGGCCCGTCGATTCCGGTCGAGATCCTGGGTCTGTCCGACGTGCCGTCGGCTGGTGAAGATGCAATGGCGCTGGCTGACGAGCGCAAGGCGCGCGAAATCGCCCTGTTCCGTGCCGGCAAGTATCGCGATGTGCGTCTGGCCAAGCAGCAGGCCGCCAAGCTGGAAAACATGTTTGCCCAGATGACCGAAGGCGAAGTGCAGAGCATGCCAGTCATCATCAAGGCCGACGTACAGGGTTCTTACGAAGCACTGGCTGGCAGCTTGCAGAAATTGTCGACCGAAGAAGTTCGCGTCAACATCCTGCACTCCGGTGTGGGTGGCATCACCGAATCCGATATCAACCTGGCGATTGCCTCCAAGGCTATCGTGGTGGGCTTCAACGTGCGCGCCGATGCGGCTGCACGCAAGCTGGCCGAGGGCGAGGGTGTCGAGATTCGCTACTACAACATTATCTATGACGTAGTGGATGATGTTCGTGCGGCGATGTCGGGCATGCTGGCTCCGGAGAAGAAAGAGCAGATCATCGGTACGGTCGAGATCCGTCAGGTTATCTCCGTTTCCAAAGTCGGCAATATTGCCGGTTGTATGGTTACCGATGGCTTCGTCAAGCGCAGCGCCCAGGTTCGTCTGATTCGTCAGAACGTGGTGGTGCACACCGGCGAACTGGACTCGCTCAAGCGCTTCAAGGATGATGTGAAGGAAGTGAAGCAGGGCTACGAATGTGGTCTGATGCTGAAGAACTACAACGACATCCAGGAAGGCGACCAGCTGGAAGTGTTCGAAATCGTCGAAGTGGCTCGTACACTGTAAGGCGATGTACAGGGGCGGGTGCAAGGTTGGCCGCAAGGCTGGCTGGCACTCGCCTTTTTTGATTGTTTGCCACGAAACCCGCGAAATGGTGCTGTAAGCAGTGTCATTTCGCGGCTTTCGTGGTTTCAGGATGCAAGTCATGGCAAAAGCCAAAAAAGGTTTTTCCCGCTCGGATCGTGTTTCCGAGCAAATCCAGCGCGAGCTGGCCGAGCTGGTGCGCAAGGGTATCAAGGACCCGCGCGTCGGTTGGGTAACCATCACGGCGGTGGATGTCACTCGTGATTATTCCCATGCCAAGGTTTTTTACACCGTGATGGATGAAAGCAAGCGCGAGCTGACCCAGGAGGCGCTGGAAAGTGCAGCCGGTTTCCTGCGTGTCGAGCTGGGTAAGGCGATCCGCCTGTTCTCCATGCCGCAATTGCACTTTGTTTACGATGACTCGATCGCGCGTGGTGTTTATATGAGCCGCCTGATCGACGAGGTTGTCGGTACAGCGACAACCGTCGAGCATGATGCCGATGATGAGCCAGCTGATGATGTGGCTGACGAGGAAGCGGACAAGGCATGAGTGCACCGCGCCGTATCAAGCTGAATATCAATGGTGTGTTGTTGCTCGACAAGCCTTATGGCATCAGTTCGAACGGCGCATTGCAAAAAGCACGCTGGTTGTACAGTGCGGCCAAGGCCGGACATACCGGTGTGCTTGATCCGCTGGCGACCGGCTTGTTGCCGGTTTGTCTCGGTGAGGCAACCAAGTTTTCCTCGTATCTTTTGGATGCGGACAAGGGCTATCGTGCCACCATCAAGTTTGGCGAGGTCACCACGACGGGTGATGTCGAAGGTGAGGTGGTGCTGCAGCGGCCGGTTGTGTTCAGTGAGGAGCAGCTGCGCGCCGCAATAGCCGCACATACCGGCCCGATTTCACAGGTGCCGCCGATGTATTCGGCACTCAAGCATCAGGGCAAGGCCTTGTACGAATATGCGCGTGAAGGCATCGAGATCAAGCGCGAGGCGCGCGATGTGACGATTCATCGCATCGAACTGATCGAGTTTTCCGGCGATGTGGCCATCGTCGATGTGCTGTGCAGCAAGGGGACTTATATCCGCACGCTGGCACAGGATATTGGCGAGATGCTGGGCTGTGGCGCACATTTGACGGGGTTGCGTCGTACCCAGACGGGTGGTTTCCGTCTTGAGGATGCGGTAACGCTGGAGCAGTTGGAGGCGGTGGCGTCTGATGCGCGCGGAGAGCTGTTGATGCCGGTTGATGTGCTGGTATCACATTTTCCTGGCGTAATGATTCCGACCGTCGAGGCGGACCGTTTTTGTCACGGGCAGGCGGTGCGTGTGGCGCAAAAGTGTGAGACAATGCACCGTTTTCGCATCTTCCGCGAGGAGGGTGGCGCATTCCTCGGTCTGGCCGAGGCAACGCCGCAAGGCTTGCTGCAGCCGGTTCGGGTTATCGCAAACAGCTAGCTGTTTGCTACAAGCGAAGTGAGGATGGGTTTTCATTTGGAAGGCTCGCCGCACTTGTCGGGCAGGGAGTGATCCTTGCTCTAAACCGATATTGGAGTAAGTAATAATGGCAATGACCGCCGCTCAAAAAGCAGAAATCGTTAAACAATACCAGCGCAAAGAAGGCGACACCGGTTCTACCGAAGTTCAGGTTGCCCTGCTGACCGCTCGTATCAACGATCTGACCCCGCACTTCAAGACGAACACCAAGGATCATCACAGCCGTCGTGGCCTGCTGAAACTGGTGAGCTCCCGCCGTCGTCTGCTGGACTACCTGAAGCGTACCGACGTTGAAGGTTACCGCAGCCTGATCGCTCGTCTGGGCCTGCGCAAGTAATCGGTTTGAATTCGGAAAAGTCGCAGACCCGTCTGCGACTTTTTCGTTTTTGCAGTTTTTATTGTGTCAACGGGGGGAGCCTCTAGGAATCGTGTTTGCCAGACCGGCAGTGACGATTGCTAGGGGTTCCCGTTGCAAAACTTCCGAAAAGGAAACCTCATAGTGTTTAACAAAATCAGCAAGTCTTTCCAGTACGGTCGTCATACCGTTACCCTGGAAACCGGCGAAGTTGCTCGCCAGGCCTCCGGTGCCGTTCTGGTTACCGTTGAAGATACCGTTGTACTGGTGTCGGTTGTCGGCTCCAAAAACGTCAAGCCGGGCCAGGATTTCTTCCCGCTGACCGTAGATTACCTCGAGCGTACCTACGCTGCCGGCAAGATCCCGGGCGGCTTCTTCAAGCGTGAAGGCAAGCAGTCCGAGAAGGAAGTGCTGACCAGCCGCCTGATCGACCGTCCTATCCGTCCGCTGTTCCCGGAAGGCTTCTACCACGACGTACAGATCGTCGCTACCGTGATGTCGCTGAACCCGGAAGTGGATTCCGACATTCCTGCGATGATCGGTGCATCCGCTGCGCTGGCTATCTCCGGTCTGCCGTTCAACGGCCCGATCGGCGCAGCTCGCGTAGGTTACATCAATGGCGAATACGTACTGAACCCGACCAAGTCCGAACTGGCTGATACCCAGCTGGATCTGGTGGTTGCCGGTACCGAACGCGCGGTACTGATGGTTGAATCCGAAGCCCGCGAACTGTCCGAAGCCGTGATGCTGGGTGCCGTGGTATTCGGTCACGACCAGATGCAGGCTGCCATCAAGGCCATCAACGAATTCGCTGACGAAGTGAACCCGGTAGTCTGGGACTGGCAAGCCCCAGCCAAGAATGAAGAGCTGATCGCCCAGATCCGCGGCATTTGCGGCGAAGCGATTGCCAACGCCTTCCGCATCCGTTCCAAGCAGGCACGTTCCGAAGCACTGAACGCAGCTTGGGCTTCGGTCAAGGAAGCGCTGATCACTGAAGATACCGATACTCTGCTGGCTAACGAGATCAAGGGCATCTTCAAGGGTCTGGAAGCCGAAATCGTTCGCGGCCAGATCCTGTCCGGCGAGCCACGCATTGACGGTCGCGACACCCGCACCGTACGTCCGATCGCCATCCGCACCGGCGTACTGCCGCGCGTACACGGTTCCGCCCTGTTCACCCGTGGCGAAACCCAGGCTATCGTGACCACCACACTGGGCACCAAGCAGGACGAGCAGATCATCGATGCACTGGCCGGTGAATACACCGACCGCTTCATGCTGCACTACAACTTCCCGCCGTACTCCACCGGTGAAGCTGGCCGCATGGGCCCGCCTAAGCGCCGCGAAATCGGTCACGGCCGTCTGGCCAAGCGTGCACTGGCCATGGTCCTGCCGGCTGAAGACGAATTCGGCTACACCATGCGTGTGGTTTCCGAGATCACCGAATCCAACGGTTCGTCCTCGATGGCTTCCGTTTGCGGCGGCTGCCTGTCGCTGCTGGCTGCCGGCGTACCACTGAAGGCACAGGTTGCCGGTATCGCCATGGGCCTGATCCTGGAAGGCAACCGCTTCGCGGTGCTGACCGACATTCTGGGTGACGAAGATCATCTGGGCGATATGGACTTCAAGGTTGCCGGTACCGCCAATGGCGTGACCGCACTGCAGATGGACATCAAGATCCAGGGTATCACCAAGGAAATCATGCAGATCGCACTGGAACAGGCCAAAGACGGTCGTCTGCACATCCTGGGTCACATGAACGACGCCATCCAGGGCCCGCAAGAGCTGTCCAGCCACGCGCCACGCCTGTACGTGATGAAGATCAACCCGGAGAAAATCCGTGAAGTGATCGGCAAGGGTGGCGAGACCATCCGCGGCATCACCAAGGACACCGGTTGCGAAATCAATATCGAGGAAGATGGCACCATCACCATCGCTTCGGTTTCCAACGAAGGTGCCGAGGCTGCCAAGCGTCGCATCGAAGAAATCACCGCCGAAGTCGAAGTGGGCAAGGTCTACGAAGGCCCGGTAGTGAAGATCCTCGACAACAACGTGGGCGCCATCGTGTCCATCATGCCGGGCAAGGATGGTCTGGTTCACATTTCCCAGATCGCTCACGAGCGTATCAAGAATGTGTCCGACTACCTGAAAGAAGGCCAGATCGTGAAGGTCAAGGCCATCGAGATGGACGACCGCGGCCGCGTGCGTCTGTCGATCAAGGCCCTGCTGGACAATCCGAACGGTTCCCCTGCCCAGGGTGACGCTGCCTTCGGTCTGAAGTCCGGCGCCTGATTGATCAGCTTGCGCTGAACGAAAGCCTGTCCTGCAAAGGGCAGGCTTTTTTCATGCTGATCAGGCTTGCGGCCAACCTTGAGCCAAGGAGCGAATCATGGAAACTGCAGACCTGTTTGCCGGCTTTGCCGAGCCGGAGCGCATCGAGCTTGGCGAGCAGAGTTTCATCCTGCCCGGCTTTGCCTTGTCGTATGAGGCACAACTGATGCAGGCCTTGCCGGTCTTGTTGCAACAGTCACCGCTGCGCAGCATGCAGACGCCGGGCGGCAAGCGGATGTCGGTGGCAACCAGTAGTTGCGGCTCTTATGGCTGGGTGTCAGATGCGTGCGGTTACCGTTACAGCGAGCTCGACCCGCTATGCGGCCAAGCCTGGCCGGCGATGCCGCTGGATTGGCAACGGTTGGCCGCAGCGGCGGCCGCACAGGCAGGCTTTGCCGGTTTCGCGCCGGACGCCTGCCTGATCAACTGTTATATTCCGGGCGCGCGCATGGGCCTGCATCAGGACAGGGACGAGCGTGATTTTGCCTGGCCCATCGTGTCGGTGTCGCTGGGCTTGCCGGCACGTTTCCAGTTTGGCGGTTTGCGGCGCACGGATGAGACGCAACGTTATCTGCTGTGCCATGGTGATGTGGTGGTGTGGGGCGGGGTAGACCGGCTGCGCTTTCATGGCGTGATGCCATTGGCAGAAGGCAGGCATCCCTTGCTGGGCGAGCAGCGCATCAATCTGACCTTCCGTCGCGCCCGATAAAAAAATCCCCGCCGGAGCGGGGAATAAAGGGGGGATGTTTGAATGCGGCCTAGTGCTGATGGGCTGCCGCAGCACCGTGGCCGGTTTGCGCACGGACGAACTGGTCGTCAAAGCGGGCGCGCTCGGCCTCGGCAGCCTGGCTGCGATCCAGCAGCGAGACGATGATGCTGACGGCAAAAGCCAGCGGCATCGAGAACAGTGCCGGATGTTCATAAGGGAAGATGGCTTCTTCGTAGCCCAGCACCGTTACCCACACTGCCTTGGACAGGATGACCAGAGTCACCGCCGAGAACAGGCCGCTGAAGCCGCCGAGCAGGGCACCGCGTGTGGTCAGGTCTTTCCAGTACATCGACAGGATCAGGATAGGGAAGTTGGTGGAGGCGGCGACGCCAAAGGTCAGGCCTACCAGGAAAGCGACGTTTTGTTTTTCGAACAGGATGCCGAGGATGATGGCCAGCACACCGATGGCAATCGCGGCGATACGCGAAACTTTCAGCTCGCTCTTTTCATCGGCTTTGCCTTTCTTGATCACCGTGGCGTACAAGTCGTGCGAGATTGCCGAGGCACCGGCCAGCGCCAGGCCGGCAACTACCGCCAGAATGGTGGCAAACGCCACCGCCGACAGGAAGCCGAGGAAGAGGTTGCCGCCGACAGCCTTGGCCAGGTGCATGGCCACCATATTGCCGCCGCCTACCAGCTTGCCGCCCAGCTCACCATTGACGAAGTACTGCGGATCCTTGCCGATGATGACCATCGCCGCAAAGCCGATGGTGCAGACCACCAGAAAGAAGAAACCGATAAAGCCGGTGGCGTAGAACACTGATTTGCGGGCTTCCTTGGCGTTCGGCACGGTAAAGAAGCGCATCAGGATATGTGGCAGACCGGCAATGCCGAATACCAGGCCCAGCGACATCGAGGCTACATTGACCGGGTCAGCCAGCATGCTGCCTGGCCCCATGATATCCAGACCGTCCTTGTGGACGCTGACAGCTTCACGTGCCAAGGTTTCGTAGCTGAAGCCGAACTGTGACATCGCCATCAGCGCCAGCGTGGTGCCACCTGCCAGCAGTAGCACGGCCTTGATGATCTGTACCCAAGTGGTGGCAATCATGCCGCCGAAGATCACATAAGCCACCATCACCACACCAACCACTACCACGGCAATCGGGTAATCCAGACCAAACAGCAGCTGGATCAGCTGGCCGGCACCTACCATCTGCACGATCAGGTAAAAGCTCACCACGGTCAGCGAGCCAAACGCCGCAAAGGTGCGGATCTTGGTCTGATCAAGGCGATAGCTGGCAATGTCGGCAAAGGTAAAGCGGCCGAGGTTGCGCAGGCGTTCGGCCATCAGGAAAGTAATGATGGGCCAGCCGACGAAAAAGCCGACGGTGTAGATAAAGCCGTCATAGCCCTTGGCAAACACCATGCTGGACAAGCCCAGCAAGGTGGCGGCCGACATATAGTCACCGGCAATCGCGAGGCCGTTCTGGAAGCCGGTAATGCCGCCACCAGCGGTATAAAAATCACTGGCCGAGCGGGTGCGGCGCGATGCCCACCAGGTAATGGCCAGCGTCAGCAGCACAAACACCATGAACATGGCGATGGCGTGCAGGTTCAGGGGCTGCTTTTCTGCAGCACCAGCCACCGCCGGGCCAGCGTGTGTCAGGCCGCTGACACTCAGCATCGTGGCAAGGAAAATGGAAGACGGCTTCATACTTCGCTCTCCTGCAGGATGGTGGCAGTCAGCTTGTCAAACTCGGTATTGGCCTTGTAGACGTAATAGCCGGTCAAGGCCCAGGTCAACACGATGATGGCCGCGCCAACCGGCACGCCGACAGACAGCACGCCACCACGGCTGATGGCCTGATGCAGCGCGCCGGGTGCAAGGGCGACCACCAGCATATACAGGTAGTAAGTGACTAGCGTGAGCGCCGATAGCGTCCAGGCCAGATTGGCTCGCCGACGTACCAGCCTGGCGAATTGCGGGTGCCGCCGAATGGCAGCTGCAGCATTGCTTTGCATGATCGTTCTCCGTGTCATTTGCTTGGTGAAGCTGCCGTGCAGGCAGCAGCCGGCCTCCGCTCTGCGGCGGATAGGCCGGGGCCGGCAGTTGTCGGCATGTTGCGGCCAACCCTGATTGCTCAGGACGCGGCCGCAAGATGTCGTCAGCGCGGTTTACTGGATGGCGGCGGTCGCGTTGGTTTGCTGGCGCAGCAGGAATTTCTGGATCTTGCCGGTAGAGGTCTTGGCAATCGGCCCGAAGATGATGTGCTTGGGCACCTTGAAGCGGGCCAGATGGGCGCGGCAGTGTTCGATCACCGCGGCCTCATCGCCAACAGCACCTTCGCGCAGCTCGATAAAGGCGCACGGCACCTCGCCCCATTTGGCGTCTGGCATTGCCACCACGGCGGCGGCGATTACATCAGGGAAGCGGCACAGCACGTCTTCGACTTCGAGCGAGGAGATGTTTTCGCCGCCGGAGATGATCACGTCCTTGGATCTGTCCTTGATCTTCACATAGCCGTCAGGCTGGATCACCGCCAGATCACCGGTGTGGAACCAGCCACCGGCCAAGGCTTCTGCGGTGGCTTCGGGGTTCTTCAGATAACCCTTCATCACCAGATTGCCGCGGAACATGATCTCGCCCATGGTCTCGCCATCGTGCGGCACTTCCTGCATGGTGTTCGGATCCATCACCGTCATGCCATGCTGCATGGTGTAACGCACGCCCTGGCGGCCATTGCGCTCGGTGCGGCTGGGCAGATCCAGCGCCTGCCATGCCGGTTGTTTGGCGCAGACCGCGGCCGGGCCGTAGGTTTCGGTCAGGCCATAAACGTGGGTGATGTTGAAGCCGAGCTTCTGCATGCCTTCGATCACCGCAGACGGCGGCGCGGCACCGGCAACCAGACAGTTGACCGTGTGCTCGATGCCTTGCTTGCACTCGGCCGGCGCGTTGATCAGCATGGTGTGCACGATAGGCGCACCGCAGTAGTGGCTGACCTTGTGTTCCTTGATCAGGCTGAAAATCATGCGCGGATCGACGCGGCGCAGGCAGACATTGGTGCCGACGTTGGCCGCAATCGTCCACGGGAAGCACCAGCCATTGCAGTGGAACATCGGCAGCGTCCACAGATAGATGGCGTGCTGCGGCATGCCCCAGTCAACGATATTGCTGATGGCGTTCAGATAGGCGCCGCGATGGTGATAAACCACGCCCTTGGGATTGCCGGTGGTGCCGGAGGTGTAATTCAGCGCGATAGCGTCCCACTCGTCGTCCGGGCCTTGCCAGGCAAAGTCAGGGTCGCCGCCGGCGATGAAATCTTCGTACTCGAGCTGGCCCAGAAGCTGGCCGGCACCATCAAATTCGGGATCGTCCACGTCGATCACCAGCGGCGGGTTTTCCAGCAGCGCCAGTGCCGGTGCGATGGTGAAGGCAAACTCGCGGTCGGTAATCAGCACCTTGGCTTCGCCATGCTGCAGCATGAAGGCAATCGCCTCGGGATCCAGCCGGGTATTGAGCGTGTTCAATACCGCCCCGCTCATCGGCACGCCAAAATGGCATTCCACCATGGCCGGGATATTCGGCAGCATCACCGCCACGGTATCGCCTTTGCCGATGCCACGCTGTTGCAGCGCCGAGGCCAGCTGGCGACTGCGGGTATACGTCTCGCGCCAGTTGCGGCGCAGGCTGCCGTGTACGACGGCGAGATGATCGGGATACACCGTGGCAGCACGTTCGATAAAGCCCAGCGGGCTCAGGGTGGCAAAGTTGGCCGCGGTCTTGTCTAGGCCATGCTGATACGGGTTGGCATGCTGCAACATCCTGCTCTCCTGTGTTGTCGCCGGTGCGCCGGCTTATGACAGTGATGTTTGCGTTAAAACCTTGCCAGAATTTGTGGCAAATGTAACGAATCGTTTCGCATGGGATATTTCCCAAGTAACTACTCTAGAATCAGTGTTTTCGCAGCCATCCGGGGGTGGCCAAGTCGTGACGATGCAACAAGCTGCGGTGCCGGCGAGTCCGGCGGATGCCATGCTGCTGTCCGGCCTTGATCTGCTGGATCAGGGCGTGACGGTTTTTGATGCCGATTTGCGGTTGATTGCCTGCAACAAGCGCTTTCTGCAGTTGCTGGATTTCCCCGAGTCGCTGGGCGAAGTCGGCACGCCGTTTGATGCCTTCATCCGCTACAACGCCTTGCGCGGTGAATACGGCCCTGGTGACGCCGAGGCGCAAGTAGCCGAGCGGGTGCGGCTGGCCGAGCGTTTCGAGCCGCACGACACCGAGCGCATCCGCCCCGATGGCTCGGTATTGCGGGTGCGCGGCGAGCCCTTGCCCGGCAATGGCGGTTTTATTGCGCTGTATACCGACAAGACCGAGCAGCAGACTTACGAGCAGCTGCTGGAAAAGCAGAAGCAGGATCTGGAATGGCATGTGCAGCAACGCACCGCCGAGCTGGAAGCCGCCAACCGCCAGCTGCGCGAGGCGCATGCGGCCAACGTCGAGATGACCGCCGCCCTGAGTCGCAGCGAGGAGCGCATGAGGCTGATCACCGACACCATTCCGGCGCTGATTGCCTACTTCGACAAGCATCATGTCTACCGTTATGCCAACAAGGGCTATAGCGACTGGTTTGGCCGTCGTGGCGAACACATCGTTGGCCGCCATATCGAGCAGGCGCTGGGCAGCAAGTTTTACGCCGCGGTGGTGCAGCAGGTCGAGACGGCGCTGACCGGCCAGCAAGTGACCTACGAATACTCGATGGAGAAGGACGACGGCAGCAATATCTATGCGCGCAGCACGCTGGTGCCGGAAATTGCCGCCGATGGCGAGGTGTTGGGTTGCTTTGTGCTGTCCTTTGACATTACCGAACAGAAGCAGACCCAGGCCGCGCTGGTGCAGGCGCAGAAGATGGAGGCCATCGGCCAGCTGTCCGGCGGCATGGCGCATGACTTCAACAATATGCTGACCGTGGTGCTGGGCAATCTTGATGAATGGCACCGCCATCATGCCGAGCAATATCCGCATATGCTGGCTTATCTCGAGCCGGCGCAGCAGGCGGCGCGGCGCGGGGTGGAGCTGGTCAAGCGGCTGCTGACCTTTGCCCGCCAGCAGCCGCTGGCCCCCAAGGCGGTGCCGCTGGCCGGCCTGCTGGGCGACATGATGCAGCTGTTGCAGCGCTCCTTGCCGGAAACCATCAAGCTGCAATGCTGTTTGCCGGCGGAAGATTGCTACGCAATGGCCGATGCCCACCAGCTGGAAAGCGCGATTCTGAATCTTGCCTTGAATGCGCGTGATGCGATGCCCGATGGCGGCAGCCTGCGCATCGACACCACAGTCGTGTCGTGCAATGCCGAGCAGGCAGCCGAGCGGCAGTTGGCCGCAGGCGATTATGTGCGGGTGGATGTCACCGATAGCGGTGCCGGCATGCCGCTAGAGGTGCAGCTGCGGGTGTTCGAGCCCTTCTTTACCACCAAGCCGTTTGGTCGCGGCAGCGGCCTCGGCCTGGCGATGGTCTATGGCTTCGCGCGCCAATCCGGCGGTACGGTGACGGTGGCCAGCCAGCAGGGCAAGGGCAGTTGCTTCAGCCTGTGGCTGCCGCTGGGCAGCGCCCAGGCCCAGCCTAGCGGCCAGCTGAATTTCAGCGGCAAGGCCGGCGGGCGCGAGCGGCCACTGATGTTGCTGGTCGAGGATAATCCGGAGGTGCGGCGCGTGGTGCAGCGCCAGCTGACCGAGCTGGGCTTTCCGGTGCTGGAGGCGGAAAATGCCGACGAGGCGCTGGCCATGCTGGCGCAGATCCCCGATATCGGTCTCTTGCTCAGCGATATCGTGATGCCGGGCAGTCTGGATGGCCAGCAGCTGGCGCTGCAGGCACGTCAACGTTGGCCGCGTCTGCGCATTGCGCTGATGAGTGGCTATGCCGCCAGCGATGGCGCGCGCGCGCAGGCGGGCAATATCCCGCGACTGGAAAAACCGTTTACCCAGGCCGAGTTGGCCGCAGTGCTTGATGAGGTGTTGTTATGTCCGCCAATGAGCTGAATACCGCTGCTGGCGATCGGCAGATCTTTGTGGTCGAGGACGATCTGGCCGTATCGCGGCTGATTACGACCGTGCTGGCCGATTACCAGTTTCGCTGCGAGGCGTTTCGTTCCGGCAGCAGCCTGCTGCAAAGGCTGCGCCAGCAGGTGCCGGATTTGTGCATCGTTGATCTGGGGCTGCCGGACATGGACGGCATGGATATCGTGCGGCAGATCCGCGAGCGCTATCGCTGCGGGGTGATCATCCTGACCGGGCGTGGCCATGTCGGCGATCGCATCATGGGGCTGGAGACCGGTGCCGACGACTACATCATGAAACCGTTCGAGCCACGCGAGCTGGTGGCGCGGGTGCGCAGCATCCTGCGTCGTTGCGAAACCACCGGAGAAACGCCGGCAGAGCAGAGCACACGCATTGCCCATTTTTCCGGCTGGCGTTTCGATGTGGCGCGCCTGTCACTGTATGCGCCCGACGGCAGCGAAAAGCCCTTGAGTGCCGGCGAAGGTCAGATGCTGCAGCGTTTTCTCGAACGGCCGAATCGCGTGCTGCCGCGCGAGCAGCTGCTGGGGCAGAACGATATCTCGCCGTTTGACCGCAGCATCGATGTGCGGGTGTCGCGTCTGCGACGCAAGCTGGAAGACGACTCGTATAACCCGCGCCTGATCAAGACCGTGTACGGCGCGGGCTATCTGTTTGTCAGCAATGTGGAGTGGGAAGGCTAATTCAGCGTATCAGCAGCTCGCAGCCGTTGTGGGCGCTGTCCAGCCCCAGCTCCAGCAGCTGCTGTACGGCGACGGCCTCGTGCGGCGGCACCGGATTGGATAGCCCCTGCAGCAGCGCTTCGCCAATCGCCTGATAGAAAGCACCGTAGTCGCCGCGCTCGTTGGGAATGGCCTGACCGCGTTCTTCGCCGTCCTGCTGCCAGTAGTGCAGGCCCGGAATCGGGTCCAGCCCCCATTCGTGGCTGCCCGGCATTTCGCCGGCGCGCAGCGAAGTCTCCTGACTGTCCATGCCGTATTTGATATAGCTGCCGCTATGACCGTGAATGGCAAAACGCGGCGAGCCGCCGCTGATCAGGCAGGAGCCGGCCAGCCGCACGCGCATGCGGCCGTAACGCAGCTGGGCATGGAAGTAATCTATCGCCGCAGCCCCCTGGCGCTGCGCCGCCATGTCGACATGAATCGCATGCGGCATGCCGAACAGCTGATAGGCCTGATCGAGCAAATGCGGGGCAAGGTCATACCACAGGCCACCGCCGGGTGCGGCATCCTCGCGCCAGCGACTGAGCACCTGCGGGCGGAAGCGTTCGAAGCGTGACTCGAACAGCGCAATCTCGCCCAGCGTGCCGGCCTGCAACAGTTTGCGCACGGTGAGGAAGTCGGCATCCCAGCGCCGGTTGTGAAACACCGACAGCAGCTTGTGTCTTTGCCCGGCCAGCACCTGCAGCTGTTGGGCCTCACGCAGTCGCAGGGTGAAGGGCTTGTCGACGACCACATGCTTGCCGGCATACAAGGCCGCTTCGGCCAGCGGAAAGTGGCTGTCGTTGGGGCTGGCAATCACCACCAGATCAATCTCGTCATCAGCCAGCACCTGGCCGAAATCACTGCAGATGCGCGGCTTGCCGGGCAGGCCGGCCAGCGCCTCGCCACGGCTGCTGACAATGCTGTGCAGACGCAGCCGCGGGCAATGCTGGATCAGTGGTGCGTGTATGGTCTTGCCGGCGTAGCCATAGCCGACCAAGGCGACATTGACGATATCGGTCATGCTGAATTCTCTCCAAGGTTGGCCGCAGCGCCGTGTTTTGCCGCTGGCGGGCCATCGTAATGTGCACGCGGCCTGATCAGGCTGCCGCGGTCGGCCTGCTCCATGATGTGGGCGAGCCAGCCTGCCGTCCGGCCCAAGGCAAACAGGGTAAACGCCGCCCCGCGTGGCAGGCCGAGGCTGCGGCGCAGGGCCACCAGTGCGAAATCTATGCTGGTCATCAGCTGGTAGCGCTCGTGCATGTCTTGCGTAAAGCGTGTGGCCGGGCTGTCGGGCATATTTGACATTAGCAGACAAGCCCGCGGATCGCCTTCGGGATACAGCGGGTGGCCAAAGCCGGCCGGGGGCGAGCCGGCAGCAGCATCGGGCAGGGTGTTGCCGGGCAGATGCTCATCCAGCAGTTTTTCCACCTGCCAGGTTGCGCCGCCGTGTTTGTCGCCACCCAGGGTCGCCAGTGCGGCCAGCAGGGCGGCAGCCATCTCGCTGCCGGTCGAGCCGGTACAGCGCGCGACAAAGCTGGAGGCGTTCAGCTCGTGGTCGGCGCAGAGTATCAATGCCTTATCCAGCAGGCCTTGTTGCGCGTCTGACAGCTGCCAGTGCTGCGCGAGCTGGCAGCCGAGGCTGGCGCTACCCGGTTTCGTGCCCAGCAGGCAGGCACACATCAGCCGCAGCAGGGTCAGGGCCTGTCTGGTGCTGTCTTGTTGCGGCAAATCGGCCAGTTGCTGACGGGCCAGTGCCAGCAGCGCCATGCTGTGCCACAAGCTGCCATCGTGTCTTGCGGCCAACTGTTGCCAGGCGGCATCCAGCAGCGGGGCAGGCTGCTGAAAGAGGGCAGGCTCGCATTGCCACAGCTGGGTAATGCAGTGTTCGAAAGGCTGTTTGATCAGCTCGCTGACGGCCATGCCGCGGTAATACAGCATCTGCTCGCTGATCAGGCTGATGCCGGACGACAGCACCGGCTTGCCCCAGTCCAGGGTATGGCTGGCAATCTGGCCGGCCTTGCGGCCAACCTGCTTGCTGGTCAGCAGGCGTTCGATATCGGCGCGCCGGTAGTAGTTTTCGCGATAGCTCTTGCCCGGATAAACCTTGATCAGCCCGCGACTGACATAGCTGTACAGCGTCTGGCGACTGATGCCCAGCAAGGCAGCCGCCTCGCGGGCATCCAGCAGGCCGCGAGTGTCCATTTTCATTCCTCCAGGTGGTGCTGTCGCACAATCTGATACTTGATCGAATCAATCAAGATTGATGCGGATAAGGCGTGGCGCGATATTGCGACTGTCATTGCACGGGAGCTTAACATGAAGACAAACATCGATTTCGGCCGCACGGCCAGTGATTATTCGCGTCATCGTGCCGGTTTTCCAGCGGCCTTGCTTGCCGCCTTGCGCGAGCGGCATCTGGCACTGCCGGGGCAGCGTGTACACGATATGGGCACCGGTACCGGCAATCTGGCGCGCTTGCTTGCCGGCGGTGGTTGCCAGGTTGGCGCCAGTGATATCGCGGCGCCCTTGCTTGCCGAGGCACGGCGGCTGGATGCGCTGGCGGGTGTGGCGATTAACTATGCCGAAGCCGCGGCCGAGGCTTTGCCGCTAGCTGATGGCGAGCTGGATTTGCTGACAGCGGGCCAGTGCTGGCACTGGTTCGAGCGCAGCCGTGTCGCCGCTGAGGCGTGGCGGGTATTGCGGCCCGGTGGAGCGCTGCTGATCTGTCATTACGACTGGCTGCCCTTGGCGGGTAATGTGGTGGCCGCCACCGAGTCGCTGATTCGCCGGCACAATCCGGCCTGGCAGATGCATGGCGGCTGCGGGATTTATCCGCAGTGGTTTGGCGATCTGGCGCAGGCGGGTTTTGGCGGGATTCAGAGTTTCAGCTTTGATACGGCCGAGCCCTACACCGCCGAGGCATGGCGCGGCAGGATACGGGCCAGTGCCGGGGTGGCGGCTTCGCTGGATGCAGAGGCGGTGGCGAGGTTTGATGCCGAATTGGCCGGGATGCTGCAAAGTGACTTTCCCGGCAAGGTGTTGGCGATACCTCACCGGGTGTTTGCGGTATGGGGGCTCAAGCCGGACGACGCTGCCTGAGTTTTTCCAGCTCCAACCAGTGCCCGTCTTGCTGGCGCACACAGTTGGCCGCAACTTCGGCGACGATGGCCAGATGGTCGCGCAGGCGGCCACAGCGGTCGTCGTCATGGATCGGCATATTGCGTACTACCAGACAGAAGTTCGGGTAGTTGAAAGCGGTATTGCTGCCTTCCGAGGAAATATGCGGCAGGGCCAGTGCAGTTTCGATGATGCTGGATTCCAGCGGGCTGACCGGCCCCTGCGTCGAGTGCAGGAACTGGCCTTGCTCACCATAAGCCTGCATGCAGCCTTCCAGGCTGTAACGGTTCAGCGCCTGGCCGGCGGCACTGGCGATATCCTGATAGCTCTTCCACAGGCTGCTGTTGCGCAGAAAGTCAATCAGCTCGCCCATTTCCGACATGGTGGTCATCGCTGTCATCGCGGTGGCAAACGCCATCTGGCCATCGGACTGCAGGCGCTGGCGCTCATCATGCTGTCTGAGCAGAATGTCGATCTTGCAGCGCAGCTCGTTCTCGTTGGCCGGCTTGGCGATGAAGTCGTTGCCGCCGACATCGTAGGCGCGCAGGCGTTGCGACAGGTCGGTCTTGGCCGAGACGAAAACCAGCGGGCCGCTGTAGCCCTGCTGGCGCAGTTGCTGGCAACACTCGAGGCCGTCCATCTCGGGCATTTCGATGTCCATCACGATCAGGTCTGGCTGGCTTTCATGGCAAAACTGCAAGGCCTGAAGGCCGTTTTCGGCCAGCCTTAGCTGGTAATGGTTGCCGAACATGGTCTGGTAAACCATGCGCTGGGTCTTGCTGTCATCGACAATCAGTAAATTGGCATTCTGCATACGGGGTCCCTGCGGCGAGGAGGCATTGCTGTCAGATGATCGGGAGATATCCGGTTAAACACAGTATATGCAAAAGAAATGGCACGGTGGCAAGCAAAAGAATGCCCCGGGTAGCGGGCCCGGGGCTATTCATTTACTGCGCGGCGGAGGCGTCGGCAGGCGGGGCTGCTTCAGTCTCTTCCCACGGTAGCGGGACGTGTACCTTGTTGACACGCAGCTGGCCTTGCTTGAAGTCGATCGAGGTCCTCAGCTGGCCGTGGTCATGCACCAGCATCTTCTGGTTTTCCCACTCGGACAGCTGGGCATCCAGCAGACCTTTGGCCAGATTGTCGATCTCTTCGAGATTGGGTTGCTCTTCGGCGCTGGCATCCACGGTAAACAGATTGCGAGCCTGGCTCACTACCAGGTTTTCCAGTGTCTGGCGCGGCAGCTCGATATTGAGGTTGGCGATAAAGCGCTTGATGAACTCGACCGGCGCTTTCATATCGCTTTCCTGCAGGCCTTGCAGTGCCAGCTGGCCATCCAGCTTGGCCATGCCGGTCGGCATCTTCAGTGAGAAGGTGTTGATCTGGATTTTCGGGTCCTGCATCAACAGCGGCAGGCCTTCCTTGGTGATGGTTTCGACATAGCGCTTGCGCAGCTGGGCCGGATCTTTCACCTCGAAAGGCAGGCGGGTCAGCGCCTGATCCAGCTTCACCAGTGTCGGGCCATGCAGATGGTTGGCCGCAATATCCAGTTTCAGCGGGCCGTACACGCTGTCGTTGTAGCTGAAGGTGTCAAAGTCCAGCTTGCCGCGGGTGTTGACGAACTCTTCCTGCTCGCTGGTGACGATCTGGTATTTGAGGTTTTTCAGCTCGACCTTGGACGGGCGGAACTCGCCGCTCGGGTTGATGAATTCACCCACGCGTACGCGGCTGACCAAGTGGATCAGCTCGTTCAGCTTGATGCTGTAGGGGATGCTTTCGTTCCAGTTGAGCTTGACGCTGCCGACGGTCAATTCGCCCGTGCCCAGTTTCACACCGGTATTGCCGGGGCGCACATCGGACAGGTAGCGGATCTGGTCAAAGCCGAAGCTGCCTTTCGGGCCGGCCTGCAGCAGGAAGCCCGGGCTGACGGCCTCGGACTGGTATTCCTTGTAGCCGGCGGCGTAGGCCAGTTTCAGGTCAAAGCCTTTCCAGCCCATCTTCACGCCGGCCAGCGCTTCTTCGTAGTCAAACTTCGGTACCGACACCTCAAGTTGGCCGCCACCGGTCAGGCCAAGATGATTGGTGATGGTGATCGGTTCGGCATCGCCAAAGAAGCGCGACAGCATCTTGCGCGTGTCTTCCGACATGTCAAAGCGGGTTTCGACGCGGGCCCGGCCTGGCTGGAAGTGGCCGGACAGCAAGCCCGGCATCGGGCCGTGCTGTACCTGGTGTTCATAGCGGATAGTGCCCTGGAACAGCGGGCGCATGTTTTCCGGCAGCAGACCGATGTACGGCCCCAGCAGCTCCTGATTGAAGACCAGCTCGGTGCGCTCGCTGGACGAGAACCAGCCGCGCTCGTACTGGTGGGACTTCACCTTGAAAACCGTCATGCCGGCAATCATGGCGTGCTGTTCTGCCAGGGTCTCTTCGGCCTTGATGCCCGCCCAGTAAGAAAAGCCGCCGTAAATGGCCAGGATGCTGGCCGCAGTAATCGCAGTAAGTTTCAGTGCGTGGGTGTTGACGTTCACGGTCATGCCTGTGTGTCTGATGGATGGCGTATCTTAACCCATGCAAGTGCCGGCTGACGATTGGCGGGCAGGGCGCGGCGAAATAGTTTGTCTTGCAGCGGCAGGGATTTGTGTAAAATGGAGCGCTTACTCTCATTACAGTTCGAGGTTAAAGCCGGTATGCAATGGCTTAACGGTCTGATTGATCTGCCCTGGTGGGGCTATATTGTCGTGGCACTGGTGCTGACTCATATCACCATCGCGTCGGTTACCATTTTCCTGCATCGTCACCAGGCACATCGTGCGCTGGATCTGCATGCCATCCCGAGTCATTTTTTCCGTTTCTGGCTGTGGCTGACTACAGGTCAGGTCACCAAGGAGTGGGCAGCCATCCATCGCAAGCACCATGCTCGCTGCGAGACTGCCGAAGATCCGCATAGCCCGCAGGTGCTGGGCATCAAGAAAGTGCTGTGGCAGGGTGCCGAGCTGTATCGCACCGCCTGCAAGGATCGCTCCATCATGGAGAAGTTCGGTCACGGCACACCGGATGACTGGCTGGAGCAAAACGTCTACACCCGTCACACCGGCAAGGGCATTATCCTGATGCTGGTGATCAACCTGGTGTTGTTCGGCGCGGCGGGCCTCGCGATCTGGGCGGTGCAGATGGCGTGGATTCCGTTCTTTGCGGCCGGCGTGATCAACGGCATCGGCCACTTCTGGGGCTATCGCAACTTCGAGAACGAAGATGCCTCCACCAATATCGTGCCTTGGGGCATCCTGATTGGTGGTGAAGAGCTGCACAACAACCACCATACCTTTGGTACATCGGCCAAGCTGTCGTACAAGTGGTACGAATTCGACATCGGCTGGATGTATATCCGCATGCTGGAAATCTGCGGTCTGGCCAAGGTGCGCAAGGTTGCACCGCGTCTGGCCGAAGCCGACGCTGCGGCCAACCTGAGCCTCGAGCACCTGCAGGCGATTGTCAGCAACCGTTATGCGATTGCTGCCCGTTATGCGCGTGAACTGCGCGACGTTTATCGCGGCGAGCTGGAAAAGCTGCAACTGCCTGAGCTGCGCCAGCCGCAAATGATGCGCAAGATGAAGGTGTGGCTGAAGCAGGATGCCAAGGACACGACCGAGTCTGATCGTCAGCAGTTGGCCGCCGTGCTTGAAAAGAGCCAGGTGCTGCAGACCATCTACGCCATGCGTCAGGAACTCACCCGCCTGTGGGAACGTTCCTCGCTGAGCCGTGAAGAACTGCTGAAAGAGCTGCAGGACTGGTGCGCACGCGCCGAGGCCAGCGGTATCGAATCGCTGCAGCGCTTCTCGCTGAGTCTGCGCCGCGCCGCGATGGCCTGATCGCCAGCTGTTTTGCCGGGCGCTGGTCTTGTGGCCAGCGCCTTTTCATTTGCCGGATAGAGTGGGGGAATCATGAGTCTGTATCGTCACAAACCAGGCAAGCGCCTGTCCGAAGCTGTAGTCGTCAATGGCCTGATCTACACCGTGCAGGTGCCGGATAGCGGCAAGGGCGATGCACGCGAGCAAACCGCCGAAACGCTGGGCCTGATCGACAGCGTGCTGGCCGAGCTGGACAGCGACAAGACGCGTATTGTCGAGGCCACCATTTTCCTGGCCGATCTGGCCGACTTCGACCAGATGAACGAAGCATGGGATGCCTGGGTGCCGGAAGGTCAGCCGCCGGTGCGCTGCACCGTGCAGGCCGCGCTGGCTAATCCGGACTGGAAAGTGGAAATCCGCATCGTGGCCAGCCGCTAAGTCTTTGCGGCCAACCTTGCTTAAGAAAAAAACCGCGCCAATCGGCGCGGTTTTTTCATGGCTGCGACGCTAGCGGCAAGGTTGGCCGCAAGCTGTTTCAGGCGGCTGGCGGCAGGATCTTGCCGGGATTCAGCAGATTCAGCGGGTCCAGCGCCAGTTTGATGGCGCGCATCATGTCAAGGCCGGCCTCGCCCGCCTCGGCAGCCAGATAGGCCTGTTTGCCGATGCCGATGCCGTGCTCGCCGGTGCAGGTGCCATCCATGGCCTGGGCGCGGGTCACCAGCCGGTGATTGATGGCCTTGGCCCGGGCCATGCCGGCTTCGTCGCCCGGTACTACCAGCAGCATCAGGTGGAAATTGCCGTCGCCGACATGACCGAATAGCGGCGCATCGACACCTTGTTCGGCCAGATCGGCATAAGTGGCCTCGATGCATTCGGTCAGCCGTGAAATCGGCACGCAGACATCGGTGGCCACGCAGCGGCTGCCCGGCAGCAGTTGCAGGCCGGCAAAGTAGGCGGCGTGCCGCGCCTGCCACAGCTTGTTGCGCTCTTCGTCGCGGGTGGCCCAGGCAAAATCGCCGCCACCATTGCTGCTGGCAATGTCCTTGACCAGCGTTGCCTGTTCTTCAACTGCTGCCGCGGTGCCGTGAAACTCGAGAAACAGGGTTGGCCGCTCGGGGAAGGTGGTGCGGCTGTGGCGGTTGACCGCCTGCATGGTCAGCGCGTCGAGCATTTCGGCGCGCGCCAGCGGAATGCCGCACTGGATGCTCTGGATCACCGTGTCTACTGCACCGGCGACGCTGTCGAAATTCACCACGGCGGCCGACATGGCCTCGGGCATGCCGTACAGCCGCACGGTGACTTCGGTAATGATGGCCAGCGTGCCTTCCGCCCCCACCAGCAGGCGGGTGAGGTCGTAGCCGGCCGAGGATTTGCGAGCGCGACTGCCGGTGTGCACGACGCGGCCATCAGCCAGCACCGCCGTCAGTGCCAGCACGTTTTCGCGCATCGTGCCGTAGCGCACGGCATTGGTGCCGCTGGCACGGGTCGAGGTCATGCCGCCCAGTGTTGCGTCGGCGCCGGGGTCGATAGGGAAGAACAGGCCGCTGTAGCGCAGTTCGCGGTTCAGCTGCAGGCGGGTGACGCCGGCTTCGACAGTGGCGGTGAGATCGGCCTCGTCGATGTGGCAGATGCGGTTCATCTGCGACAGGTCGATACAGACGCCGCCGTGGATCGCGAGGATGTGGCCTTCTACCGAGCTGCCGACGCCGTAGGGGATCATCGGTACACGATGCTGGTGACACAGGCTGACAATGCGGCTGACTTCTTCCGTGTTGTGCGGCCACACCACGATATCGGGCAGGGCATCGCCGTGACACGATTCGTCACGGCCGTGCAGGGTGCGGATGGCTTCGGCGCGGCTGGCGCGGTCTTGCAGCAGGGTTTGCAGTTTGGCAAACAGGGTGTCGAGTTGGCTGCTCATGGTTTCTCTCTTGTCATGTTGTGCGACAAGCGTAGCAGCACTACTACGGCGGGTAATGTCGGGTTTACCCTCGGGTGAGGTGGAGTGTTTGCCATGCTGCTGGCACAGTGCAGCGCGCGCCTGCCTGGCAAGCATCGGGTGATTTTTCTATCGAATCTGGCAAATACTTGTCACCGAGTGCGCTCAAGACTGGAAAGGGGTGAATTAGTTTCAGTCGACGAATTTTTGCATTGATCTGCCGGATTTTTGTGAGTCGAAGGCAGGGCAGAGTAGCTTGTTGTGGCGTAGCGGCATGGCTGTTCAGTAAATCAATATATTTTGAAATATATACAAAATACAGAATACGTTTGCTGTCTTGAAGGGTGTGTTGCGATGCGGCATAGTCCCGCCCCTGCTCGTATCTGCCACTGGCAATGCGACGCTATTCAAAGCACAACAAAGACTGGCAGCCGAGCTTTGGCAAGGTGACTTGGCCGGTGCAACGGGACACAAAATGAGTTTGTTACGCAAGAAAGATGTGCGCCAGATGATGGCTGCATCGCAGGGCGCGGGCGTGCTTCGCAAGGAGCTTTCGGCTTTTGACCTCACCATGCTGGGTATCGGTGCCATCATCGGTACCGGCATTTTTGTACTGACCGGGACCGGTGCGACAGTGGCAGGCCCCGGCCTTGTGCTGTCTTTCCTCATCGGCGCGATTGCCTGCGGATTTGCTGCACTGTGCTATGCCGAGTTTGCCTCGATGTTGCCGGTTTCCGGCTCCACTTATACCTATGCCTACGCGACATTGGGTGAAATCATTGCCTGGATCATCGGCTGGGATCTGATGCTGGAATATCTGCTCGCCTCCTCTGCGGTATCGGTGGGTTGGTCCGGTTATTTCCAGAGTTTGCTGTCGGGTTTTGGCCTGCACTTGCCGGACTATCTGACGGCGGCGGCGGGTGCGCGTCCTGGCGTGGAAACCTTGTTTAACCTGCCGGCCTTCATGATTGCGATGCTGGTCACGGCCTTGCTCGCTTTCGGCATCAAAGAGTCGAAGAAGGTGAACAATATCGTCGTGCTGATCAAGGTGGCAGTAGTGTTGCTGTTCATCGGCATTGCGGTGTGGCATGTGAAGCCTGCCAACTGGAATCCGGCTTTGCCCTATGGCATGAGCGGTGTATTCCAGGGCGCAGCGATCGTGTTTTTCAGCTTTCTCGGTTTTGATGCGGTGACCTGCGCGGCGGAGGAAGTCAAGAATCCGGAAAAAGACATTCCGCGCGGCGTGTTGTGGTCGCTGGCCATCTGCTCGCTGCTGTACGTGATTGTTTCGGCAATCATGACGGGCATTGTGCCTTTCATGCAGTTCAAGGGTGTTGATCATCCGGTGTCGCTGGCCTTGCAAGTGGCCAAGCTTGACTGGTTTGCCGGCTTTGTCGATCTGGGCGCGATTCTTGGTATGTTGACGGTGATACTGGTAATGACTTATGGCCAGACCCGCATCCTGTTCGCCATGTCGCGTGATGGCTTGCTGCCCAAGGTATTCTCGGAGGTGCATCCGAAATATGGCACACCTTACAAGGCAACCTGGCTGATCGGCACCATCATTGCGCTGATTGCCGGCTTTGTGCCGCTGGGCACGCTGGCCGAGCTGGTGAATATCGGTACCCTGGCGGCCTTTACCCTGATTGCTGCCGCGATCATCGTGCTTCGCAAGCGCGAGCCTGATCTACCGCGTAAATTCCACTGCCCAGGTGTGCCTTATGTGCCGGTACTGGCGATGGTGTTCTGCGTCTTCCTGATGGCACAGCTGTCGGTGCTGACCTGGATCTGCTTTGTCGTCTGGCTGTTTATCGGCTTGCTGGTGTACTTCGGCTATTCGCGCCAGCGTTCGCACTTGCACAAGGCCTGATGATGCCGGCCAGACTTGGCCGCAAGACCTGACGTGAAACAATGCCGCCAGCCCGGTTCGGGTGGCGGCATCTTCATTTACCCCGGCGGTGGTACTCAGCCTGCGTTTTGCCAGCGACCATCACCGTTCAGCTGCAGCTGACGGTTGTGATGTACCAGCAGGCTGCTGCGATGGCCGACGCTGACCAGCGTGGTTTGCGGCAGCTGTTCGCGCACCAGCCGGTACAGTGCTTCTTCGAGGCCTTCGTCCATCGCCGAGCTGGCTTCGTCAAGGAAGGCCACTTGCGGTGCGGCCAACAGCAGGCGGCCGAAGGCGAGGCGTTGCTGTTCGCCCAGCGACAGAATGCGGCTCCAGTCGGCAACGGTGTCGAGCTGGCTCAGCAGATGGCCGAGCTGCACGGTTTTCAGTGCGATGTGCAAGGTAGCATCGTCACGTCGCGGGTGCGGGTAGCACAGGGCAGCGGCGAGTGTGCCCAGCGGCAGATACGGCTTTTGCGACAGGAACAGCATCTGCTCTGGTGCCGGGTGCGCGACTTCGCCTTCGCAATACGGCCACAGCCCGGCAATCGCACGCAGCAGCGTGGTCTTGCCGCTGCCCGATGGCCCGCGAATCAGCAGGGCATCGCCGGCAGTCAATTGCAGCGACAGCTTGTCCAGCAGCAGGCTCTGGTCGGGCTTGCGTACCGTCAGTCCGCTAAGGCGCAGGCCCTCGCTGCTGATCTGCTGGCGGGCTTGCGGCAGCTCGACCGCGGCTTCGGCAGCATCAAGAAAGCCGGTCAGACGATCAAGCACCGCCTTGTATTCGGCAAAGCTGTCGTAGGCATTGCGGAAGAAAGACAGATTGTCCTGCAGCTGGCCAAAGGCTTGCGCGGTCTGCACCATATCACCCAGGCTGATCTGTTTGTCGAAGAAGCGCTTGGCCTGGATCATGAATGGGAAGACCGCCGCCGTCTGGCTGACGATGAAGTTGAAACCCTGGAACTTCAGGCTTCGGAACACGATATCCCAGGCGTTGCTGATGACGGCGGCAAAGCGCTGGCGCAGGGTATTGCCTTCGACCTGCTCGCCACGATAAAAGGCAATGCTCTCGCCGTACTCGCGGATGCGTACCAGGGCATAACGGTAATCCGCGCCGAGCTTTTCGTTGAGGAAGTTCAGGCGGATCAGCGGGCGGCCGATCCACACTGCGGCAAAGGTAGAGGCGATGACATAAACGTAGACGGCAAACACCATGCCGCGCGGGATGTCGTAGCCGAACAGGTGTAGTACGCCGGACAGCCCCCACAGGATCAGGGTGAATTCAAAGGTTGAGACCAGTGCATCTATCACCCCCATCGACAGCGACAGGCTGCTGCCGACAAAGCTGCCGATGTCCTGCTGGATACGCTGGTCGGGGTTGTCGGAGTTTTTCTCGAGGAAATTGCTGCGATAGTGCGCCTGGCGATCCAGCCATTTTTGCAGCAGGGTTTCGTTCAGTGATTCCCGCCAGCGCAGCACGAAAGCCTGTTTGATATAGAAGTCGAACAGCGCGCGGCCAACGTGTACGCTGGCCAGCACGGCAAATAGCAGCATTGACGTCCAGAATGCCTTCTCATCGAGATTCTGCAGCGAGCTGTACATGCCGTTATACCAATTGGAAAACAGCACGCTGAGTCTTACTCCGGCCAGGGTCAGCAACAGGATCAGCAGCACGGTCAGCAGTGGTCGCCAACCGTTTTTCGGGTGCAGGAAGGGCTTGGCCAGCCGCCAGAATTGCCCGCCCCAGACGGTGCGCCGGATCAGCAGCCAGCAGCCGATGGCCGAGACCGCCAGTGTGATCAGAAAGGCTTCGGCCAGCCAGATGGCGCTGGCGGAGAGTTGGTGGGTCCAATCCATGATTTCCCCCTGAATGGATAAGGATTGCGGTCGGTTTGCTCTTGCTTTTGTCTGTCCGCCCCCTTGGGGGCTTGTTCCATCATATTACCCAGCGCCGGCGCTTGCCGGAAAGTGCAGCTTGCCCCTCGTGTTGACAGCGACTTTTGCTACAATAGCCGATTGTCTAATTCCCACAGGCTGTGCCGACATGCTGAATCTATACAACACCCTTACCCGCCAGAAAGAAGCGTTCAACCCCATCGAGCCAGGCAAGGTAAAGATGTATGTGTGTGGCATGACCGTGTACGACCTGTGTCACATCGGTCACGCGCGCATGCTGACGGCGTTTGACGTGATCTATCGCTGGTTCGCGGCCAGCGACTATGACGTGACCTATGTGCGCAATATCACCGACATCGACGATAAGATCATCAAGCGCTCGGCCGAGCGCGGCATCACACCGGAGGCGCTGGTAGAGGAAACCATCGCCGACATGCATGCCGACACCGAGGCGCTGGGCCTGTTGCGGCCAACCTTCGAGCCGCGTGCCACCCAGCACATCGACGGCATGCAATCCATCATCAACAAGCTGATCACCCGTGGCAAAGCCTATCCGGCACCGAATGGTGATGTTTACTACGCCGTGCGCGAGTTTGATGGCTACGGCAAGTTGTCCGGCAAGACGCTGGAAAGCCTGCGTGCCGGCGAGCGTATCGATGTCGACCCGAACAAGCGCGATCCGCACGACTTTGTTCTGTGGAAAGCCGCCAAGCCGGGTGAGCCGCAGTGGCAAAGCCCGTGGGGTGTCGGTCGTCCGGGCTGGCATATCGAATGCTCGGCGATGAGCTGCCATCACCTGGGCGAACATTTCGACATTCACGGCGGTGGCGAGGATCTGCAGTTTCCGCATCACGAAAACGAAATCGCCCAGAGCGAAGGCGCGCATGGCCACCAGTACGTCAACTACTGGATGCACAACGGCTTCATCAATGTGGATGGCACCAAGATGTCCAAGAGCCTGGGCAACTTCTTCACCATCCGTGATGTGCTCGGCCATTTTGATGGCGAAGTAATCCGTTTCTTCATCGTGCGCAGCCACTACCGCAGCCCGGTGAACTTTACCGACGGCATCCTTAATGACGCCAAGCAGGGCCTGACCCGCTTGTACACCGCGCTGCGAGGTCTGGATCTGCCGGTATCCAGCGGCATCGACTGGAATAACAGCTACGCAGCGCGTTTCAAGACGGCGATGGATGACGACTTTGGTACATCAGAAGCGGTTTCGGTGCTGTTCGAGCTGGCCGGCGAAGTCAACAAGAGCAAGGATCTGCAACTGGCGCGTCTCTTGAAAGATCTGGGCGGTGTATTGGGCCTGCTGGAGCGTGATCCGGAAGCCTTCCTGCAAGGCGAGGGCAGTGAGGATGGTCTGAGCGCCGAGGCGATCGAGGCGTTGATCCAGGCGCGCAAGGATGCGCGCGCGGCGAAAAACTGGGCCGAATCCGATCGTATCCGTGACGAACTGACTGCCGCCGGCATCGTGCTGGAAGACAGTGCTGGCGTAACTACCTGGCGTCGTGCCTGAGGCAAATTGGCAGGCAAGGTTGGCCGCATGCCGCCTTGCCCTTGCCAAAGCCGGCCGATGACCGGATAATGCCGTGTTTTCATGAAGTGCAGGCAAAACCCCTGTACCCGATAGCTAAAGGAAAAACCATGCAAGCTGATATCCAGCCGAACTACAAAGAAGTTGCCGTTACCTGCTCTTGCGGTAACAAGTTCACCACCAAGTCCACCATGGGCAAAGAAGCTTTCCACATCGAAGTTTGCTCCGAGTGCCATCCGTTCTACACCGGCAAGCAGAAGATCGTTGACACCGCCGGCCGCGTTGACCAGTTCAACCGCAAGTTCGGTAGCTTCTTCAAGCGCTAATTGCTTGGCTGAAGTCATGAAAAAGGCAGCGATAGCTGCCTTTTTTGTTTGTTCGGCGTATTCTGTTGTTCTGTTTTCCTGATCCTTTCCTGCATGCTGACCTATAGCGATTCCCGATTGCAGCGCCTGCCTGAGGCACGTGAAAAGCCGTGGCTCTTGCTGTTGCTGACCTTTGTCTGGCTGTGGCCAGGCATTCTTGGCCATACCCCATGGAAGCCTGACGAGCCGTATGTGACGGCAGTCGTGCAGCAGATGCTGCATGGCGGTCACTGGTGGTTGCCGCAAATCGAAGAGCAGGTTTACCTCGATAACGGCCCGCTGTACTACTGGGTGTCCATGCTGTTTGTGCAGCTGCTGTCGCCATGGTTGCTGCCGGTGCATGATGCGGCACGACTGGCGACGCCGCTGTTCATGGCCTTGGGCCTTGCCTTTGCCGGCGGGGTTGGCCGCGAGCTCTTGGGGCGGCGTCATGGTCGCAGCGTGGTGTTGATCCTGATCGGCTGCTTTGGCCTGATTGTGACCGGCCACGAGATGAATCCGATCGTGGCGGCCTTTGCCGGTTATGCCGGGGTGTTCTACGCACTGGTGCTGACCTTGCGCTCGCCGGCACTGGCCGGTGCCTTGCTGGGTGGAGCTACGGTGGTGTTGTTTCTGGCCAGCAGCCTGTTGCCGGTGATGCTGGTGTGGAGTGTGGCCTTGTTCTTGCCGGCGTTTGCCGCGTGGCGCAACAAGGGCTATACGATCACCCTCATCATGGCGTTGCTGGTGGCCATTCCGCTGGCCGGTGTCTGGCCGTTGGCACTGTCGCGTGGCGCGCCGCATGTCTTCGAGCTGTGGTGGCAGGATTACGCACTCGGCCCCTTGAACGGTTTTGGCCGCATCGGCCTGTTCCATGAGTTCGGTTACTACCCGAAGCTGATGCTGTGGTATGCGATGCCGGCATGGCCGTTGGCTGCATGGGCGCTGTGGAAGAATCGCCGCTATGACACGCCGCAGCTGCAACTGCCTTTGCTGTTTTTTACCGTCATTTTGCTGCTGCTGACGTTTTCCGATCGCAGCAGCGGCGAGGATGCGATGCCTTTGCTGTTACCGCTGGCGGTGTTGGCGGCGCTGGAGCTGGATAGTCTCAAGCGTACGGCGGCGGCATTCCTCAACTGGTTTGGCTTGATGACTTTCGGCCTGTTTTCCTTGCTGGTATGGCTGGGTTGGGTGGCGCTCAACTTTGGCTGGCCGGCAGGGTTGGCCGCAAGGCGTGATTACTTTACGCCGTTTTACGAGCCGCAAGTTTCGCTGCCGGCGGTGGTGCTGGCGGTGCTGGCTTGTGCGTTCTGGTTGTGGGCGGTGACGCGGCGCAATCTGCGCGGGCGTCAGGCGGTAACCAACTGGGCGGCCGGCCTCACGCTGCTGTGGGGCTTGCTGCTGACCTTGTGGTTGCCGGCGCTGGATGCTGCCAAGAGCTATCAGCCGGTGGTGGTGCGTATGGCAGCCAGCTTGCCGCAGCGTGATGTGTGCGTGGCGGTAGAGCGCAATCTCTTGCTGACCCGCATCAGCTGGCTTTATTACGCGGATATGCGCCTGCAGCCTTATGCGGCGGGTCAGCCGGTGCCGTGTGACTGGGTGTTGGTCGTGCGCAGTCGGGACGAGGCGATGGCGCATGAAGGCTGGATCCTGCACTGGCAGGGCGGGCGACCGCGCGACAAGCATGAAATTTACGGTTTGTTCCGTCGGCCTTGAATCATGAAAAAGCCACCGCAAGGTGGCTTTTTCATGGGTGTTACAGTTAAGTTGCTGATTTTAATGAAAATTGCCGGTCGTGAATATTGTTGGACAGTGGCGATAAAAGTGTAACTGCATGTCGCAAAGCGGATATGGCCAGATTCACGGAATGGATTAGAATCTTTTGCAGACTAGGCGATACGCCGCAAATCCCATAAGAACGAAGGAACTATCAATGAGCAAGCAAGTTAGCCGTGAGACTTTTGACCAGGTTATGGTCCCCAACTACGCACCTGCCGGTTTTATCCCGGTCAAGGCTGCCGGTTCGCGAGTGTGGGATCAGGATGGTCGCGAGTTCATTGACTTCGCCGGCGGTATCGCTGTGAACTCCCTTGGTCATTGCCATCCGGAGCTGGTTGCCGCGCTGACCGAGCAGGCGAACAAGGTCTGGCACGTGTCCAACGTGTTCACCAACGAGCCGGCACTGCAACTGGCCAGCGATCTGGTCGAGAAGACCTTTGCCGAGCGCGTGTTCCTGTGCAACTCCGGTGCAGAAGCCAACGAAGCCGCCTTCAAGCTGGCGCGTCGTTATGCGTTTGACCACTTTGGTGCCGACAAGTACGAAATCATCTCCTGCACCAACTCCTTCCACGGCCGTACCGTGTTCACCGTGAATGTGGGTGGCCAGCCGAAGTACTCCGAAGGTTTCGGCCCGAATCCGACCGGTATCAGCCATGTGCCGTTCAACGATATCGAGGCGCTGAAGGCCGCGATTTCCGACAAGACCTGCGCGGTCGTGATCGAACCTATCCAGGGTGAGGGTGGTGTCCTGCCGGCGACGCTTGAATACCTGCAGGCAGCGCGTGAGCTGTGTAATCAGCACAATGCGCTGCTGGTATTCGACGAAGTGCAGACCGGTATCGGCCGCACTGGCGAGCTGTACGCCTACCAGGCTTACGGCGTGACTCCGGATATCCTGTCTTCGGCCAAGGGTCTGGGCGGCGGCTTCCCGGTTGGTGCGATCCTGACTACCGAAAAGATTGCCAAGAGCCTGGCTGTCGGCACTCACGGCACCACCTATGGTGGCAACCCGCTGGCGTCTGCCGTTGCCGGCAAGGTGCTGGAAATCGTCAGCCGCCCGGAAGTGCTGGCCGGCGTAAAAGCCAAGCATCAGCGCTTTGTTGACGGTCTGAATGCCATCAACGCCAAATACAATGTGTTCAAGGAAGTGCGCGGCATGGGCCTTTTGATCGGTGCCGTGGTCAGCGACGAGTTCGCCGGTCGCGCCCGCGAATTCCTGAAAGCCGCTGAAGCCAAGCAGCTGATGGTGCTGGTAGCTGGCCTGTCTGTTGTCCGTTTCGCTCCTTCCCTGCAAATCGCTGACCAGGACATCGACGAAGGCCTGGCGCGTTTTGATGCGGCCATTGCCGAGCTGGTTGCAGCCAACCGCAAGTAAGCCGTCCTTAGGGTCATTTCATAGATAAACAAAGGGGAACCTGCTGTCGCAAGACAGCAGGCGGCCCTTGCTGCGCCCTGAATTTGGCGCAACACGAGGAGAATCCGTCATGTTGATTGTGCGACCCGTGCGCATTTCCGATCTGCCGGTCATCGAGAAAATGGCGGTCGAAAGCGGTATCGGCGTAACCAGTTTGCCGAACAACCGCGAAAAACTGTACGAGAAGATCCAGAACTCGCTGGGTGCTTTCGAGCACGAGGCCGTGGCCGGCACCGGCCGCGAGTACTATATGTTTGTGCTGGAAGATGCCGGCGAAGTGGTGGGTACCGCCTCGATCAGCGCATCGGCCGGCTTCGAAGAGCCGTTCTACAGCTATCGCAGCGAGACCATGGTGCATGCTTCGCGCCAGCTCAAGGTCAACAACCGCATTCATGTGCTGACCATGTGTCACGACCTGACCGGCATGGTGCAGCTGTGCGGCTTTTTCTGTGACCGTCGCCTGAGTCTGCAGGCTGGCGAGTTGCTGTCGCGTGCCCGTCTGGCCTATATGGCCGCCGCGCGCGAGCGTTTTGGCCGCCGCGTGCTGGTTGAAATGCAGGGCATTCTGGACAAGCAGGATCAGTCCCCGTTCTGGGATGCCATCGGCCGCCGCTTCTTTAATATGGATTTCCCGCAAGTCGAGCAGGCTTTTGCCCAGCGCAGCAAGACCTTTATTGCCGAGCTGATGCCGACTTATCCGATTTATGTGCCGCTGATGCCGGATGCCGCGCAAAACGCCATCGGCCAGATCCACCCCGATTTCGAGCGTCCGTTCAGCATTCTGAACCGCGAAGGTTTCGAGGCGGACAACTATATAGATATCTTCGACGGTGGCGCGGTGCTGACTGCCGAGGTCGACCAGCTGTTTACCATGCGCGAGCAGCGTCTGCTGCCGGTGCAGATCGTGGCGCAACTGCCGGCCGAAGCCAGCGAGCAGCTGATCTCCAATCATCGTTGCGACCGCTTTGCCCTGACGCAGGCGCTGGCACTGGTGCGTGATGGGCAACTCTTGCTGAGCGCCGAAACCGCCCACGCGCTGCAATTGCAGCAAGGCCAGCAGGCCTGTCTGATTCCGGTATTGCCGAACGAACACAAAGGAGCCGAGGCATGATGATCATCCGTCCTGTCCGTGCGACAGATCTTGAAGGCCTGATGGAGCTGGCGCGTAGCGCCGGTGTGGGCCTGACTTCACTGCCGGTGAATGCCGACAGGTTGGCCGCAAGAATCGCCCGTTCCGAAGCGAGCTTTGCCGGCAAGGCCAGCGAGGCCGATCGCGGCTATGTCTTCGTGCTTGAAGATGCGGCCAACGGTCGTGTCGGCGGCATTTGCGCCCTCGAGGCTGCCGTCGGCCTGAAAGAGCCCTGGTACAACTACCGTGTCGGCACCATCGTGCACGCCTCGGAAGAGCTGGGTGTGTACACCCGTCACGAAACCCTGTTCCTGTCCAACGACCATACCGGCTATTCCGAGCTGTGCACCTTGTTCCTGCATCCGGATTACCGCGTCAATCGTAACGGCAGCCTGTTGTCCAAAAGCCGTTTCCTGTTCATCGCCCAGTTTGCCGAGCTGTTTGGCAAACAGGTGGTGGCCGAGATGCGCGGCGTGTCGGACGAGGCGGGCAATTCGCCGTTCTGGGAGGCGCTGGGCCGTCATTTCTTCTCGATGGAATTCGCCCAGGCGGACTACCTGACTGGCGTGGGGCAGAAGGCTTTCGTGGCCGAGCTGATGCCGAAGTTTCCGGTGTATATCGACTTCCTGCCGCATGACGCGCAGGCCGTCATCGGCAAGACCCATGACAACACCCGGCCGGCCGTGGCGATGCTGCACGGAGAAGGCTTCCGTTACGAAGGCTACGTCGACATTTTCGATGCCGGCCCGACAGTGCAGGCTTACACCCAGGACATCCGCGCTGTGCGCGACAGCCAGCTGGTGAGTGTCGTGATCGGCGACGCCCAGCCCGCCGGCAATAGCGACAGTTATCTGGTCAGCAATACCAGCCTTGATGGCTTCCGTGTGCTGTTGGCCGAGTTGTGTGTCCAGGCAGAACAGATTGTGCTCAGCGCTGCGCAGGCGGCGTCACTCGGAGTTGCGGCCGGCGACAAGGTACGCGTCGTGACTCTGACACCAAGGGAGAATGTATAAATGACGACTCATTTCATTCAGGGCCAGTGGCTGGCGGGTGCCGGCGAAGCCTTGCAAAAACAGAATCCGGCCAATGGCGACACCATCTGGCAAGGTCAGGCGGCTGATGCAGACCAGGTTGGCCGCGCCGTGGAGGCTGCCCGTGGCGCCTTCAAGGCCTGGGCGCGTACCTCGCTGGACGAGCGTATCGCCATCATTCGCCGCTTTGGCGAATTGCTGAATAGCAACAAGGCCGCACTGGCCGAGGTGATTGCGCAGGAAACCGGCAAGCCGATGTGGGAAGCGCTGACTGAGGTCACCACCATGGTCGGCAAGGTCGAGATCTCGATCAAGTCCTACCACGAGCGTACCGGCGAGCGCAGTGCCGTAATGGGCGATGCGCAGGCGGTGTTGCGTCACAAGCCGCATGGTGTGGTGGCGGTATTCGGCCCGTACAACTTCCCCGGCCATCTGCCGAACGGCCATATCGTGCCGGCGCTGATCGCCGGTAACTGCGTGATCTTCAAGCCATCCGAACTGACGCCGTGGACCGCGCAGGAAACCGTCAAGCTGTGGGCCGAAGCCGGTCTGCCGGCAGGCGTGCTGAATCTGCTGCAGGGTGCACGAGACACTGGCGTGGCACTCGCGAATCATGCCGGCATCGACGGCCTGTTCTTCACCGGCAGCTCGACTACCGGCAATGTGCTGCACAAGGCCTTCGCTGGTCAGCCGGAGAAAATCCTCGCGCTGGAGATGGGCGGCAACAACCCGCTGATCGTCGGCAAGGTGGCTGATGTCGATGCGGCCGTGCATCACGTGATCCAGTCGGCCTTTGTATCGGCCGGTCAGCGCTGTACCTGCGCCCGCCGTCTGCTGGTGGCCAATGGTGCCGCAGGCGATGCCTTCATTGATCGTCTGGTAGCGGTGGCGGCCAGGCTCAAGGTCGGCCGTTACAACGATGAGCCGCAGCCTTTCATGGGCGCGGTGATTTCGAATGCGGCTGCCGATGCCTTGCTGACGGCGCAGTCCACGTTGGCCGCAAGCGGTGGTCGTATCCTGCTGGAAATGAAACGTGTAGCCGAAGGCGCAGCCATGCTGACCCCGGGCATTATCGACACCACCAAGGCTCAGCGTCCGGACGAAGAGTTCTTCGGCCCGCTGCTGCAGATCATCCGTTACAACACGCTGGATGAGGCGATCGAACTGGCTAATGACACCCGCTTTGGTCTGGCCGGCGGCGTGCTGTCGGACGACCGTGCCGAGTACGAAGCCTATCTGCTGGAAGCGCGCGCAGGCGTGGTGAACTGGAACAAGCCGCTGACCGGTGCTTCGAGCGCTGCACCATTCGGTGGCATTGGTGCCTCCGGCAACCACAAGCCTAGCGCCTATTATGCGGCGGACTACTGCGCGTGGCCGATGGCCTCGCTGGAAAGCGACAGCCTGGTGCTGCCGGCACAACTCTCTCCGGGGATCGTATTGTGAGCAAAGCCTACGAAGTGAATTTCGACGGCCTGGTCGGGCCGACGCACAATTACAGCGGCCTGTCTTTCGGCAATGTGGCCTCGACCGGCAACCAGAATGCGGTGTCCAACCCCAAGCTGGCGGCCAAGCAGGGCCTGGAAAAAATGAAAGCCCTGCACGATATGGGCTTCAAGCAGGGCGTGCTGGCGCCGCACGAGCGTCCGGACGTGGCGAGTCTGCGTCGTCTGGGCTTTGCTGGTACTGACGCCGAGGTGATTGCACGTGCGGCCAAAGAGGCACCGGCGATTCTGGCGGCGGCCAGCTCGGCCTCCTGCATGTGGACGGCTAACGCGGCGACGGTCAGTCCGTCTGGAGATACTGCCGATGGTCGTGTGCATTTCACGCCGGCCAATCTGAACAACAAGTTCCACCGTTCGATCGAGCATCCGACCACGCGCCGCATCCTGCAGGCGATGTTTGCCGACGAATCGCGCTTTGCCGTACACGAGGCGCTGCCGGCGCAGATGCACTTCGGTGACGAAGGTGCGGCCAACCATACCCGTTTCTGTGCCGAGTACGACGGGGCAGGGGTGGAGTTCTTCGTGTTTGGTGCCGCGGCGTTCGATGCACGTTATCCGAAGCCGCAGAAATTCCCGGCACGCCAGACGCTGGAAGCTTGCGAGGCGGTAGCGCGGCTGCATGGCCTGTCCGAAGCTGGCGTGGTGTATGCGCAGCAGGATCCGGACACCATCGACGCTGGCGTGTTCCACAACGACGTGATCTCGGTTGGCAACCGAAATGTGCTGTTCCACCATCAGAAGTCCTTCCTGCAGCAGGCCGAAGTGCTGGCCGAGCTGGATCGCAAGTTGGTCGCCAAGGGTGGTCAGTTCATCGCGGTCGAGGTACCGGATGCCGAGGTATCGGTAGAAGAGGCAGTGAAGAGCTATCTGTTCAACAGCCAGCTGCTGTCCAAGGACAATGGTCGGATGCTGATCGTGGTGCCGGAAGAGTGCCGCAATATGCCCCGTGTCTGGGCATACCTGCAAAAGCTGGTGGCCAGCGGCGGCCCGATCGACGAGGTACGCGTCTTCGATCTCAAGCAGAGCATGCAGAATGGCGGCGGCCCGGCTTGTCTGCGCCTGCGCGTGGCGCTGTCGGCCAGCGAGATCGCGGCGGTGAACCCGAATGTGATGATGAGTGCGTCCTTGTTTGGCACGCTTAATGCTTGGGTAGATAAACACTATCGCGATCGTATTGCACCGGCCGATCTGGCTGACCCGTCATTGCTGATCGAGTGCCGCACGGCGCTTGATGAGCTGACCGGCATTCTGAATCTGGGCTCGGTCTACCCCTTCCAGCTTGCCTGACAGGCAGCAGCAGGGGGCTGATATGAAAAACCATCCGCGAAGGCGGATGGTTTTTTTTATGGTCAGGTGAGTGCGCTGCGAAAGTCGATTGTATACAAACCAATTTACTACCACGAAACCAAGGATGAGCGAAAATGCAAAACCATATATTCGACTTTGATCGGATAATGACATTTGATGTAAATATTCGAATATTTTCAAACTTTACGGCTTTTGAAAGTGAACATGTCAGGGGGTGTTTGTGTGCGCTGCAGCAAAAAATACCATTGAATGTATTGGTGATTTAATTCATTAAAATCAATGACTTGCAAAATGGTGATGCACCTTCAAAACACTGAAGTTTTAGCAAGTTTTAAGATTGACAGTAGATTGGATACGCCAGCATAATCCGCACGGCTTGTCGGACAGAAACCCAACTGCCGGCTATGTCGTATAAAGACGATATAAGAGGGAAAGCCCCGAAAAAATCGTCGGGACAATCATCCTTAGGAGATCCCACCGTGGACATTTTTCTGCAACAGATCCTCAACGGCTTGGTGCTGGGCAGTATTTACGCCCTGATCGCACTCGGCTACACCATGGTGTACGGGATCATGGGCCTCATCAACTTTGCTCATGGCGAAGTCGTGATGTTTGGTGCCATGGTAACCATCACCGTTGTTACCACCATGCTTGGTGCCGGCGTAGCTCTGCCAGGCCCCTTGCTGGTGCTTATCGGCCTTATGGTCGCTATTCCGGCGTGCATGCTGCTCGGTTACACTATCGAGCGCGTCGCATACCGCCCGCTGCGCAATGCGCCGCGTCTGGCACCGCTGATTACCGCGATTGGTCTGTCCATCGTGCTGCAGCAGGTTGCCATCCTGATCTGGGGTCGTAACTACATCCCGTTCCCGCCTATCCTCAATCACGACACCATCAGCATCATGGGTGCAACCATCACCAAGCTGCAGGCCGGCATTATTGCCTTGTGTCTGCTGATCATGGTTGGCCTGCTGGTTGTCGTCGAGAAGACCAAGCTGGGCCGCGCCATGCGTGCGACCAGCCAGAATCCGGCTGTCGCCAGCCTGATGGGCGTGAACGTCAATACCATCATTTCCGCTACTTTCGTCATGGGCTCGGCCCTGGGTGCGATTGCCGGCGTGATGGTGGCAACCAACTATGATCAGGCTCACTACTATATGGGCTTCATGATCGGTCTGAAGGCGTTTACTGCTGCGGTACTGGGTGGTATCGGCAATCTGGGTGGTGCAGTGGCGGGTGGCATCCTGCTGGGCATTATCGAGAGCCTGGGTGCCGGCTATATCGGTGACCTGACCGGCGGCTTCCTCGGTTCGCACTACCAGGACATCTTTGCCTTCGCCGTATTGATTGTCGTGCTGATTTTCCGTCCTTCTGGCCTTCTGGGCGAGAAGATGGCCGATCGTGCCTAATCCGGGAGACAGACAAGTGAGCATGACCATGGATAGCAACAAGAAACTGGCGATTTTCCTCGCCTCCGGCATTCTGCTGGCGGTGCTGCCCTTCATCGTGGGCAGTACTCTCGGCAACTCCTGGGTTCGTACCATCGACTATGCGCTGCTGTATGTGATGCTGGCGCTGGGTCTGAACATCGTGGTCGGTTTTGCCGGCCTGCTGGACCTGGGCTTCATTGCCTTCTATGCAGTAGGTGCCTATACCTTTGCCTTGCTGGGTTCGCCGCACTTCGGCATTCACCTGCCGTTCTACATCAGCATTCCGCTGGGCGCGCTGTTTGCCGCGATCTTCGGTCTGTTGCTGGGTACGCCAGTGCTGAAGCTGAAGGGTGACTATCTGGCCATCGTGACTCTGGGTTTCGGCGAGATCATCCGTATCTTCATGAACAACCTGAACGCACCGGTCAACATCACCAATGGCCCGCAGGGTATCAACCTGATCGATCCGATCCAGATTGGCGGTTTCTCGCTGGGCAAGGCACTGGAAGTCGGTTCCTTCACCGTCTCGCCGGTACAGCTGTACTACTACCTGTTCCTGGCGCTGACCATCGGTGTAGTAATCATGGCGCATCGTCTGCAGCACTCGCGTATCGGTCGTGCGTGGGTTGCCATGCGTGAAGACCAGATTGCTGCGGCGGCCATGGGTTTGAACATCCGCAACATCAAACTGCTGGCCTTTGCACTGGGCGCCTTGTCCGGTGGTGTGGCTGGTGGCCTGTTTGCCTCTTTCCAGGGCTTCATTTCGCCGGAATCCTTCGGCTTGCTCGAATCCATCATGATTCTGGCGATGGTAGTGCTGGGTGGCATGGGCCATATTCCTGGCGTGATTCTGGGTGCCGTGGTGCTGACTATCGCCCCGGAAATCCTGCGTGACGTAATTGGCCCGCTGCAGCGCGCAGCCTTCGGCAAAGAGCTGGTAGACCCCGAGAACGCACGTATGTTGCTGTTCGGTGGTGCCATGGTCGTGATGATGCTGGTACGTCCGGAAGGTATGTGGCCGTCCAAGCGTCGTGCTGCTGAATTTGCTGATGCCAAGAAAGGAGCCAGCCATGGCTGAGGTATTGCTGAAAATTGATGGCATCAACAAACGGTTTGGTGGCCTGCATGCGCTGAGCAATGTCAGCCTGCATATCAATAAAGGTGAGATTTACGGTCTGATCGGCCCGAACGGTGCCGGCAAGACCACCATGTTCAACGTGTTGACCGGTTTGTACACCCCGGATGAAGGCCAGTTCACCTTTGACGGTAAAGACCTGTTCCGCGCTGCACCGCACATCGTGGTGAGCTCCGGCATTGCGCGTACTTTCCAGAACATTCGCCTGTTCCATGAAATGACCGCGCTGGAAAACGTCATGGTTGGCCGCCACATCCGCAGCAAGGCCAATGCCTTGGGCGCGGTGCTGCGCAACAAGGCGACCCGTGATGAAGAAGCGGCCATCGAAGCCAAAGCGTGGGAATTGCTGCGCTATGTAGGTATCGAGGATGTGGCTCACGAACGCGCCAAGAACCTGTCTTACGGCCACCAGCGTCGTCTCGAAATCGCTCGCGCACTGGCTACCGAGCCAAAACTGCTGGCGCTGGACGAGCCGGCAGCCGGTATGAACCCGAGCGAAACCGACTCGCTGAAGGCGCTGATGGAAAAGATCCGCGACGACGGTGTGACTGTTTTGCTGATCGAGCACGATGTAAAGCTGATGATGGATTTGTGCGACCGTATTGCCGTGCTGGATTACGGCAAGAAAATCGCCGAAGGGGTGCCAGAAGTGGTACGCAAGGATCCTAAAGTGATCGAGGCCTATCTGGGAGTGGCACACGAATGAGCATGCTGGACGTCAAGAATCTTCAGGTTTCTTATGGCGGTATTCAGGCCGTCAAGGGTATCGATTTCCATATCAACAAGGGCGAGCTGGTTACCCTGATCGGTGCCAACGGCGCCGGCAAGACCACCACGCTGAAAACCCTGGTCGGCATGGTGCGTCATTCGGGTGGCAACATCCTGTTTGACGGCAAGGACACTGCCGGCATCGCAACCCACGATTTTGTGCGTAACGGCCTGGTGATGGTGCCGGAAGGTCGCGGCATCTTCGGCAAGCTGACCGTCGAAGAAAACCTGCAAATGGGTGGCTACCATCGCAATGACAAGGATGGTATCCAGCGCGATATCGAGCGCGGCTACGAGCTGTTTCCGCGTCTGAAGGAACGTCAGTTCCAGCTGGCTGGCACCCTGTCCGGTGGCGAGCAGCAGATGGTGGCGATGGCACGCGCAATCGTGTCGCAACCCAAGCTGCTGTTGCTGGACGAGCCTTCCATGGGTCTGGCCCCGCTGATCGTGGAAAAGATCTTCGAGATCATCCAGATGGTGGCAAAAGAAGGAGTAACCATGTTGCTGGTCGAGCAGAACGCCAAACTGGCCCTGCAGGTATCGCAGCGCGGTTACGTGATGGAAAGCGGCAAGATCACCATGAGCGGCCCGGCCAAAGAGCTGCTCGACGACGAGCGCGTGCGTAACGCCTACCTCGGCGGTTGATCCGGCCTTGCAGTAAATGACGGCATGGTAGCCTTGCGCTACCATGCCGTTTTTCATGGCCGGAGCATGCCGTGTCAGATACTGTCAGTCTTGATTTTCTGTTGCGCCAGCTGCTGGCAATGCTGTTCCTGCCGCCACTCAATGCCTTGTTGCTGCTGTCGGGGGCGTGGTTGCTGCGCCATCGTTGGCCGCGAAGTGCGCGAGCAGCAACCCTGACGGCGCTGTTGCTGATTTACCTGCAAAGCACCCCCTGGCTTGCCAGCCAGCTGAATGAGAGCCTGTCGCCGTATCCGCCGGCCACGCTGGCACAGGTCAGGCAAAGCGAGGCCATCGTGATACTTGGTGCCGGCAAACGACCGGCGCGCGAATATGCGGCCAACGTGCCGACCGGCGATGCGCTGGCAAGGCTGCGCTATGGTGTGTGGCTGTCACGCCAGAGTGGTGTGCCGATCTTGCTGTCTGGTGGTGCGCCGATTCCGGGGGAGGCTGAGGCACTGGTGATGGCGCGGGTGCTGCAGCAAGAATACGGCCTGACACCGCGCTGGCTGGAGGCGGCTTCCAATACGACGGATGACAACGCCAGGCTGTCTGCGCAGATACTGCGCCAGCACAAGGTTGGCCGCATCACGCTGGTGACGCAGGCTTGGCATATGCCGCGCGCGATGGCGGCTTTCGCCACTACCGGATTACAGGTCTTGCCGGCACCGACCGGTTTTGTCGAATATGAAGGTGTAGCGCTGCATAAGTGGCTGCCATCCGGCCGCGCCATGCAGGAGGTGCATCAGGCCGAGCGCGAATGGCTGGGGCGTGGCTTTTACCAACTCAGGGAAATCATACGGAGCATGACAAGATGAAAACCGGAGCACTGATCATTGGTGACGAACTGCTGTCGGGCAAGCGGCAGGACAAACATATGCAGGCGCTGATCCGCATCCTGGCGGCTCGTGGCATGAAGCTGTCGTGGGTCGAGTATCTGGGCGATGATCCGGCCCGTATCGAAGCCGCGCTGCAGCGGGCGTTTGCCGGCGGCGAGCTGGTATTCAGCTTTGGCGGTATTGGTGCGACACCGGACGATCACACCCGCGCCTGTGCCGCGCGCGCATTGGGTGAGCCGCTGGCGATTCATCCGGAGGCGCGTGTGATCATCGAAGAGCGCTTCGGTGAGGAGGCTTATCCGCATCGCATCAATATGGGCAATATCCCGCAAGGCGCCAGCCTGATTCCGAACCCGGTCAACCGCATGCCGGGCTTCAGCTGCGGTCATGTGCACTTCGTGCCGGGTTTCCCGAGCATGGCCTGGCCGATGATCGAGTGGGTACTGGACACGCATTATCGGGCACTGTTCAGCGATAGCCCTGATGTGGAAGAGGGCTGTGTCGCGGTGAATGCACGCGAAGGTGATCTGATCAGCCTGATGCAGGATTTTGTCGCACGCTATCCGGATTTGCGCTTTTCCAGCCTGCCGAACTTCGGCAATGAAGTGATCCCCGAAATGCACATCGAATTCGCATTCTGCGGCCAACCTTCGCTGGTTGGTATCGCCATCACGGAATGGCGCATGGCCTTGCAGGATAAGGGTTATGAACTGCGTGAACGCGCGCCGCGGCTGGCGTGAATGACAAAACCGGTCGCCTGCTGCGGCCGGTTTTCATTTATGTGGTGTGTTCGTCGTTTTGCGGCGGCAGGTATGCAGGCTGATGCGATGACTGGTGTGGCGCTGGCTGATTCGAATAAGCAGCGCAGCTTTTCTTGTTTCAACTGGCACCCAGACTTCCCTACAGTAGGCCCATCACTTGCCCGGTCAGTCGGGTAAGGTAAACGGTAAAACTGTATAGCGGAGGAATGCCATGACATTGCGACTGGGCGATCTCGCCCCTGATTTTGTTCAAGCCTCGAGCGAGGGGACTATTCACTTCCATGATTGGCTGGGTGACAGCTGGGGCATCCTGTTCTCGCATCCGGCTGACTTTACCCCGGTGTGCACCACCGAGCTTGGGTACACCGCGAAGCTCAAGGACGACTTTGGCCGCCGTAATGTGAAAGTGCTGGCACTGTCGGTGGACTCGGTTGAATCGCATATCGCGTGGATCAAGGACATCAATGAAACCCAGCACACCACGGTGAATTTCCCCATCCTGGCCGATAGCGACCGCAAAGTGTCCGAGCTGTATGGCCTGATTCACCCGAACGCCAGCAGCACCCATACCGTGCGTTCGGTATTCGTGATTGATCCGGCGAAAAAAATCAGGCTGACGCTGACCTATCCGGCCAGTACCGGTCGCAATTTTGACGAGTTGCTGCGGGTGATCGACTCCTTGCAGCTGACCGAATATCACAGCGTGGCCACACCGGCCAACTGGCAGCATGGTGACGAGGTGGTTATTGTTCCGTCCTTGCAGGACGAGGCGATCATCAGCGAGAAATTCCCGCGAGGTTATCGCGCCTTGCGACCTTATCTGCGACTGACGCCGCAGCCGCAGTAGCGGATATTGCCGCGTACTCCCCGGTTTTCTCTACTCTCACGGGTTTTGGCCGCCTCTTCGGATGCGGCCTTTTTTATGCCTGAAAAACAGCCCGGCAAATTCATTGGCTGGATAAACAGTCCAGTTTTTATCGGTTCAGCATTTTGCACGCGCTGGTTAGCCTAGAGTCATCAATGTTTGCAGCTGCCTTGAGTGGCGGTTTTCCAGGAGACCGATTATGTCGCAACGCGAACTATCAACACTGCCCTTGCTGGATCTGCGTGATCTGGATGGTGATGCCGGCCGGCGTCAGCATTTCCTTGAATCCTTGCGAGCAGCCGCGCGTGATGTCGGCTTTTTCTATCTGCAAGGTCATGGTTTGTCACTGGGGCAAGGGCAGGCGGTGCTGCAGGCGGCTCGTGATTTCTTTGCCTTGCCAGGCGCGGCCAAGCAGGCGGTTGCCATGATCAATTCGCCGCAGTTCCGTGGTTATACCGCGGCAGGCAAGGAGCTGACGCGGCAGCATGCCGACTGGCGCGAGCAATTCGATATCGGGGCCGAGCGCAGCCTGTGGCCGGACAAGGTGCAGCCAGCGCCGTGGGTGCGGCTGCAGGGGCCGAATCAATGGCCTGATGAATTGCCGGCCTTGCGGCCAACCTTGCTGGCGTGGCAGGACGCCGCCACAGCGATCAGCATCCGGCTGTTACGTGCTTTTGCCGAAGTGCTGCAGCAGCCGGCCGACAGCTTTGACGCGGCATTTCTCGAGGCCCCGATCCAGCATCTGAAAATCATCCGCTATCCGGGGCGTGAACATACCCGCAGCGAGCAGGGTGTGGGGGCGCACAAGGACAGCGGCTTCCTGACCCTGTTGTTGCAGGACAGCGAAGCCGGCTTGCAGGTCGAGCATGGCCAGGGCTGGTTGGCCGCACCACCGCTGGAGGGCACGCTGGTGGTGAATATCGGCGAGGCGCTGGAGTTGGCGAGCAATGGTTATCTGCGCGCCACCGTACATCGGGTGGTGACGCCGCCAGTCGGGCATGAGCGCTTGTCGGTGGCCTTCTTTCTGGGGCCGCGGCTGGACGCCACCATTCCCTTACTGCCACTTTCGCCCGAACTGGCGCGAGAAGCCCCCGGCCCGGCGACTGATCCGGCCAACCCGCTGTTTTACGAAACCGGTTTCAACATCCTGAAAGGCCGTTTGCGTTCGCATCCGGACGTGGCCGAACGCTATTACGCCGACGTGCTGTCGACGGCGGTTTGAGCAAGCTTGTCCATTACCCTTACCTGATCAAAGGAAACCATCATGAAAAAACAGACATTACTGCTGAGCTGGCTGGTCCTGTTGCTGGCGAATCCCCTGAAGGCTGCCGATCTGGTGGTGGGTGCCGAGGCGGTGCCGCATGCCGAGATTCTGGAATTCGTCAAACCGGCATTGGCCAAAGAAGGAATCAAACTGCAGGTGCGCGTATTTACCAATGGCTTGCAGGAAAACTTTGCCGTGGCGAACAAGGAGATCGACGCCAATTACTTCCAGCACCAGCCATTTCTTGATGGCTTCAACAAGAGCAAGGGCACGCAGCTGGTAAGCGTGGCACCGATTCATGTCGAGCCATTCGGTGCGTATTCGCGCAAATACCAGCAGCTGGCGCAATTGCCGCAAGGTGCGGTGGTGGGGATTCCGAATGATCCGTCCAATACCGCACGTGCCTTGCTATTGTTGCAGAAAAACGGGCTGATCCGGCTGAAAGACCCTGGCAACATTCTGGCAACCGCCAAAGATGTGATTGCCAACCCGCGCAAGCTGCAGATTCGCGAGCTTGAAGCCGCAACCCTGCCGCGCCTGCTGCCACAGCTGGATCTGGCGCTGATCAATACCAACTACGCCTTGCAGGCCGGCTTGCGGCCAACCCGTGATGCCTTGTTCATCGAAGACAAGCAATCTCCTTACGCCAATATTCTGGTGGCGCGGCAGGATAACCGCGCAAGCCCGGCCTTGAAAAAACTGACGGCGGCACTGACGACGCCGGAAGTGAAGAAGTTCATCGAACAGAAATACCAGGGTGCGGTGGTGCCGGTGTTCTGAGCGGGCTTGAAGTGGCGGGATGTTGGTGATGATGGCCGTTCATGTCTTCAGGCATGAGCGGCCATTGTTTTTTCAGTGCCTCGTTTATTCCGAATGGTGATTAATTACGCTTTTTTTATGTATTTTTGTTTGATTTCGCTCGCCGTACACTGGTTTTCAGCCAGCCGATGCGCTTGGTAACGGGCAAGAGAAGAGAGTCAGACATGATCCGGATTCAGCATTTGAACAAAACCTATCCGCAGCAGGGTGCCGCCGTGACGGCACTGGCGGATGTCAGCCTGGATATCGCCGCTGGCGAGATCTTCGGGATTATCGGCCGCTCTGGGGCAGGCAAGAGCACGCTGATTCGCTGCCTCAATCTGCTCGAGCGGCCGGACAGTGGCAGCATCAGCCTTGGCGGCGTCGAGCTGGCTAGCCTGGATGAGCGCCGCCTGCAGCAACAGCGCCAGCGTATCGGCATGATCTTCCAGCATTTCAATCTGCTGCGCTCGCGCACGGTGGCCGGCAATGTCCGCTTTCCGCTCGAGCTGGCCGGCACGCTGACGACTGCGCAGCAAGACGCTCGCGTGGCCGAGCTGTTGCAGCTGGTTGGCTTGTCAGCTCACAGCCATAAATACCCGTCACAACTGTCGGGCGGGCAGAAACAGCGAGTCGGCATTGCACGGGCACTGGCTAATCAGCCTGATGTGTTGCTGTGTGACGAGGCGACATCGGCGCTGGATCCGGAAACCACCGATGCCATCCTGGCCTTGCTGGCCGATATCAACCGCCAGCTCGGGCTGACCATCATCCTGATTACGCACGATATGCGGGTGATACGCCAGCTGTGCGACAGCGTGGCGGTGATCGACCACGGCCGGATTGTCGAGCAGGGCACGGTGCTGGATGTGTTCTTGCAGCCGGCGCATGCCGTGACGCAGAGCCTGCTGGCCGAAACCGGCCTTGGCCAGCGGGCCTTGCAGGATGACTGGCGTCGTCGTATCGGCTTGCCGGTATTGAAACTGACCTTTATCGGCGAGCCTGCGCTGCAGCCGGTACTGGATAAGGTTGGCCGCGAGGCCGGGCTGCGGGTCAATCTGCTGTCGGGCACGTTGTCTGAAATCAAATCCACCCCTTTTGGCCAGTTGCTGGCGGCCGTGGTGGCCGCCGATGTGGAGGTCGGCAGTCTGCCGGCGATTTTTGCCCGCGAGGGCGTGCGTTGCGAGGTGCTGTGATGGGCGATTTTGACTGGGCTTTGCTGTGGCAGGTCGACTGGGCGGAAATCGGGCTGGCGACGCTGGATACGCTGACCATGTTGTTGTTGTCGCTATTGTTGACGGTGGCGTTCGGGCTGCCGCTTGGCGTGTGGCTGTATGTGACCGCGCCTGGTCAGCTGCGTGCACGGCCGCGTTTGTATGCCGTGCTGTCTTTTCTGGTGAACGTGCTGCGTTCGCTGCCTTTCGTGATTTTGCTGATCGTGCTGATACCGCTGACCTTGCTGCTGGTGGGGACGTCGATCGGGGTGGCCGGCGCCATTGTGCCGCTGGTGGCTGGGGCGGTGCCATTTTTTGGCCGGCTGGTGGAGAACGTGCTGCGCGAAGTGGATCGCGGCGTGATCGAGGCGAGCCAGTCCATGGGGGCGCGTTTGCCGCAGATTGTGTTCAAGGTCTTGCTGCCTGAGGCCTTGCCCGGCCTGATTGGTGCGGCCACGGTTACCTCGGTGGCACTGGTCGGTTATACCGCGATGTCGGGTGTCATCGGTGGTGGCGGGCTGGGTGATCTGGCGGTGCGTTACGGTTACCAGCGCTTCCAGACCGAAGTGATGGTGATCACCGTGTTGTTGCTGCTGGTGCTGGTGCAAATTCTGCAAAGCCTGGGGGACAGGCTGGTGCGGCACTGGCGGCGTGATTGAGTGTTTTGGTGAATGTTGATTGTTCTTGGCCGATGGCAGCCTGCTGGCTTGCCCGGTACTAATCTGAAAGGAAATACCATGTCGAAGATTGCCCGTATTGCCCTGGCGCTGAGCCTGACTGCTGGTAGTGTGCTGGCCGCTTATGCGCAGAATGTCAAAGTGACTGTTGCGGCCTCGCCGGTGCCGCATGCCGAGATTCTCGAGGCACTGAAGCCGGTGCTGGCCAAGCAGGGTGTGGATCTGGAGGTCAAGGTTTTCAATGATTATGTGCAGCCGAATCTGCAGGTGGCAGAAAAACGGCTGGATGCCAATTTCTTCCAGCACATTCCTTATCTGGACAAATTCAACAAGGATCGTGGTACCAAGCTGGTGGTGGCCAGCAAGCCGGTACACATCGAGCCATTTGCCGCCTATTCGCAGAAGGTAAAGAAAGTGGCCGAACTGTCACAGGGTGCGACTGTGGCGATTCCGAATGACCCGACCAATGCCGGCCGCGCCTTGCTGCTGCTGGACCAGGGCGGCGTGATCAAGCTGAAAGACCGTAATAATCTCTACCCGAGCGTCACGGATATTGCGGCCAACCCCAAGGGGCTGAAGCTGAAAGAGCTGGAGGCAGCGACCTTGCCGCGGGTGCTGAATCAGGTCGATCTGGCACTGATCAATGCCAATTACGCGCTGGAGGCCAAGCTGAATCCGAAGAAGGATGGCCTGTTTGCGGAAACCACTTCGCCGTATGCCAATTTGCTGGTAGCGCGGCCGGATAATGCCGATAGTGCGGCCCTGCGCAAAGTGGCTGCCGCGCTGACCAGTAGCGAAGCACGCCAGTTTATCGAGCGCAAATATCAGGGGGCGGTGGTGCCGGCATTCTGATAATTCTTTATGGTTTGTCATGAAAAAACCGCCCGGTGATCGGGCGGTTTTTCGTATTGCTGGCGATGATAGTCCGTGTCAGAACGGGATATCGTCGTCCATATCGTCCATGCGCGGGGCCGGCTTCGGCTCCATGCGACGCGGTGCAGCTGGCGGCGCGGACGGTGCCGATGGCGCATCGTAGCGTTGGGCTGGTGCGGCGCCATAACCGTCATCTGCTGGCGGCATTTCGTCGCGGCGGCCACCCTGCATGGTGAGTTCGCTCACGCGTACATCAGGCGACAGGCGCTTGATGCCTTCCTTGTCTTGCCATTCGCGCAGAGTCAGCTGGCCGTAAACGGTGACTTGCTGGCCTTTGGCCAGGTAGTTTTTCAGCGATTCGCCACGCTTGCCCCAGATCTGGCAGCTGAACCAGTTGGTGGTTTTGCGATCGCCAAAGCCGATATCGCTGGCGACGCGAAAGCTCAGTACAACCTCGCCACTCGGGGTGTAGCGCAGTTCCGGGTCGGCGGCCAGGCGACCATCAAAAGTGATGCTATTCATGCGGTTCTCCCAATCATTAATGTGGCTGGTCACCGTGCGGGTGGCCAGCGCAAGTGTAGGTAGTGGCAATCAGGTGACGGACAGCAGCTTCATCCCATCCCTGTTGCATGACTTTAAGGTAGGCAACGCGTTCTTCCAGAATCACCGTGGCTTCCTGGACGCCATCAAGCGCGGCAAGCTGGCTTGAGAGCAGGGAAGCATCGCCTTGCCAGTCGTCGCCGATGTGAAACATCTGCGTTTTCACGGCCTTGGGCGGGGTCATCGACAGCGACAGCGCCAGCCAGGCCAGCATCAGCAGGCTGGTAAAGGCGAACACGCCATTGGCCTGATAGTGGCTGTAGAGCCAGCCGCCGGCAACCGCACCCAGAAAGAGGCCGAAAGATTGCGAAGTATTATACACGCCGATCGCCGTCCCCTTGGCGTCCGCAGGGGCGATCTTGGAGATCAGTGACGGCAGTGTCGCTTCCAGGATATTGAAGGCAATGAAGTACAGTGCCAGCCAGGTCACGATCAGCCAGAAGCTGGATAGCGCCAGCGCCATGCCGATCTGGGCCGCGGTCATCAGCGCCACCGCGGCAACGAATACCTGCTTGAGTCTGGCTTTCTTCTCGCCATAAATAATGGCCGGCACCATCAGGAAGAAACCGGCGACCACCACCGGCAGATACACCATCCAGTGCTGGCTCTTGTCGAGGCCGCCGGTGCTGGTCAGGGCAAACGGGATGGTGACGAACATCGCCATTTGCGCGGCATGCAGCGCGAAGATGCCGAAGTTCAGTCGCAGCAGCTCCGGGTTGCGCAGCACGGCCGGCAGTCGCGCGGTATTGGTGCCGGTGTCGGAGTGAAAATGACTGTGCTGCGGGTCGGGGATGATTTTCCACACGCCAACCAGTGCCATCAGCGACAGCACGCCGGTCAGGGCAAAGATGCCGTTCACGCCGATGTATTTGGCCAGCAGTGGGCCCAGCACCAGGCTGACGGCAAACGTGGTGCCTATACTCATGCCGATGATGGCCATGGCGCGGGTGCGCACTTCCTCGCGCGTCAGGTCGGCGAGGAGGGCGGTAATCACCGCCGAAATGGCGCCGGCACCCTGGATGATGCGGCCGAAAGTCAGCCAGTAGATGTCGCTGGCGCTGGCTGCAATGAAGCTGCCGATGGCAAACAGCAGCAAGCCGGCGTAAATCACTTTCTTGCGGCCAACCTTGTCCGACAGCATGCCCAGCGGCAATTGCAGGATGGCCTGCACCAGGCCGTAACTGCCCAGTGCAATGCCGATCAGGGTGTGATTGTCTGCGCCTTGCAGGGTGGTCGCGTACAGCGCGAACACCGGCAGGATAAGAAACATGCCCAGCATGCGCAGGGCGTAAATGCCGGCCAGGCCGAAGCTGGCGCGTAGTTCTAGTGCGGTCATGGTGTCAGGCGGGTTTCGATTCTTGACATGCAGGGCCTTGCCGCGACAACCCCGACAGCATCAGGGTAGAGCCGCAGTGGCCAAGTCCGGTATAGTAACAGGTTCCCTGAGCCACGGTGAAAGACAGGCATGGATTCGATTCGCATACGCGGTGCACGCACGCACAATCTCAAGAACGTCAATCTTGATCTGCCACGCCACCAGCTGGTGGTGATTACCGGCCTGTCCGGCTCGGGCAAGAGCTCGCTGGCGTTTGATACCCTGTATGCCGAGGGCCAGCGCCGCTATGTCGAAAGCCTGTCGGCCTATGCACGCCAGTTCTTGCAGCTGATGGAAAAGCCCGATGTCGATCTGATCGAAGGTCTGAGTCCGGCGATCTCCATCGAACAGAAAGCCACCAGCCACAACCCGCGCTCCACCGTGGGCACGGTGACCGAGATTCACGACTACCTGCGCCTGTTGTATGCGCGGGTTGGCGATCCGCATTGTCCGGATCATGATGTGCCGCTGGCCAGCCAGACCGTCAGCCAGATGGTGGATCACGTGCTGGCGCTGCCGGAAGAGACGCGGGTGATGATCCTTGCGCCGGTCATCGTTGGCCGCAAGGGCGAAAACCTTGATCTGTTTGATGATCTGCGCGCGCAGGGCTTTGTGCGCGTGCGCGTCGATGGCGAGGTGTACGAGCTGGATGCGGTGCCCAAGCTCGACAAGAACAAGAAGCACACCATCGAAGTGGTGATCGACCGCCTGAAAGTACGCGCCGATATGCAGCAGCGTCTGGCCGAGAGCTTCGAGACCGCGCTGCGCCATGCCGAAGGCCGTGCGATTGCGGTAGAGATGGACAGCAATCAGGAGCACTGGTTCTCGGCCAAGTTTGCCTGCCCGGTGTGCAGCTACAGCCTGCCGGAACTGGAACCGCGGCTGTTCTCCTTCAACAATCCGATGGGGGCTTGCCCCAAGTGTGATGGCTTGGGCGAGATCACTTTCTTCGACCCCAAGCGCGTGGTCGCGCATCCGGAGCTGAATCTGGCCTCCGGCGCGATCAAGGGCTGGGACAAGCGCAACCAGTTTTATTTCCAGATGCTGCAGGCCCTCGCTGCACACTACGACTTCTCGCTGGAGCTGGCATTTGAAGAACTGCCTGCCAATGTGCAGCAGGTAATCCTGCACGGCTCAGGCCGTGAGGACATCAGCTTTACTTATGTGTCCGAGCGCGGCACCAAATTCCAGCGCGAGCATCCATTTGAGGGCATCATCCCTAATCTCGAACGCCGCTATCGCGAGACCGACTCCGGTGCGGTGCGTGAAGAGCTGGCCAAGTACCAGAACAACCAGTGCTGCCCGAGCTGCGGCGGCACCCGTCTGCGCAAGGAAGCGCGCCACGTCTTTGTTGGCCGCAAGAACCTGCACGATATCAACCAGATGGCGCTGAAAGAGGCGGCCAACTTCTTTGATACGCTGGAAATCCACGGTCACAAGCAGGCGGTGGCCGAGAAGATCGTCAAGGAAATCCGCGAGCGGGTGTCCTTCCTCAACAACGTCGGCCTCGATTATCTGTGTCTCGCGCGTTCGGCCGATACGCTGTCCGGTGGCGAGGCGCAGCGTATCCGGCTGGCCAGCCAGATCGGCTCCGGCCTTACCGGCGTGATGTATGTACTGGACGAGCCGTCTATCGGCCTGCACCAGCGCGATAACGACCGCCTGCTGGCCACGCTCAAGCGTCTGCGTGATCTGGGTAATAGCGTGATTGTGGTCGAGCACGATGAAGACGCGATTCGTGCCGCCGACTATCTGGTCGATATGGGGCCGGGCGCCGGCGAGCATGGTGGCGAAGTACTGGTGGCGGGGCATCCTGATGAGGTCGCCGCCTGTACCGCCTCGGTAACCGGCGATTTCCTGTCCGGTCGCCGCGCGATTGCCTTGCCGGCGGAACGCCGCGCCGTCAATCCCGAGCGCTTGCTGAAATTGGAAGGTGCCAGCGGCAATAATCTGCGCAATGTCACGCTGGAGCTGCCGCTGGGCATGCTGGTGTGCGTGACCGGCGTGTCCGGCTCCGGCAAGTCGACGCTGATCAATGACACGCTGTACAAGATTGCCGCACGCGACTTGAACGGTGCGAGCGAGGAGCCGTCGCCGTATCGCCGGGTGAGCGGCATGGATCAGCTGGATAAGGTGATCAATGTCGACCAGAGCCCGATCGGTCGCACACCGCGTTCCAACCCGGCGACTTACACCGGCCTGTTTACCCCGATTCGCGAGCTGTTTGCCGGCGTGCCGCTGTCGCGCGAGCGCGGCTATGGCCCGGGCCGTTTCAGTTTCAACGTGAAGGGTGGCCGTTGCGAAGCCTGCCAGGGCGATGGCGTGCTGAAAGTTGAAATGCACTTCCTGCCGGATGTGTACGTACCGTGTGATGTCTGCCACGGCAAGCGCTACAACCGCGAAACGCTGGAGGTGCAGTACAAGGGCAAGAGCATCACCGAGGTGCTGGAAATGACAGTCGAGCATGCGCTGGAGTTCTTCAGCGCCGTGCCGTCGGTGGCGCGCAAGCTCAAGACGCTGATGGATGTCGGTCTCGGCTATATCCGTCTTGGCCAGAGCGCGACCACACTGTCCGGCGGCGAGGCGCAGCGGGTGAAGCTGGCGCTGGAGCTGTCCAAGCGCGATACCGGCAAGACGCTGTACATCCTGGATGAGCCGACCACCGGCCTGCATTTCCACGATATCGACCTCTTGCTGCAGGTCTTGTATCGCCTGCGCGAGCACGGCAATACCGTGGTGGTGATCGAGCACAATCTGGACGTGATCAAGACTGCCGACTGGCTGGTCGACCTCGGTCCCGAGGGCGGTGCCGGCGGTGGCCAGATCATCGCAACTGGCACGCCAGAGCAGGTAGCGGCCAACCCGGCCAGCCACACCGGCCGTTATCTGGCGCCCTTGCTGGTGCGCAAGTGACAGTTTGTTGTGGTGATCGTTGGCAGGACTGCTGATGATTACGAGGGCATGATATAAAGGTTGGCCGCATTTGCGGCCAACCTTTTGTTCTTTAATCAGGAGTGCCCATGTCGCTTGCCACTTTGCTGCTGTTTCTGCCGGCCTGTTTTGCGCTGAATCTCGCGCCGGGGCCAAACAATCTGTTGTCGATCAGCAATGCCACCCGCTATGGCTTTCGCGTCGCCTGCATCGCCGGCATCGGGCGCTTGCTGGCCTTCATGCTGATGATTGCGCTGGTGGCCAGCGGCTTGTCGCTATTGCTGACCGAGGCGGCGTGGCTGTTCAGTGCGATCAAGATCGCCGGCGCGCTCTATCTCTTGTATCTGGGCTGGAGCTTGTGGCGTGCGCCGGTAGCTGCCGCATCGGCGGGTGAAGCCAGGTACGCGCCGCAGGCGATGGCGGCCTTGCTGTGGCAGGAGTTCTGGCTGGCAGCGGGCAATCCCAAAGCCATCCTGATCTTTACCGCCTTTCTGCCGCAGTTTGTTGATGTCAAAGCCGCGGTCGCGCCGCAATTCGCCGTGCTGGGCGCGTTGTTCCTGTTGCTGGAATGGCTGGCGGTGGTGATCTATGCCGCGTTGGGCAGCCAGCTGTCGCGGGTGTTGCAGACCGTTCGCGGCCAACGTCTGTTCAATCGTGGTTGTGGCGGTCTGCTGGCGGGCGCCGGCGCGGCCATGCTGGCGGTGCGCTAGGCGCGGCGGGTGATGAACTCGGGGCGGAACAGATAACCCTGCACATAGTCAACACCGAGCTCGCGGGCGAGAGCCAGATCGTGCTCGGTTTCGATACCTTCCAGAATGGTCTGTTTGCCTTCGTCACGGGCAAAGGCAAGCAACATCTGCAGCAGGCGTTTCTGGCGCGGGTCAGAGATAGTGCGCAGCCATTGACGGTCGAACTTGTAAAAATCCACCACCGACAGGATGGGCATCGCCACCATGGTGCCCGGTGCGCCGATGTCATCGAGTGCGGTGCGGATACCGCGTTGGGCGAGGATTTCGGCCAGCAGCAGGCACTGGTCAGCTTCCTGGATATTGGTGTTCTCGATCAGCTCGATGATGGTTTGCTGTGGACGGTCTATCATTTCCAGCAGGGGGTGATGTCTTTGTACCTGGCTCAGACCGCTCATGGCGTGCGGATCCAGATTCAGAAACAGCATGTCCCCGAGTGGCGCCTGGCTGATCTGCCAGCGTTTGCTCATCAGCTCGACCTGGATCAGGGTGACGCGAGAGTCGTGCAGGGCATCGAACACCAGTTGTGGCGGCAGGGCTTCACAATTGGGGTTGTAAAAGCGGGCAAGCGCCTCGTGACCGGCAGTTTCGAGAGTTTTTGTGGCTTTGATGGGTTGGTATTCGGCACCGATGCGCTGGCTTTCCAGCAAATCAAGCAGTACTTCCGGGCTGAGTGTGTGACGGTGCGAGTCCATTGTGTAAATCGTTGCTATTCTCGTTATCGAACTTTACCGCTACTCTTCGTTTTTGCCTAGCAATTGCCCCTTTATATTTCATGGTTGATTGAATATCAGCGATGCATTTTCTGAATTGTTTTGATAATCTTGCCGACTTGTCTCCCTGACATGCCATACCGAGGGTGTCCATGAAAATCAATATGCCGGTAACGACGACGGAGCTATTTCTTGATCCGCTAAGTCCGATCGTGACCAAGACTGACCTGAAAGGAGCGATTACCTATGTCAATCGCGCTTTTGTCGATATCAGTGGTTTTGAAGAGTATGAGCTGTTAGGTAAAAATCATAATCTGGTACGGCACCCCGATATGCCGCCAGAGGCTTTTGCTGATTTGTGGGACACCATCAAGACCGGCAAACCGTGGCGCGGCCTCGTCAAGAATCGCGCCAAGAACGGTGATTTCTACTGGGTAGAGGCGCATGTCACGCCGATTACCGAGCACGGCAAGATTGTCGGTTATGTGTCGGTGCGCAGCACGCCGGATCGCAACGAGGTGGCTGCGGCCGAAAGCCTCTACGCCAGCATTCGCAACAAACAGGCCAAGGTGCCATCGACGCTGGCGGCCTATGCCCGCCGCAAGGACACCGGCAAGCTCGGCTTTGCCTTGACGGGCATTTTCACGACGGGCTTGTTGGCCGCAGCTTGCTGGCCGGGTTTGTCTGACGGTCAGCGCATCATCATCGCGCTGCTGTCTCTGCTGGCCTTGGGGGCTTCGTCAGCCTGGTGGCGCTGGACCGAGTATCGCCTGATGCGCCAGTTGCATGTCGGTTTCATGAAGTTGTCCGAAGGGCGGCTTGATCAGCCGCTGCGTACCAGCTTTGGTGGCCAGCTGGGTACCATGATGGACAGCCTTGAAGTGCTGCGCCTGCATATGCGTGCGCTGGTTGCCGACTCGATTGCTGCCGGTGGCCGCACCTATCAGCAATCCCATACCCTGAATGCCGAGATGAACGGCCTGGTGTCGCGCGCGCGCGAGCAGGGGGGCGGTTTGCAGGATATCAGTAGTGCGATGGACCAGCTGAGCAACTCGATCGAGGCCGTCGCACTGCAGGCCGAGGAGAGTGTGCGTGGTGCCGAATCTACCCGCGATGCGGCAACGCGGGGCCGGCAGGTGATGGACCGGGCTGCTGATGCGGCAGGGCGCGCGGTTGAAGTGGTGACGCTGTCGAAGACCGAGCTTGGCGAGTTGGACAAGGCGATGGGCGAAATTGGCCAGATGACCAGCCTGATTCACGAAATCGCCGATCAGACCAATCTGCTGGCACTGAATGCCGCTATCGAGGCAGCGCGTGCGGGCGAGATGGGGCGCGGGTTTGCCGTGGTCGCGGACGAGGTGCGCAAGCTGGCCGAGCGCACGGCGGTGGCAACCGACGCGATTGGTGATGTGGCCAAGCAGATCACCACGATTACTGGCAAGGTCTCGTTGAATATGGATCGCTCTGTGGTCGAGGTTGGCCATGTCAGCGAGGAAATCCGCCAGTCGGGCGAGCAGCTTAATGCCCTGCTCGGTATTGCCGACCAGGCACGCGAGTTTGCCGGCAAGCTGTCCGAACGGGTGGCTTCGGATTCGGCAGCCATCCATCAGTTGGCCGCATCTGTGGATCAGTTGGCAGTACTTGGCGAGCAGAATGTGGATACGGCGAGCAAGCTGCAGGGCAGTGCTAGCACGCTGGAGCAGGCGGCGGCTGATCTGGAAAAACTGACCTTGCACTATCGCAAGTGGCAGCAAAAATAAGCTGGCAAGACCATGTAAAAAGCCGTGCCTGAAGGCACGGCTTTTTTGTGACTGCGAGTTGTTGATCAGGCAGTTTGCGGGCGGCAGGCCACCCAGATGCTGACCTTCATGCTGACCGCCAGCTCGTCGTTCTGATTGCGGGTTTCCCACAGCAGATTGACGATGCCGAAGCCGGGTTTGCTGGCCGAACGTTTGCTGGTAGTTACCGTGGCTCTGGCGCGCAGTGTGTCACCGGGGCGGCTGGGGCGCGGCCAACGCATTTCATCAACCTGTACGCCTATCAGGCCGTTTGCCACGCGCGCAAGCTCGCTTTGCGCCACCATGCGCATGGTTAGTGCCGAGACTTGCCATCCGCTGGCTGCCAAGCCATCGAAGAAGGTGTCCTTGGCGGCGACTTCATCCAGATGAAAGATCTGCGGGTCGTACTCGCCGGCAAAGCGTTTGATGTTTTCGGCATCCAGCGTCACGCTGGCGGTGTCGAAATAACGGCCGGTGATCAGGTCTTCGAAATACAGCAGTTCAGATTCGCAAGGCATTGATCAGGTCTTTCTCCAGTGCCAGCAATAACTTGTCATCGTATTGCCTTGGCAGGGATAGCAGGAAGGAGTCTTCGATGCGGCCGCCAAGGGTCATGATCTTGGCGCCATCCACATTGACCTTGTATTGCGACAGCACATGGGCAATGCGTGCCAGCAGGCCAGGGCGGTCGCCGGCGATCAGCGACAGCACATAGTGCTTCTGCTTGTCGTCCGGGCGAATCAGCACCTGCGGCTGGATGGGGAAGTGCTTGAGGTGACGGCTGAGGCGGCCGGCCGGCGGCAGGCGGACAGGCTCCTGCCGCGCAAGGTTGGCCGCAAGTTCGAATTCGACGAAGTTGATCAGGTCACGGTAATCGCCGCTGTGATGCTCGGGCAGGAAGACGTGGAAGGTGTCCAGTGCGTAGCCGTGGCGCGTGGTGTGAATCTTGGCGTCAACAATGCTGTAGTTGGCGCAGCCGAGAAAGGCGCAGATGCGCGCAAACAGGTCAGGCTGGTCGGCAGCGTAAACCAGCAGCTCTATGCCTTCCTTGTCCTCGCTGAGGCGGGCGCGAACCACAGGAGTATCTGTGTCGACGCAGCGGTTGAGCAGTCGTGCGTGCCAGGCGATTTCACGTGCCTGATGGCGCAGGAAGTAAACCCGGTCGACGTGTTGCCACAGCTTCTGCTCGACACCTTCCGGAATTGCATTCAGCCGCAAGATGGCCTGGGCGGCTTTCTTGCGCTCGGCTAGCTCGACATCAATATCGATCTCGCCGCCTTGTAGCAGCATGCGGCGGGTGGCGTGGTAGAGGTCTTCCAGCAGCTTGGCCTTCCAGGCATTCCATACCTTGGGGCTGGTGCCGCGAATGTCGGCAACCGTCAGGATGTACAGCGCCACCAGATGACGCAGATCGCCAACGTTGGCCGCAAAGGCACTGACGATCTCTGGGTCGTAGATATCCTGCTTTTGCGCCACGCTGGACATGGTCAGATGCTGGCCGACCAGCCACTCGACGAGTTCTCCATCCTCGGCTGACAAGCCATGCTGTTCGCAGAACTGGCGCGCATCGCTCATGCCCAGGCGCGAGTGATCGCCGCCGCGGCCCTTGGCGATGTCATGAAACAGGCCGGCCACGTACAGCACTTCGGGTCGCTCGAAGTCCATGATCAGCTGGCTGAGCAGCGGGTATTCGTGCTGGAAGGCCGGTACGGCAAAGCGGCGGATATTTCGCACCACCATCAGGATGTGTTCGTCGACGGTGTAGACGTGAAACAGGTCATGCTGCATCTGGCCGATGATCTTGCCGAAGGCTGGCAGATATTTGCCGAGCACGCCGTACAGATTCATGCGGCGCAGGGTGCGGGTCAGGCCGGCCGGTGCGCGGAAAAGCTGCATGAACAGCGCGCGGTTGCTCGGGTCGCGGCGGAAGCGGCCATTGATCTGGCGGCGCGCATGCCACAGGCCGCGCAAGGTGCGTGGTGCCATGCCGCGCAATTCGTGCTGTTGCATGTGCACGAAGGCTTGCAGGATGGTCGAGGGTTGTTGCTCGAAAATGGTTTCGTCACGCACGCCCAGCATGCCGTTGACGCTGTAGAAGTGCTGGTCAAGATCCTGAGTGATGCGAGGCACGGTGCAGACGATGCGGGCGCGCAGATTGGGCAGCAGGATGCCGTTAAGCTGGCTGATGTTCTTCGAAGCCTTGTAAAACATCTGCATCAGCTGTTCGCTGGCGCGCTTGCCGGGCTGCTCTTCGAGCGCGCTCATGTCGGCAACCGTGTTTTGCAGATCAAAGATCAGCCGGTCTTCACGCCGGCGCGCCGCGAGGTGCAGGTCGATGCGCAGCCGCTCCAGCTGCTTTTCACTGTACTTGATCAGCCGCGCTTCGGATGGGGTCAGGATGTCGTTGGCGATCAGGCTGTCCCAGGTTTGGCCGACGCCGATGGCTTTGCTGATCCACAGAATGGTGTGCAGATCACGCAGGCCGCCTGGGCTTTCCTTGATGTTGGGCTCCAGATTGCTGCCGGCACCGAAGTGCTTGTTGTGGCGCTGTTGCTGTTCCAGCAGCTTGCCTTCGAGAAAGGGCAGCGGGTCGCGCCGTTTCTCGACGGCAATATTCAGCTGGTGATGCAGGGTGATATTGCCCGCCAGCATGCGGTTTTCCAGCAGCGTAGTGGCAACGGTGATGTCCTTGTCGGCTTCTTGCAGGCATTCGTCTACGGTGCGGACACTGTGGCCAACGTCAAGGCCGATGTCCCACATCACGCCGATGAAGTTCTCGACAAAGCTTTGCAGGCTGTCCGTGGTTGCTGCTGGCAATAACAGCAGCAAGTCGATATCGGAATGCGGGAACAGTTGGCCGCGGCCATAGCCGCCGACGGCGATCAGCGCTGCACGTTGGCCAAGACCCAGCACGTCCCAGACCGAGCGGATGACGCTGTCGACCAGTTGACTGTGTGCTATCAGGTACTGCCTGCCATCTCGGCTGTCGCGGTACTGTTCCGCCAGCTGCTGCCTGCCTTGCTGCAGGGTCTGTCGCCAGCGCTGACACAATGCCAACTGATCGTTTGCGCTCATCGTTGCTCTTGTCTCCAGATTAGCCAGCTGCCTGCAATGAGGAACAGCAGGGTGGGGAGGATGGCCGCCAGTATCGCGTTCCAGTCATACAGCAAGCCCAGGTGTCCGAACAGGCGGTTGCTGAAGTGGAAGGCAATGCCGAGACTGATGCCGGTAAACAGTTTGAAGCCCAGATCATTATGCCGGTTTTGCGCCGGGGTAAAGGCAAGCGCGATCAGCGCCATAGAGATGCAGGCCAACGGGTAAAACAGCTTGCTCCACAGCGCGATCTCGTAGCGCTGGGTTTTCTGCTGATTGGCCTCAAGGTGGCTGATATAGGTCATCAGGTCCAGTGCCGACATCTGCTCGGGCACCACCAGTAAAACTGACAGGATCTTCGGATCGAGTACGGATTGCCAGGCGCGAGTCTGTTCGTGGCTGGTCAGGATGCGCTCGGGCGTGATGATGGAGCTACGCACATTCTCGAGCTGCCAGGCGTTGTTCTGCTGATAGGTAGCGCGCTCGGCATACTCGCTGCGCGTCAGGCGGTGCTCGTCGTCATAGCTGTAAATGCGGATGCCCAGCAGCGTATTGTCAGGCAGCATCTCGCGCACATTGATGAAGTTCTTGTCATCTTTGACCCACAGGCCGGAGCGGAACTCCTGGGCAACCAGCGAGCGGGTGGCGTTGAGCTTGAGCTTTTCGGCCTGTTGCTCGGCACGTGGAGCCAGCCATTCGCCGGTGGCCAGCGCGATCAGCGCCATCAGGATGCCGAACAGCAGTTTGGTGCGCGCGATCTGGCCAAGCGAGACGCCAAAGGTGCGAATCGCGGTGTATTCGGCGCTACCGGCCAGCTGTGACATGGCAACCAGCGCGCCAATCAGTACCGCCAGCGGCATCAGTTCGTAGGCGTGGCCAGGCATCAGCAGCAGGACATGCAACAGCATGGTCGGGCCATCGTAATCACCGCGACCCAGGTCCGGAATTTCCTTGATCAGGTCAAAAAAACCGTAGAGGCCAAGCAGGCAGGCCAGGGTAAAGACCGTGGTGCTGAAAAAACGGCTCAGCAGATAGTTGCGAATGGTGGTCATGATGTCTTCCTTGCGAACGGTGCGCGCAGATAAGCCAGCAAGGAAGTGGCAGGGCGATTGCGGTAGTGCAGCAGGGCGAGCGCCAGCGCCAGCATCAGCAGGTGAGCCGGCAAGATGCCCAGCGCCGAAGGCAGCTTGTCGCTGGCAATCCAGCTACGCAGCAGCCAGAGCATGTTCTGGTAGGCGAGATAAGCCAGCAAGGCAAACATCAGGTTGTAGGCGTGGCCGGCGCGCGGGTTGTAGTAGCTGAGCGGGATGGCCAGCAGAGCCAGAATCAGCGCGCACAAGGGTAATGACAGACGCCAGGCCAGCTCGGCACGATCTTGCGGTTTGTTGCTTTGCCAGAGATCTAGCGTGGCCTTCTCTCCGCTGGACAGCTCGCCGCTCACGCTACGCGGGTTCTCGCTGATCTTGATGGTGTATTCCTGGAATTCAGTCACCTCAAAATCACCCTTGCCGGCTTCGCCAACATAATAGCGGCCGTTTTTCAGCGTCAGTGTCCGGTTGCCCTGCTCGTCAGTGCCGAGCTTGCCTTCCTTGGCCAGTACGGTCGAGACCTCGCCATTGCGGATGGTCTGAACGAATACATTACGGGTGGCACCGTTGCTGACGGAGTAATTCTCGATGAAGTAAATGCGGTCGCTGCTTTTGGATTCCTTGAACACACCAGGCGCGAGGGCAGACATCTCTTCGCGCTGCTTGAGAATTTCGGCGTATTCCTTGCTGCGCTGCTGGGCCCAGGGTTCGACTACCAGTGTACCCAGGGCAACCAGCAGGCTGAGTGGCAGGGCAAAGGCCATGACCGGTTTGATCCAGTCGCGCAGCGATTTGCCTGCGGCCAACCATACCGCCATCTCGTGCTCGCGCCACATGCGGGTAAACACGACAAGCGTGCTGATGAAAACGGTAAGGATCATCAGGACCGGGAAAAATCCCAATGTCCAGAAACCGATGAGAGCGGCGATGGCATCGTTGGCAATGCGGCCTTGGGCGGCCCGTCCGAGCAGGTTGATGCTCTGGGTGGTAAGCAGAATGGCTAATAAAATAAAAAAAACGCCAATGCTGGTATAAGTGAGCTCTTTGGTGAGGCTTTTTTGAAAAAGCATGTCAATGCAGGCCTGTTTTTGACAATGCGTCAAAAGGGTAGTGATAATTGGAAATAATTGCCTATTCGGCTTTTGTCGCTAGATTTACTTAAGAATGCAAGCAACTGTCAGCCACAAGCTGTATGTGCATTCCAAAATAACCAACACATTAAGGTGGAGTACGATCAATGGAGTTTAACATCAAAAGCGGAAGCCCGGAAAAACAGCGCGTAGCCTGCGTTGTGGTCGGGGTTTATGAAACGCGCAAACTGTCTTTTGCCGCAGATCTGCTTGACCGTATCTCCAACGGTTTTCTGACCGACGTGCTCAAGCGCGGCGATATGGATGGCAAGCTGGGCTCCACGCTGATTCTGCATTCGGTACCGCACACACTGTGCGACCGCGTAATGCTGGTTGGCCTGGGCAAGGAGCGTGATTTCCGCGCCAAGGAATATCGTGAAGCGATTCGTGCTTCGGTGAAAGCGCTGGCAACGACCCAGGCCAATGAGATTGTCAGCTACCTGTCCGAGCTGCACGTGAAGAAGCATGATGTCGAGTGGATGGTTGAGCAGGCTACGGTTACCACTCTGGATGCCTTCTATCGCTTTGATCAGTTCAAGTCCAAGCAGGAAGAACCGCGCGAACCGCGCAAGTTTACCTTTGCCGTACCGCGTCGCAGCGACCTCGCAGATGGCGAGCGTGGCCTGCAGTGTGGCCAGGCTATCGCAGCCGGCATGAAAATGGCCAAAGATCTGGCCAATGCCCCGGGCAATATCTGCACGCCAGCCTATCTGGCCGAGCAGGCGCGTGCCATGGCTGTCGAGTTTGGTGCTGAAGCTGAGGTGTTGGGCCCGAAAGAAATCGCCGAATTGGGCATGCACTCCTTCCTGTCCGTTGCCAAGGGTAGCGATGAGGAGGCGCGCTTTGTCGTGCTGAAGCATTTTGGTGCCAAGGACAAGAATGATCGTCCGGTGGTGCTGGTAGGCAAGGGTCTGACCTTTGACTCAGGTGGCATTTCGTTGAAGCCGGGCGAAGGCATGGACGAGATGAAGTACGACATGGGTGGTGCGGCCGGCGTTATCGGTGCCTTCCGTGCGGCTATCGAGATGAAGCTGCCGATCAACCTGATCTGCGTGGTGGCTTCTTGCGAGAACATGCCTTCCGGCCGTGCGCTGAAGCCTGGCGATATCGTAACGTCGATGTCTGGTCAGACTATCGAAGTGCTGAATACGGATGCTGAAGGTCGTCTGGTGCTGTGCGATGCGCTGACCTATGTCGAGCGTTTCAATCCGGCTACCGTGGTGGATGTGGCGACGCTGACTGGCGCTTGCGTTGTGGCACTGGGTCATGTGGCAACCGGTCTGTACAGCAACCAGGATGGTCTGGCGAAAGAGCTGTTGGCCGCAGGTGAAGAGGTTGGTGATCGTGCATGGCATATGCCGCTGTGGGATGAATATCAGGAATTGCTGAAGAGTCCGTTTGCCGATATGGCCAATATTGGTGGTCGTGCCGGTGGTAGCGTGAGTGCTGCGTGCTTCCTGTCCCGCTTTGCCAAGGCTTACGACTGGGCGCATCTGGATATCGCTGGTACGGCATGGCGTGGTGGAAAAGACAAGGGCTCGACTGGTCGTCCGGTGCCGATGCTGGTTCAGTTCCTGCAGGACCGTGCTGACATCGCCCTGGGTAATGTCGTTCGTCGTGGTCGTCCACGTCGTGAGGTTTCTGAAATCGTAGAAGATGACGCGGATTGATTTTTATACCGACGTAACTGCCTTGCAGGATTTTGCCTGCAAGGCAGTTCGTACCGTGTATCGAAAGGGCGAGTCGCTATTGGTGGTGCTGTCGGATCAGGCAGCACTTGCCGAGTTCAGCGCTCGCCTTTGGGCATTTGGCGATACCGGTTTTCTGCCGCACTGTAAGGCAAGCGATGTGGTGGCGGGTGATACGCCTGTCTGGCTTGATACGGGCTTCTCGGCGCTGCGCCCGGGTATGGTTTTGTTGAATCTGTCAGCAGGCATGCCTTCCGATCCGGCAGCATTTTCGCGTATTCTGGAGGTGGTGGGCTGTGACGAGCTGGCAAAGGAAACGGCCAGAATGCGATATCGTGCATATCTGGGTCATGGCTGCGAAATTCATCATCATGATATGAGAAGAGCTTAATGAGTGATCGCAATGAGGTTCCGGATTGGGATTCGCTGCCGGTATTGACCGAGGTCGTGCACGAAGAGGTGTCGGACCCGGCAAGGGTTGATGCGCCGCTGGTTGCGGATGTGCCTGTGCTGGTTGATTTCGATGTGCCTGATTTTGACTTCAGTGCCGAGCTGGATGAGTTGGCGCATGCCATCCCGACTGGTGAGCTGGAGTTCCCGTCCGAGCTTTCATTGCATGATGTTCTCTCTGGAAAAGATTTGGCCGATGAGGAGTCTTCAACGCTTGATGCCGAAGCCTTGATCAGTAGCCTGCCTTCGCTAGATCTGGATGTGCCCCCCACTGAAGATCTGACGCTTGCGAACGTGTTGCCTGAAGTGCCGCGCAATGATGAGGATATGGGGGATCTGCCGGCTGATTTGTTGGCGCGCATGATCGATGTGCCGGATCTGGCCTTCGAGTCTGAACGAAATTTGATCGAGCATGATCAGATGGCTCTGGAATCGGTGCAGCCGATTCCAGAGCCGATTCCAGAGCCGATTCCAGAGCCGATTCCAGAGCCGATTCCAGAGCCGATTCCAGAGCCGATTCCAGAGCCGATTCCAGAGCCGATTCCAGAGCCGATTCCAGAGCCGATTCCAGAGCCGATT
>NZ_CEETQT010000003.1:305396-307083 GCF_979366295.1 Vogesella lacus
TTCCAGAGCCAATTCCAGAGTATGGGGAGTTCTCTGATGGGGCCTTGTCTGGGGCAGTTGTTTTGGGTGATGCGGATGGGTTTAGCTTCACTTTCGAGTCGGATCATCAGTGGCGTTTTGCTGAAGCTGTTTCGCCTGAGGGGCTTGCTGAGGATTGTTCTGCTTCGAATGCGGATGTGACTGAGTGCTCAACTCATGCTGAGTTGCCACCGTTGAATGTCCCTCTTGGGCAAAGTATATCGCTTGATAGTCTTCCAACAGGCGTGCTGGGTGGTGGGCTGGGTTTGTCTGTATCCTCCGCTCTTTCCGATTCGGACGACCAGGAAACAGAACTTGCCTGGGCGCGGGATCTGGGGGTTGAGCCTAATTTTGGGCCGGATGTCGCAATGCGGGCATTTGCATATGAGCCTACGCAAGCGCCTGAGGTGGTTGCCAATGCCATGGTGGATTTGCCTGCAGAAGATGAGGTGATTGAAGACAATCACTCGCTTGATGCTGTAGTGCGGCACGAAGTTATTGCTGAAATTGAGTCTGATCAGGCAGAGGTTAAGCTGGAGGCTTTGCGCGTGGTTTCCCCTGCGCAGTATCGCGATGATGTGGCGTCGATGGATGCATCAGTGACGCCGGCTCTGGTTGATGCGCTTTACGCAAGAGTATTGCCACGAGTTAAGGTTGAGCTTACCTTGTGGATGCAGGATGTGCTTGAGCTGCAGGCCAAGCAGCTGATGTCCGGGGTGATGCAGCATCTTAAGGAAGACTTTGACATGATGCTGGCCGACTCTCTGAAGGAAAGTCTTGCCGAGGCATTGCGTGAGGTTGCGAGTCGCCATGATGGCGCAGACGAATAGCTGTGAGTATTGGCATTAACTGTCAATTACATCTTTATGTAAAAGTAATGATGATAGAATCTATCATTGACTCAACCGGTTTATAGAAAAATAAAGTAATGGATTGCTCAGTTGATCTGGCATCAGCCAGTAATGTTCAGGAAAAGGCGCTGGATGTCTTGCAGCGTTTCAGGGTTATTTTCCGTGCGGCACAGCAGCACTCGGCCAGCATTGAAGCCATGTTGGGTGTTTCCGGGGCTCAGGCGTGGGTTTTGGCTGAATTGAGTGCGGCGGGGCCTATGCGGGCAGGGGAGCTTGCTGCGCGTTTGGCAATCAAACCGGCGACTTTGAGTAATATGCTTGCCAAGCTGGTTGCGGCTGACTTGGTGACTCGCGTTCGTAGCGAGCAGGATATGCGTGTGGTGCAGGTTGCCTTGAGTGAGAAGGGTGCTGCGTTGATTGGCAAGGTGGATGTGGCGCCCAGGGGCTGGTTGCCTGAGGCCTTATCCCGGCTGGAGGGTGGTCAGCTTGATGTGCTTGCGGCAAGTCTTGATGGTTTGATGGCAGTGATGGGCAAGACTAACAGTGATGATGCAAACAAGCCGTTGCCATTCACTGAGTAGCAGAATGTGATGAGTCGCGCTTTTGGCGCGACATTTTCATGGTGTTGTACGGATGATCCAAAAGCAAAAAAGTCATTAATCTTGAAATTAATGACTTTTTTAATTTGGCTGGCGGAGCGGACGGGACTCGAACCCGCGACCCCCGGCGTGACAGGCCGGTATTCTAACCAACTGAACTACCGCTCCAACCGTGGTGGGCGTTGACGGAGTCGAACCGCCGACATTCTGCTTGTAAGG
>NZ_CEETQT010000003.1:307181-357226 GCF_979366295.1 Vogesella lacus
CCCCCGGCGTGACAGGCCGGTATTCTAACCAACTGAACTACCGCTCCAACCGTGGTGGGCGTTGACGGAGTCGAACCGCCGACATTCTGCTTGTAAGGCAGACGCTCTACCAACTGAGCTAAACGCCCTGAAACTTGTTGCTGGACACTGCATTCGCTGTGTCGTTCAGCGAGGAGGCGAATTAAAACACAGCTTGTACTGGCTTGCAAGTAGGTGTTTGAAAAAATGTTAGGGATAGTAATTTCAGGTTTTAAATAGCATTGGCATTTTGTCGGACAGGGTATGTGTAAGGATTTTGCCTCGTGCTATCATTGCCCGATTACCCCGTATCGGAATTGTATCAATGAAACCGACTTTTCTGGATTTTGAGCAGCCGATTGCAGAGCTGGAAAACAAGATCGAAGAGCTTCGTTTTGTCCAGGATGATTCTGTGGTCGATATCTCGGAAGAGATCGCCCGCTTGCAGAAAAAGAGTCAGGAACTCACCAAGAACATCTATAGCAAACTGACCCCATCCCAGATTGCTATCGTGGCCCGTCATCCACAACGTCCTTATACCCTCGATTATGTGGACGGCTTGTTTACCGACTTCCATGAAATGCGTGGCGATCGTGCCTTTGCTGATGATCCTGCCATCGTAGGTGGTTTGGCTCGCTTCAATGGCCAGCCCGTCATGGTAATCGGCCATCAGAAGGGCCGGGACACCAAGGAAAAAATTGCGCGCAATTTTGGTATGCCGCGTCCGGAAGGCTATCGCAAGGCTTTGCGCCTGATGAAGACGGCCGAGAAGTTCGGCATCCCGGTGGTCACTTTTGTCGATACCCCGGGTGCTTATCCGGGCATTGGCGCCGAAGAGCGTGGTCAATCCGAAGCGATCGGCCGCAATCTGTATGAAATGGCCAAGCTTAAAGTGCCGGTCATCGTTACCGTTATCGGTGAAGGTGGCTCGGGTGGTGCGCTGGCGATTGCGGTTGGTGACTACGTGAACATGCTGCAGTACTCCACTTACTCGGTGATCTCGCCAGAAGGTTGCGCTTCGATTCTGTGGAAGACTGCCGAGCGTGCGCCGGAGGCTGCCGAAGCACTGGGCATTACCGCGCCGCGCCTGAAAACCCTGGGTCTGATTGATCGCGTGATCAACGAGCCGCTGGGTGGTGCGCATCGCGATCATGCCGCGATGATGACCGCGCTGAAAAAAGTGCTGCAAGAACAGCTGAAAGATGCGCTTACCCGTCCGGTGGAAGAGTTGCTGAAAACGCGCTTTGACCGGCTGATGAGCTATGGCCGCTTCAAGGAAGATGCAGCCTGATCTGCTGGATGTGCTGATTGATGATTGGCCGGGCCTTGTGTCCGGCCAATCTGCTTTGGTGCTCGGTTTTTCCGGCGGTCTTGATTCGATGGTGTTGCTGGATCTGCTGTGCCGCTGGCGCGATGAGCGCGGCGGCCCGGCGCTTTCGGCGATACATATCCATCACGGGCTCAGTCTGCAAGCGGATGTCTGGGCGGATTTTTGTGGCCAACGTTGTGCAGAGCAGCTGGTGGCTTTGCAAGTCGTGCGTGTCAATCTGGCGCGGAGCGGCGGTCACAGCCTGGAGGCCGAGGCGCGAGCTGCGCGCTATGCCGCCTATGCGGCGTGTGCAGAGCCGGTTGTGGTGCTGGCGCACCATGCTGATGATCAGCAAGAGACGCTGATATCGCAGCTGTTGCGTGGTGGCGGGCCGCGGGCGCTGGCCGGGATGCCTGCATGGCGGCAGTGGCAGGGCAAGAACATCTGGCGGCCACTGCTGAAGGTTGGCCGCAAGCAATTGCAGAGCTATGCCGAGCAGCGCGGGCTGGCATGGGTCGAGGATGAAAGCAATCTCGATACGGCAGCGTATCTGCGCAATTTCGTTCGCCACGACATCCTGCCGCGCTTGACGGCGCGGATACCGGCGCTGGCGAGTCAGCTGCAACGTGCGGCACAGCGCATGCACGATGCTGCCGAGATGGCTGATGCCCTGGCGGCTATTGATCTGCAGGCGGCGAGCGCAGCGGATGGCCGTCTGTTGGCCAGCGTGGTGCTGTCCCTGTCGCCCGTGCGCCAGCGTTATGTTCTGCTTGCCTATCTGCAGCGGTGCGAGGCAAAGCTGCCGTTGCCCGAAGCTTTGCAGGAGTGGCTGCGACAGTTGGCCGCAGTGGCTGCCGAACCGCAACTATTACTCAAGAATGGCGTGCTGTTTGCCAGTCAGGGCATGATCCGTTTCTTGCCGGAAATCACAGTCACCGCTGATGTGCTACCCGCTGTGCGGATTGGCGAGGATCTGACACTGCCTGGCGGTAGGCTGCTCTGGTTGCGTCATCGCCACGGCTTTGCCGATGAGTGGCATGGCCGATTGCTGCAGTTGCAATGGCGGCAGGGCGGCGAGCGTATGGCAGCCAAGGTTGGCCGCAAGCCGTTAAAGCATTATTTTCAGGAAGCTGGTGTGCCGGCCTGTCTGCGCGAGCAATGGCCGCTGCTGTTTGATGCAGAGGGCGATCTCGTGGCGGTGCCTGGTGCGGCAGTGGCTTACCCTTTGCAATCTGATGGTGAAGGGTGGTGGCCGCAATGGTTGCCAACAGGGATGGTCAGAAAGTAAAAAGGCTGCGCAGGCAGCCTTTTTTCATGCGAGATTTTTCGGACCGAAGGCGCCCGGCAGTAGTGCATCCAGTGTCGTCTCGATGCGGCCTTCGCCATCACAAATCGCCCGTACCGGCATGGTCGGGCCAAACTCGTTGAGCACCTGACGGCAGGCTCCGCAGGGTGGCGTTGGAGTGGCGGTCGGGGTGTAGATGCAGACGGCGAGGATTTCCTGCATGCCATCGACGCGTGCGCTGTAGATGGCGGTGCGCTCGGCGCAGTTGGTCAGGCCGTAGGAGGCGTTTTCGACATTGCAGCCGCGCACGATCTTGCCATCGCTGGTGAGAATCGCGGCGCCCACTGCGAAGCGGCTATAAGGCACATACGCCTGACGGGCGGCGGCTTTGGCCTGTTTTTCCAGTTCTGCCCAATCGATATTCATGTTTGCTACTCCTGTATGGGCAGCTGATGCTGCGCCTGCGGCGGATACATTGTCAATGTTTCGATAATCATGTCGGGCATGAAAAAGCCCCGCTAGGGGCGGGGCCGGATGCGGGCAGCTGTTGAGCTTATTGCCACACCACCAGAGTATGGTTTTTCTTGCCACGCTTGAGCAGGCTGTAGCGGCCAAACAGGCGGCCTTCGTCGCCGATCTGGTGCTCGAGGCTGTCTGCCTTGTCACCATTGATGCTGACAGCGCCGCTCTGGATGAAGGTGCGCGCCTCGGATTTTGACTTGGCGAGGCCAGCTGCGGCCAGGGTGTCGATCAGGCCGTTCTGGTCGGCAGGCAGGGTTACGCTCGGCATGCCGTCCTGCGCCAGTTGCGCGAGGTCGGATTCGGTCAGGTCGGCCACGCTGCCGGAGAACAGGCTGGCGCTGATGCGCTGGGCCGCGGCCACGGCGGCTTCGCCGTGTACCAGCGCGGTTGCCTGCTCGGCGAGAATGCGCTGGGCTTCCGGCTTGGTGCCGCTGTTCTTGTCCTTTTCTTCGATGGCGGCGATTTCGGCCACCGACAGGAAGGTGAAATAGCGCAAGAACTTGTACACGTCGGCATCGGCAGTGTTCAGCCAGAACTGGTAGAAGGCATACGGTGAGGTCTTGCTGGCATCCAGCCATACCGCGCCGCCTTCAGTCTTGCCGAATTTGGTGCCGTCAGCCTTGGTTACCAGCGGCAAGGTCAGACCGTATACCTGTTTCTGGTGGATACGGCGGGTCAGGTCGGTGCCGGCAGTGATATTGCCCCACTGGTCCGAGCCGCCAATCTGAAGTACGCAGCCGTGGCGACGGTACAGCTCGGCAAAGTCATAACCTTGCAGCAGGCTGTAGCTGAATTCGGTGTAGCTGATGCCCTGGTCTTCACGGTTGATACGCTGCTGGACCGACTCTTTCTTGATCATCTGGTTGACCGAGAAATGCTTGCCGATATCACGCAAGAACTCCAGCGCGCCCATGCCGCCAAACCAGTCGTAGTTGTTGGCCATGATGGCAGCGTTGTCGCCTTCAAAACTCAGGAAGGGCGAAACCTGGCCGCGGATCTTGTCGACCCAGCTGGCGATGACGTCCGGGGTGTTCAGCTTGCGCTCGGTAGCCTTGAAGCTCGGGTCGCCGATCATGCCGGTCGCGCCGCCCACCAGAGCAATCGGCTTGTGGCCGGCCTGCTGGAAACGCTTCAGCACCAGTACCGGCACCAGATGGCCAAGATGCAGGCTGTCGGCGGTCGGGTCGAAGCCGCAATACAATGTAACCGATTCCTTGGCCAGAAGTTCTTCGAGCGCTGTCGCATCAGTTTGCTGAGCGATCAGGCCGCGGTCTTGCAGGTCCTGGATCAGGCTGGTCGGTTGCATGTGTATGATCTCCGTAAAGGCTGAAGGTGAATGAGTTACCCCGGCGGTGGCCGGAGGGGTGATTCTAGCGTAAATGACTTTGTTGCGCTGCCGGCATGTACGGCTGTTAACAAAAGGCGCTGTGGCGGTACGGGCTGGGCGGGTATCATTTCGCCTGCATGTCATGAGCAAGGGGCGGTGATGAAGAAGGTAACGATATGGGATGTGCCGACAAGACTGTTTCACTGGAGCTTGCCGGTGTTGTTCGGTTTGTTGTGGTTCAGTGGCGAGCAGGGCGGTGACTGGCTGGTCTGGCATATGCGCTTTGGCATGCTGTTGCTGACGGTCTTGTTGTTTCGCCTGGGCTGGGGTTTGTTTGGTAGCCAGACCGCGCGCTTTGCCGAGTTTATTGCTTCGCCGGCAGCAGCTGCGCGTTATCTGCGCGAGGGCAAGGCCGAGCGCTATGGCCATAATCCGCTGGGCGGCTGGATGGTGGTGGCGATGTTGCTGGCCTTGCTGTTGCAGATTGCGCTCGGGCTGTTTGCGGCCGATGTCGACAGCTATCTCTACGATGGCCCGCTGAAAGCTTGGATCGACAGTGATCTTGCCGAGCAGGTCAGCGGCTGGCACGGCCTTTGGTTCAATGCACTGCTGGGTCTGGTGGCCTTGCATTTGCTGGCGATCGTGCTGTATGCAGTGCTGCGCCGACAGAATTTGGTGCGACCGATGCTGCATGGCAAGTCAGATGATCAGGGCTTGCCTGTGCCGAAGATCCAGCCAGTGTGGTTGGCTGTGCCTTGGCTGCTGTTGGCGGTGGCGCTGGTTTATGTCGGGATTCCGTGGTTGGCCGCCATGGCGCCATCGGCTTATTGAGCCGGTTGAAAGCAAAAAAGCCACCGCATGCGGTGGCTTTTTTACTGCCGGCCGCTTAGCGGATCGGGCCGCGGAAGCTGTCGTGACAGGATTTGCAGCTGGCGGATACCGCTGCGTAATCGCGGCGGATGGCAGCCAGATCATCGGTCTGGGCGCTCTTGTGCAGGCTGTCAACAGCCTGCAGGAATTTGCTTTCTTCGGCCTTCCATTTGGCAGGCTGAGTCCAGATTTCCGGCTTGGCACGGCTGACGTCGTCAATCGCGTTGCTCTTGAACTGGGCAAACGGTGCCGCAGCAGTCGCTTTCAGGGCGTCGGCATGCTTGGCAAAGACATCCTTGCGAAAGCCGCCGCTACGCAGCATCACGCCCATGGGCTCGAAATTGCGAAGGACGGTCTTGAATGATTTCTGGCGCTCGGCGCCGCTCTCGGCATGACTGATGGCCGGGAGGCTTGCTGCCAGTACGGCGAGCAGGACTAGCTTTTTCATATTCGGTTCTGCGGTGGACTTGAGGCTGGTGTCAGAGCAAGGTTGGCCGCAATAGTTCGCGGCCAACCCTTTAAAGCTGCGCTAGTGTAGTCCAGAGCCTAGTCTTTGCGGAAGTTATCGTGGCAAGCCTTACAGGTTTGCTGGGTAGCGCCGAACTGGGCCTTGATGGCGGCTAGGTCGCCGCTGGCAGCAACGGTTTTGAGCTTGCCGACTTCGGTCTTGTGCTTGTCTACCGCAGCCTTGAACTTGTCAGGCTGGCTCCAGATTTCCGGTTTGGCATCGGTCTTGCCCTTGTCGCTGCCGGCCGGGAAGTGTTGCCACGGCAGTTGCGACAGGCTTTCCAGGTGGATGGCGAGCTTGCTGAACTCTTCCTTGTTGTACGGGGTATCGCCTTTGAGCATCTTGCCCATCGGGCCGACAGTCTTCTTGTACTGCTCGAAGACGTGCTTGCGTTCGGCGATCGGGTCGGCGGCGTGAGCGATGGCGGAGGTGGTCAGCAGCGCTGCCAGCGCCAGGGTAATCGCTTTCATGGGTTCTCCTTTATTGAAGTGACTTGGCGAGGGTTGTGCCAGCTTAGCATGTCGTTGTTCTGGACTGTGGCTTGCGCTGATTAAGGGTTGTTAAACAGGGTGTTACACGATAACATTTGAGAATTGATTTCATTATTGTGGCCAATCAAGCATGAATAGCATGACTTTTCTGGCGGCGGCCGAAGAGCTTTGCAGCCGGCAAGGTGCCAGGCTGACGGCTTTGCGCCGGCGTGTGCTCGAGCTGGTGCTCGCACATGATGGCGTGGTCAAGGCTTACCAGATCCTGGCCGAATTACAGCAGGAGCGCGGCATTGCCGCCCCGCCTACCGTCTATCGCGCGCTCGACTTCCTGGTGGAAGTTGGCCTCCTGCACAAGGTGGATGCGCTCAATGGCTTTATCGTTTGTCGTCACGTCGGTTGTCACCATCAGGGGCTGATCCTGGTGTGCTCGGTTTGCGGCAAGGTCAGCGAGCTGGATGCCTCGCCGGCATTTACTGCCCTGCGTGAGGAGGCCGACGAGCGCGGCTTTGTGATTACCGAACAGAATTTGTTGCTGACCGGGCATTGCCGGTCGTGTACCGCATGAAAAAAACCACTGTAAACGTGCTGACCGGCTTTTTGGGTGTCGGCAAGACCACGGCCTTGCGCCATATGATCAGCCAGCGGCCGGAAGGCGAAAAATGGGCGATCATCGTCAACGAGTTTGGCGAGATCGGCATTGATGGCGCGGTGCTGGACAATGGCGAATTGCCGGTAGCCGAGATTGCCGGCGGTTGCCTGTGCTGCGTGGCCGGCCCGCAGATGACGGTGACGGTGGCGACGCTGCTGCGCCGCGAGCGCCCTGACCGCCTGATCATCGAGGCCAGCGGCCTTGCGCATGCGGCAGGACTGATCGACGAATTACGCGCCGAACCGCTGGGCAAAGCGCTCGAAATCGGCGCGGTGGTGACCCTGGTTGACCCGCGCCAGTTCGTCAATAACGACTATTTCCGCCAGCCCCTGTATCGCGATCAGGTGATGATCGCCGATGTCCTGCTGGCCACCAAGGGCGATCTGGCCGATGCCGAAACCCTGCAGACTTATCGCGAGAAAGCTGCGGCGTTGTTCCCGCCCAAGTCGCTGATTGCCGAGATCAGTCATGGTGCGGCCAACCCTGCATGGCTGGATCTTGAGGTTCAGCCAAAGTCGCGCTACCGGCCGGCGGTGAAGCCGGGTGAGGCCAGTGGCTGGCAGTCGCAAGGCTGGACTTTCGCACCGGATGCCGAGTTCTCGGGCGAGGCACTGACCGACTTCTTCGATCAGCTGCCGCAGATGGTAAAAGGCCTGGTGCGCGCCAAGGGGGTTTTTCGCGTGTTGGATACCTGGTTGTGGCTGAACTGGACCGAGGGCCAGTGGGCGGCCAATCAGGTGGCGTGGCGGCGCGACAGTCGCTTCGAGCTGATTGCCAGCGAGCTGGATGCTGCCGCAATCGAGGCGGCAGTGAAGGCTTGCATCTTGCCCGCCGGGCAGACACAGGACTAAGCCATGTCACACTCTCATCACGGGCATGAGCATGATCATGCCGGGCATGCCCATTCCCATCCGCATCCTCACTCGCCAGGCGAGCATGCCCATTTGCCGCGCTGGCGGCTGATGGCGATGTCGGTCTGGCAGCGTCTGCTGCTGGCGGCGCTACCCTTGTTGTTGCTGTGGCTGGCGGTGTGCTGGGCCTTGCAGGAGGTCGCATGATTACGCTGGAAAATCTCACGGTTTCTTATCGTCGCCACCCGGCCGTGCATCATGTGAATGCCCATTTCGCCAAGGGTACGGCGACGGCGATTTTCGGCCCGAATGGTGCCGGCAAGAGCACCTTGCTCAAGGCTATGACCCGGGCTTTGCCGCTGGATGGCGGCCGTGTGCTGGCACCAGGTCTGGCTGCGCGCGAGATGGCCTATCTGCCGCAGCAATCGGAAATCGACCGCAGTCTGCCAGTGTCGGTCATCGACCTGGTCAGCAGCGGCCATTGGCAGCGCTGCGGCCTGTTTGGCCGGGTTGGCCGCAAGCAGGACGAGGCTTCGTGGAATGCGCTGGTGGCGGTGGGGCTGGAAGACTTTGCCTTGCGCCCGGTTGCAGCGCTGTCTAGCGGCCAGTTTCAGCGCGTGCTGTTTGCCCGCATCCTCGTGCAGGATGCGCCGCTGATCCTGCTTGACGAGCCATTTAATGCGATGGATGCGGCGACGACCGCGCAACTGCTGCAGCTGGTCGAGCGCTGGAAGGCCGAAGGGCGCACGCTGATTGCCGTGTTGCACGACGAAGAACAAGTCAAACAGCACTTCCCGCAAACCTTGTTGCTGGCACGCGAGGTGGTGGCGTTTGGCGATAGCCATGAAGTGCTGACTGCGGCCAACCTGCAGCGGGCGGTGCATACCGCCGCGCACTGGCTGGCCAATGCCCCGGTTTGCCGGGTGGATGGAGTGGCAGGATGATGGATCTGGTTTATCAATGGCTGGTCGCGCCGTTTGCCGACTTTGCCTTCATGCGTCGTGCCCTGGTGGCGTGCTTTGCCTTGGCGCTGGGGAGTGCGCCGGTCGGCCTGTTTCTGGTGATGCGTCGCATGAGCCTGATTGGCGATGCGATGAGCCATGCCGTGTTGCCGGGGGCGGCGATCGGCTATCTGCTGGCGGGGCTTAGCCTGCCGGCGATGAGTATGGGCGGCTTCTTTGCCGGCGTGCTGGTGGCAGGGCTGGCTGGTCTTGTCAGCCGATTTACCGAGATTCGCGAGGATGCGAGTTTTGCGGCCTTCTATCTGCTGTCGCTGGCGGTCGGGGTGTTGCTGGTGTCGTCCAGCGGCAGCAATGTCGACCTGATGCATTTGCTGTTCGGCTCGGTGCTGGCAGTGGATGATGCGGCGTTGTTGCTGGTGTCGGGTGTCGCAACTTTTACCTTGCTGTTGCTGGCGGTGATTTATCGCCCTTTGCTGCTGGAGAGTCTGGACCCGGTCTTCCTGCGTGCCGTTGGCGCTCGTGGAGGGCTGTGGCATCTGATCTTCCTGTTGCTGGTGGTGTTGAATCTGGTGGCGGGCTTTCAGGCCATGGGCACGCTGATGGCGGTAGGGCTGATGATGTTGCCGGCGATTGCGGCCAGGCTGTGGGCGGCCTCAGTCGGCGGCATGCTGGTGGCAGCCTTCACAATCGCCATGCTGTCAGGCCTTGGTGGTCTGCTGCTGTCGTATCACGTCGAGTTGCCATCCGGCCCGAGCATCATTCTGCTGGCTGGTGGCATCTATATTGTTTCCCTGTTTGTGGCGCCGCTTGGCGGCTTGTTGCCGCGCCTGTTGCGCCAACGTCATCTGGAGGCCTGATGTTTGCTAGCAAGAAAGTCCTGATAGTGTCCCTGTTGTTGTCGCCTATGCTGGCGCATGCAGAAATGCCGGTGGTGGCCAGCTTCAGCATTCTGGCTGATCTGGTGCGCGAAGTCGGTGGCGAACGGGTAAAAGTCGTGTCGCTGGTGGCAGAAGATCAGGACGCGCACGTCTATCAGCCGCGTCCGGCTGATGTCAAAAAGCTCAGCGAGGCCAAGGTGTTTGTGGTGAATGGCCTGGGGTTTGAGGGTTGGCTGCCGCGCTTGGGCAAGTCTGCCGGCTTCAAGGGCACGACGGTCACGGCGGCGCAGGGTATCAAACCGCTGGAAATGGCTGAGGATCATCATGATCACGGCCATGACCATGATCACAAGCATGGCGAGGCGGATCCGCATGCTTGGCACAATCCGCGCCATGTGATGCGCTATGTCGATAATATTGCTGCCGGGCTGGCGCGTGCCGATGCGGCTGGCGCTGCCTATTATCAGTCGCGTGCTGCGGCCTACAAGCAAAAGCTGAAAGAGACCGACGATTGGGCGCAGGGCAAGTTTGCCGCAGTTGCCAAAGCGCAGCGCAAGGTGCTGACCTCGCATGATGCGTTTGCTTATCTGGGTCAACGCTACGACATCCGTTTCCTGTCGCCGCAAGGAGTGAGCACCGAGGCCGAAGCCTCGGCCAAAGGCGTGGCACGGCTGATTACCCAGGTGCGTCGAGAGAAGGTGAAGGCGGTGTTTGTCGAGAATATCTCGGATCGTCGCCTGATCGAGCAGTTGTCACGCGAGGCGGGTGTCGCGGTGGGCGGCAAGCTGTACTCTGACGCGCTGTCGAGCAAGCCGGGCGCCCGCAGTTATCTCGAGCTGTTCCGCAGCAATGTCGAGGCGCTCAGCGCAGCGATGTAAGGGCGAGGTGGCCTAGTTGCCACACACCCATGCCCGCAACGGCCAGTCCGGCAATCAGCCTGACTGGCCGTTGTTGTTTCAGCCGGCCAAGCTGGTTGGCAAACCAGCCCATCAGCAAGAGATTGGGCAGTGTACCCAGCCCGAAGGCCAGCATCAGCAAGGCACCATCGCGGGCGTTGGCCGAGGCAAGAGCGGCCAGACTGGCAGTGTAGACGAGGCCGCAGGGCAACCAGCCCCACAGCATGCCGGCCAGCAGGGCTTGACCGGGGTGGCGAACGTGCAGCAACTTCATCGCGGCCGGACGCAGTTGATTCCACAGCGGGCTTCCCAGTTTTTCAATCTTGTTCATCCAGCTGGAAAGACCCGCCAGATACAGGCCCAGCAGCACCAGCAGCAGGTTGGCTGCAACAAATAGTCCGATCTGCAGCGGCCGATACGCCATCTGGTTGATACCCCATTGCGCCAGGCCGCCGAGTAGCAGGCCAACAAGGGTATAGCTGGCAATGCGGCCAAGGTTGTAGGCCAGCAGCATGGGCAGCTTGCTCTGTTGCTGTTGCATCGACATGGCCGTCACGATGCCACCGCACATGCCAAGACAGTGCACGCCGCCTAGCAGACCGGCAAGAAAGAGTGAGAAGAGGCTGAAATCCAGCATGGCTGCAGAAATGACAATGAAGATCCGGAATTGTAGCAGGGCATGACTTGCGTGAGCCGGCTAACATGCTGCAATCAGTTGAAATGAATATGGAATATTCTGTGTGGCAATATATATTAGGTGAATAAGCGGAACGTAGTAACTTGCAAAATCATGAACATAGTCCATCGTTAAAGCTAGAAATTATGCGTCATTGTCCACAGAATACTCGGTTCGGTCTGCATAGCAATATTGAGTATGGGCTGACGCAAGTCTGCCAATCCTGACAAAACCGGGGGGAGCTACATGACAAAAAGAATTACCGTAGAGAGACTGGGGCAGTCGGCGATTGTAACCATCAATAATCCGCCTGCTAATGTCTGGACTATTGAATCCCTGCAAGGGCTAGCCAAGGCGATGGACACGCTGGCGCAAGATGGCTCGGTGCGCGCGGTAGTCATTACCGGTGCAGGCGAGCGCTTTTTTTCAGCAGGAGCGGATCTGGCGATGTTTGAAGGCGAGGCCGCGGCCCATGCCGACAAGGTACTGGATGCTTTCAAGCTGGCATTTGACTCGATTCGCCATTTTCCGGGTGTGACGGTTGCGGCGGTTAACGGTTACGCTCTGGGCGGCGGCCTGGAATGCGCCTTGTCATGTGACTATATCGTGGCCGAAAAGGGTATCCAGCTGGGCTTGCCTGAGGCAAAGGTCGGCTTGATTCCTTGTGCGGGTGGCACCAAATTGCTGACGGATCGCGTTGGCGTGGCTTGGGCCAAGCGCTTGATCATGGGGGGCGAGTTTGTCAGTGCGCAGAAGGCATTGCAGATTGGTCTGGTTGAAGAGGTCGTTGATATCGGCCTTTCCAAGATCACTGCCTTGAGTGTGGCTGGCAAGGTTCGCCAGCAGTCTCCGGCTGCGGTGAGGGCTGCCCGTGCGCTGATCGAACAAAGCGCCATGGTTTCGCTGGACCAGCAGTTTGCTGACGAGAAGCGGGTTGCCTTGACCTTGATTGGCACCGCGGAGCAGCAGGCCGGTATCAAGGCCTTCAACGACAAGACGCCGCCGCCATGGTGTCAGCTTGATGATGACGATGATTGAATCATGACAATAAAAAAACCGGCTTTCGCCGGTTTTTTTATTGTCAGGCAAGGCCTTACTTGACCTGAGCCTTGTCTTTCAGCGACTTGATGTACTGCTCGATGCGCTGGGACTGGATACGTTGTTCCAGCTGCGGGCGCAGCTGTTCCAGCGGTGGTGCCGCCTCAACCTTGATGTCGTTCAGCTTGATGATGTGGAAACCAAACTGGGTCTTGACTGGCGTGGCGCTTACCTGACCTTTGGCCAGCTTGACCATGGCTTCGGAGAACGGGCCGACGAAAGAAGCCGGGTCGTTGTAACCCAGATTGCCGCCGTTATCCTTGGAGCCCGGATCGATCGACTTTTCCTTGGCCAGCTCGGCAAACGGCTTGCCTTTGCGCAGTGCGGCCAACACTTCCTGGGCTTCTGCCTCGGTCTTCACCAGAATGTGGCTGGAATCGTAGGACTTGCGCTCCGGGAATTCGGCCTTGACCTTCTCGTACTCGGCGCGAGCCTGAGCGTCAGTTACCGGGTTGGTGCGCAGATAGTCTTTCACTGCACGATTCGCCAGTGCCATGGCTTGGGCATTTTCGATCTCTGCCTTGTACTCGGCCGACTTGTCCAAGCCTTTCTTTACGGCTTCCTGACGCAGGATTTCAGCAGTAATCAGCTGATCCTTGATCATCTTGCCCATTTCCGGGGTCAGCTGCTGGCCTTGCGCTTCCATCATGCGGGCAACCGCATCGATGCGCTGCTGGGAAATGGCAACGCCATTGACGCTGGTGGCGAAGGCAGTGCCTGCGATCGCAAACAGGGCGGTGGCGATGAGCGTTTTCTTGAGTGTCATTATTTCTGTTTTCCTGTGTTACTGGATGGTCGCACGCTGGCGCAGATCGCCAATGGCATCGCTGATGGCTTTTTCTTGCAGATCACGGGCAATCTGGCCCTTGACCTTGTCAAACGGTGCGGCTTGCGCATCGCGGATATCTTCTACTTTGAAAATATGCCAGCCCAGACCGGATTTGAGCGGCTGATCGCTGATCTGGCCTTTCGGAATGGCTTGGAGTGCCTTGGCAAGTACAGGTTCCATGGCGGAGAGATTGCCCCAGCCCAGCTCGCCACCGCGCTCGCGGCTTGGCTGATGGATGGATTTGCTACGTGCCAGCACATCAAACTTGGCGCCTTTTTTCAGATCGGCAATCAGCTTTTTCGCCTCGTCTTCCTTGGCGACAATAATCTGCCGAACATTGACTTCTTTCATGCCGGCAAACTGCTTGGCGTATTGCTGATAGGCGGTTTTCAGTGCCTCATCACTCACGTTTACCTTACTGGCAACCTGATTGAAGTAAGCCTGTTGCAGCAGCTCGGTACGGGTGTTCTCAAGCTGTTTGATGAAATCTGCTTGCTTGTCGAGGCCGGCTTTGCTGGCAGCGTCAACAATCAGCTGGCGATTGATCAGGCGCTGTTTGACTTCATCACGCAGCTCTGGTGTGTCCTTGGCCTGGCCATTGCTGGCGGCAATCAGTTGCTTGACGGCGTTGTCCAGCGTGCTGCTGTCGATGGCGACGCCATTCACGGTGGCAACCGGTGCTGCGTAAGCGGTGCTCAGCAGCATGCCGCTAACGGCGGCAACGAATAATTTCTTCATGTATTCAGATTTCTTCCGGAGAAAGCGTTTTCTGGGCGAGGGCATGAATGCGGGTTTGCATCAGATCGCCCAGTGCTGCGTATACCAGTCGTTGACGGGCAATCCGGTTCAGGCCTTTGAATTGCTCGCTGACAATCAGCAGCTGGTAGTGACCACCGCTTTTGGCACCGGCATGCCCGGCGTGGGCGGCGCTGTCATCATGGATTTCAAGGACTTCAGGATTCAATGCGGCTAACCTGGTGCGCATCAGCTCGATGGTGTCACTCATGCAGGCAAAACCTTGCGGAACGGTTTGACTTCGACGTGGGCATACACGCCGGCGGCAATATAGGGGTCGGCATCCGCCCAGGCTTTGGCGGATTCAAGCGAGTCAAACTCGGCAACAATCAGGCTGCCGCTGAAACCGGCTGGGCCAGGGTCTGCACTGTCAATGCTTGGGAATGGGCCAGCCAGCAGCAGGCGGCCTGCCTCTTGCAGTGCTTGCAGACGAGCCAGATGATCCGGGCGGGCTGCCAGTCGTTTTTCCAGTGATTCAGGATGGTCGGTGCCAGTGATGGCGTAGAGCATGGTTTTTCCCCGTGCTTGATGAGTCGTGCAAGTACCGGTGCAGCCTTGTTGCAGCTGGCGGTCGCTCGTTATCTGAACGAGTTGGGGGCAGGAGCAACAGAATGCAAGCACTTTGTTTCGCGGCAGATTATGCGTCTTGCCTGTCGGGGCTGGCAAGGGTGGTAAACGGTGTGGCGGACAGGGCTGTGCTTGGATATGATGATTGATATGGCTTGATATGCTGGCAGTTGGCCGCCGAGACTGTTCTTAAGTTTGCAAGGAATCAGGAAATGACACAAAAGTACCGTTTGGTAACGCGCAGTGATTTTGATGGTCTGGTATGTGCAGTGCTGTTGAACGAGCTCGACATGATTGACGAGATCAAGTTTGTTCATCCGAAAGACATGCAGGACGGCAAGGTCGAGATTACTGATCGTGACATCACTACCAACCTGCCTTATGTGGCTGGTGCGCATTTGGCATTTGACCACCATCTTTCCGAAACCATCCGCAACGAATCCGGCAAACAGAACCACGTAATCGATGCCGATGCGCCTTCTGCTGCGCGCGTGGTTTATGACTACTACGGCGGCAAAGCGCGTTTCCCGAGTATTGCCGACGACATGATGATTGCGGTGGACAAGGCCGATGCGGCGCAGTTCGAGCGCGAGGAAATCCTGAATCCGACAGGCTGGGTGCTGCTGAATTTCCTGATGGATGCGCGTACTGGCCTTGGTCGTTTCCGCGAGTTCCGCATCAGCAACTATGCTCTGATGATGGACCTGATCAAATACTGTCGTGATCACAATATCGAGCAGATTCTGGATCTGCCGGACGTGCGTGAGCGTGTCGAGCTGTATTTCGAACACGAGCAATCGGCCAAAGAGCAGATTCGTCGCTGTACCCGTGTTGATGGCAAGGTCGCCGTGCTGGATTTGCGCAATGAAGAGCTGATCCATCCTATCAACCGTTTCATGATTTATGCGATGTATCCGGAAACCAATATCTCGATCCACGTGATGTGGGGCCTGAACAAGCAGAACACCGTGTTTGCTACCGGCAAGTCGATTCTGGATCGCGGTAACAAGAGCAATGTCGGCGAGCTGATGCTCGGTTACGGCGGCGGCGGCCATATGGCTGCCGGCACTTGCCAGGTGGACAATGAGCGCGCTGACGAGTTGCTGGCCGAACTGGTCGCCAAACTGAACGTTAACGAACAATAAGCCCGCGTAGCAGGGCATGAGCTTCATGCAGGCTCTGGCAGATTGCCAGGGCCTGTTTTGCTGTATGGGTGTCGGGCCAGACCAGATCGGGGATGATGATGACGCGCATGCCTGCGGCCAACGCAGCCTGCGCGCCTAGCGGAGAATCTTCCAGCACGATGCAGTCTTGCGGGGATGCACCGAGCAGGGCCGCTGCCTGCAGATAGGTGTCCGGTGCCGGCTTGCTGTGCTGGACATCATTGGCCGTCACGATATGTGAGAAGTAGGGAGCGAGGCTGCTGCGGCCAAGCTTGAGCTCGGCGAGAGTTCGTTCAGTCGCGGTACCGACCGCGCGAGCAATGCCTTCTGCCTGCAGAAACTGCAGCAGCGGAATGATGCCGGTTTTCAGCGGGATGTCGCCGTTCTGCAGTAATTGCCGGTAAGCTTGTCTGGCTTTTTCGGCAAGGGCGGGCATGTAGTCACGACTGGCCGGATGCTGGACTAGCAGTTGCAGGCAAGCGGCATGATTCAGGCCGGTCATGCGGTGCAGCAAGTCTTCATCCATGCAGGTGCCCAGCTCAGTGGCAGCATTGCGCCATGCCTGGCAGGACAATGCCTCGGTGTCGAGCATCAGGCCATCCATGTCGAATAATACGTTCAGCTTGTTGATCATGATTTTGCGCAGAGGGGACGAGTGACTATTCTGACCGATTTTGGCGTAAGCTTGCTGCTGTCGACGGGCATGATAGGCAATTAAAACAAGATGGCGTATTCGATTCTGGTGGCAAACCCGAAGGGTGGCAGTGGCAAGTCAACGTTGTCTACCAATCTGGCCGGTTTTTATGCCGGGCAGGGCACGCAGGTAATGCTGGGTGATGTGGACAAGCAGCAGTCTTCATTGCAGTGGCTGGCGCGGCGGCCTGAGCTTGCGGCCAACGTCAGCGGCTGGCAGATGCTGGAAGGGCTGGCAAAGCCGCCCAAGGGTACGCAGGTGATCATCCTCGATAGTCCTGCGGGCTTGGATGGCAAGTTGTTGAAATCACTGGTGAAAAAGGTAGATCGTGTCATTGTGCCTATCCAGCCGTCGCCGTTTGACATCTGGGCCAGCCGGGATTTTTTTACGGTCTTGCTCGAGGAAAAAGCCGTCCGCAAGGAAAAGACTTTTGTCGGCGTGGTTGGCATGCGCATTGATCCGCGCACTCGCTGGGCGAAGGAGCTCGAGCAGTTTCTGGAAGGCTACGAGGTGCCGGTGCTGGGCTATTTGCGTGATACCCAGCTGTATGTGCAGGCTGCCGGTAATGGCCTGAGCCTGTTTGATATGCCACAAGGGCGAGTCAAGCGCGATCTGGAAGCGTGGGAACCTATTTTGTCGTGGCTGGATAATTAGTGCTTGACGGCCCATCGGCTCGCCGGTAAATTCACCAACGTTTGCCCTGCGCCACTGCGCGCTGACGGGCGGGAAAATTGCAAGCGGAAGCCTGGTGGCTTCCGCTTTTTATTTGGGGGCTCCCAAATCCGCATTGTTATCCGGAACGGCAATGCGGCACTCCTGGCACAAGCTTGGCCAGGGGTTTCCCGAATGCAAACTGGAGTAAAACCATGATCAAGACCGAACTCAATTACGGTGATGTATACCTTGTTCCGAAGAAAACCGTCGTAGACAGCCGTAAGGAGTGCGATACCTCGGTGGCGTTTGGTCCACGCCGCTTTACCATGCCCTTGTATGCCTCGAACATGAAGAGCGTGGTGGATGCCGAGACTTGTGAATTTTTTGCCCGTCGCGGCTGGTTCTATACCATGCACCGCTTCAATGTCGACACCGTGGCTTTTGTGCGTGACATGCAGCAGAAGGGCTTGTTCGCTTCGATCAGCGTCGGCGTCAACGAAGACACCCACGAACAGTTGGCCGCACTGAAAGCTGCCGGCCTGACGCCGGAATACATCACGCTGGATATTGCCAATGCCTGGTGCGTGAAGGCAGAGCGCATGATTAAGCATATCAAGGCCGAGTTTCCTGGCAGTTTCCTGATTGGCGGCAATGTGGCTACGGCCGACGCGGCGCGTGATCTGGAAGCCTGGGGTTGTGACGCGATCAAGGCCGGCATTGCCGGTGGTCGTGTCTGCATCACCAAGAACAAGACCGGTTTTCACCGCCCGATGATTTCGACTGTGCTGGATTGTGCGGCCGCAGTGTCGGTGCCGGTGATTGCCGATGGCGGCATCGTCGAGCACGGTGATGTGGCCAAAGCGCTGGTGTGCGGTGCCACCATGATCATGGCGGGTTCGATGTTTGCCGGCTATGACGAATCGGCTGGCGAGATCGTCGAAATCGGCGGCAAGCACTACAAGGAATACTTTGGCAGTGCCTCGCAGTTCAACAAGGGCGAGTACAAGAACGTCGAAGGCAAGAAGATCCTGGTCGAGTACAAGGGCTCGATGGGGCGGGTGCTGAACGAGCTGCAGGAAGACCTGCAGTCATCGATCAGCTATGCCGGTGGTCGTGATCTGTTGGCCTTGCGCAGCGTCGAGATGATCGAGGTGCGTCGCTGATGGCGCTGCCGGCCGTGCTGCTGCGCTATCGCTGTTTGCCAGCCGTGCTGTGTTGGCTGCTGTCGGTATGGCTGTTGTGGCTGAAACCGGCCGGCGAGCCTTCCGGTCTGCCTTATGGCGACAAGATCGGCCATTTCGTGCTGTTTGCGCTGTGGGCGGCGAGTCTGCTCTATGCCATGCCGGCGCGTGTGGCAGTTTGGCGCAAGACCTTGCTGCTGTGTCTTGCCTGGGCGGTGATTTCCGAACTGGGGCAAGCACTGACGGCGACGCGCAGTGCCGAGCTGGCCGACGCGCTGGCCGATATGGCAGGAGCCGGTCTTGCCGTATATCTCTACTATCGCTGGCAGCGGTAACTAAAAAAACAGGCCCTTCCGGGCCTGTTTTTTTGCATCTACTGCTTAAGCCTTGACGACGTTGGCCGCAGGCTGCAGGTATTTGCCGCGGCTGTCGACGATCAGCTGGGCGTGCTGCAGGATTTGCGCATAGTCGAACTTGTCATGGTCGGTCGCCAGCAGCACGCAATCGTAGCTGGCCAGCGATTCGGCAGTCAGCTCGACACTGCTCAGCTCGAAGTGATGCTCGCGCATGGTCGGGAACACCGGCACGTGCGGGTCGCTATAGCTGATCTCGGCGCCCAGATCGCGCAGTTTTTCCATCAGGAATACCGACGGGCTTTCGCGCATATCATCCACGTTCTTCTTATAGGCAATGCCCAACACCAGCACGCGGCTGCCATTGATGGCCTTCTTGCGCTGATTCAGGGCTGCGGCCAACTTGCTCACCACATAGTCCGGCATGGCCGAATTGACTTCGCCGGCCAGCTCGATAAAGCGGGTGTGCACGCCGTATTCGCGCGCTTTCCAGGTCAGGTAGAACGGGTCGATCGGAATGCAGTGACCGCCTAGGCCCGGGCCCGGGTAGTAGGGCACGAAGCCAAAAGGCTTGGTGGCCGCGGCGCGGATCACTTCGTGAATATCGATGCCCATCTTGTCGGCAACGATTTTCATCTCGTTGACGAGGCCGATATTGACGGCACGGTGGATGTTTTCCAGCAGCTTGGTCATTTCAGCGGCACGGGTGGACGACACCGGCACCACTTTGTCGATCACGGCGCTGTAAAGTGCGACGCCGATTTCCTGGCAAGCCTCGGTGACGCCGCCACAGACTTTCGGAATGGTACGGGTGGTGAAGTCCGGATTGCCCGGATCTTCACGTTCAGGCGAGAACACCAGGAAGGCATCTTCGCCGATCTTGAAGCCACGCGATTCGATGCGTGGCAGCAATTCTTCGTCGGTAGTACCCGGGTAGGTGGTGGACTCAAGCGAAACCAGCTGGCCGGCGCGTAGATGCGGCACCAGGCTGTCGATGGTGTTGATCACGAAGGACAGGTCTGGCTCGCGGTATTTGTTCAGCGGCGTCGGTACGCACAGGATCAGCGCGTCGGCCTCACCGGCGCGGGCGAAGTCCGTCGTGGCCTCGAAGCCGCGATCCAGCGCCTGACGGATGCTGTCACTGCTGATGTGTTCGATATAGCTGTTGCCCTGATGCAGGGTATCCACCTTGCGCTGGTCGATATCAAAGCCTAAAACCTTAAAGCCGACCTCGGCAAAGCGCAGCATCAGCGGCAGGCCGACATAGCCCAAACCTACGATGCCGATAACGGCGGTTTTATCCTGAATGCGGGAGAGAAAGTCCTGTTTCACCATTTGCCCAATATACGAAAAAAAGGTGCCGGCAAGCGGCACCTTTCATTAACCGGAATGGGCAGAATTTTCCTATGCCCGGCTTAAAAGAACAAGCTATTACGAGAATAATGCCGTGCTGCATGTGCAGGCTTGTATGATGCGAACGAGTAATTTTGTCCAAATGAATGGCCGGAGGTAAACGATGTCGTTGCGTAAGCAAGAGTTGGATCAGGCAGTGATTGCTCTTTATGACCGCTTTACTCATGGCGAGATTCCGCGGCGCGAGTTCATGGGCAAGATGGCTTCAGTGCTGGGCTCATCCCTTGCGGTGACTTCGGCATTGGGCTTGTTGCAGAACAATTATGCGCAGGCAGCCCAGGTGGCCGAGACAGATGCCCGGCTGGATAGCTCACAGGTGACGTTTGGGCGCCTGGATAATCATGCGCTGAATGGTTATCTGGTGTGGCCCAAGGGGGGCAAAAACCTGCCTGCCGTGATCGTGATTCACGAGAATCGCGGATTGAACCCGCATATCAAGGATGTGGCCCGCAAGCTGGCGCTGTCGGGCTTTCTGGTGTTGGCACCGGATTATCTTTCGGTACAGGGCGGTACGCCACTTGACGAGGATGCGGCACGCGATGGTATCGGCAAGCTGCCTGGCAGCGCGGCACTTTCGACTTCGCAAATGGCGGTCAGCTGGCTGCAGGAGCAGGGAAATGGCAAGGTCGGCTGTGTCGGGTTTTGCTGGGGCGGCGGGCAGGCAGCGGCACTGGCAAGCCGTTCACCAGAGCTGAAAGCAGCAGTTTCGTATTACGGTGCGCAGCCACCGGTGGCGCAGGTGCCGGATATCCAGGCAGCCTTGATGCTGCATTACGCCGGGCTGGATGAGCGGATCAATGCCGGGATTGACCGTTTTGAAATGGCATTGCAGGCACACCGCAAGACCTATGAACTATACCGCTATGCCGGTGTGAATCACGCTTTCAATAACGATACCAATGCCGCGCGTTATGACAAGGCGGCGGCCGATCTGGCCTGGCAGCGTACGGTAGATTTTCTGAAGCTGCATTTGCGTTAAAAGGTTGGCCGCAAGCATGCGGCCAACCTTTTACTCGTTCCGGGTTCAGGCCGGGCAATGGCGATTGGCTTCGGCCATGCTCTGGTTTTTCACTGTGGTGAAATACAGCGAGCAGACCTGCTTGCTGTTCTGCCAGCTTTGCTGGCAATCCGTCAGCGCCTGGCGGGCATCACTTGCGCCACGAGCCATGGTGTTTTGCCAGCAGCTGACAGTCAGGTCTTGCTGCATGATAGTCAGGCCGTCCTGTTCGGTTTTGGCATACCAGATGGCACTCGGATGATTGCCGATCAGAACCGGCACCTGTTTGCTGCTGCCAAAATCAAGAAATCTCAGATCACCAACCTGCAAGGGGCCGGTTTGCCAGTTACGGGCCAGCCAGTCGCGTACCGGGCCGCCCAGTGCGACTACTGGCCTGACCTTGTTGCCGCCGGGTTGAGCCTGTGTCCATTGTTCCAGCAAAGCTTTGCTATAGGGGTTGAAACGATCGTACAGGCCTTCCAGTGTCGTGCCGGCGTTGGCCGGGGCGGCAATCGGGGCGATATCGGCAATGGTCTGGTACAAGGCATTCTGGCGCGGGTCCATGCCGTTCAGGTTCAGCAGGGTCGCCCAGCGCACGGTGGTGGCGGCGGTCAGGTAATTCTGCGTGTCGTTAAGTACGGTGTCCGGCGGGAAGTGCAGCAGTTGGACCGTGAGATGATTGCGCAGCGGCATGCCTAGCGTCAGGAAGAAGCGCCAGTCGCTTTGCCATTTGCCTTCTGCCTTGATGATCTTGGCTTCTTGCAGGGCAAGTTTGCCGGTTTGCAGATACTGGCTGATCAATGCCGGGTAGTCGGTCGGGGCGTTTTCAAGCTTGGCAATCAGATGGCGATGCCGGCTCTGATGCAGGCTGACGCTGGCGCTATCATAGCCGTCATGGCGCAGATTCTGTGTCAGCCAGCCGGCGATGGTTTGGCGCAGGTCTTGCCTCGGTGTTACGCAGTGTTGCTGACAATTGGGGTAGGAGAACAGTTGGGCCAGTTCGGCGGTCTTGCCAAGGTCAAGGTATTGGGTGTCAGCTGCGAAGGTGGCTGGCAGGCTGGTCAGCGTGAAGAGTGCCAGGAATTTGGTAGCAGCGCGCAATGATGTCTCCTTTTACTGATTATCGATTTCAGCCAACTGTTCTTCGATCTGTTTGCGTGTTTCATCCATGGCCTCGGCAAAGGCAAACAACTGCTCGCGCTCCGGCATATTGTCCTTGGCAACGCGGTCAAGCTCGGTGGCCAGTTGTTGCAGCGCCGGGGCATTGATGTAGTGCGCCACCGATTTCATATTGTGGGCAATGCGCTGGACGTCCTCCTGCTGACCATTCTCGAAGGCCGTGCGCAGCAGTTCGGCATCGCCGCCGTGATAGAGCAGAAATTTGCGCAGTAATGACACATGCTGGGCCGGGCTCAAGCCCGCTTGTGGTGTCAGTTGTACCGGCTTGCTTGCCGGTGCTGGCGGTTTTTGTGGCGGAGGCGACGCAACAAGGGCGGGGCTATTGTCTTTGTTCAGATGCTTGCCCAGCAACTGGTACAGCTGTTCGGCGCGATACGGTTTGCACAGGAAGTCATCCATGCCGGCGGCAATGGCCTCGTGTCTTGCCTCATCAAAAGCGTGGGCAGTAACCGCAATGATGGGCAGATCGCGCAAGCCGTGTTGTCGCAATGTCTGGGTGGCGCGCAGGCCATCCATCACGGGCATGTGCACATCCATTAACACCAGATCAAACAGGTTGTTTATGGCCTTGTCTACGGCCTCCTGACCATCGTTTGCCGTCTCGATCTTGCAGCCGATGCGGGTCAGCAGTTCGGTGGCAATCTGCTGGTTGATCAGATTGTCTTCGGCCAGCAGGATTCTGCAGTCAGGAAACAGCAGCTTTTCGGAAGCAGTACTGGCCTGGGTTGGTGGCACGCTGTCTGATTTTTGCGCCAAGGCTTCTAGTAGTCGTCGTGGCATGACGGGTTTGTTGAGCCATAGGCTGGCGAGAGGCGGGGCTTGCAGGGGCATCGCGTAGTGTGGCGCGATCAGCAGCATTTCGGCGGGCGGGTGGCCTGCCATCAGTTCCTGCAGTTGGTCTACCTGCCGATGCAAGGTGAGATTGGTGTCCGCGGTGTCGCTGATGATATGGCTGGGTGAGGTTGTTTGCTGGTCCAGCCAGGCCTTGGCGGGGCCGATGCCACGGACGGCATGATGCGGGATGCTGTTTGCGGCCAACTGTCTTGAGAGCTCGTTACGGACATCATTGTCCTTGATGATCAGCAACACCAGCTGGCAGTCGGGTGGCGACAGGGGGGTGACCTGATGGCCAAGTTTCAGGCTGGCAGTGAAGTGAAAAGTACTGCCTTCTCCGACGCGACTATCCAGCCAGATCTGCCCCTGCATGATGGCAACCAGCTGCTGGCAAATCGCCAAGCCCAGCCCGGTGCCGCCGTATTGCCGGGTGATGGATTCATCAGCCTGGGTAAAGGGCTGAAACAGTCGTGTGTGGTTGGCCGCATCAATGCCAATGCCGGTATCGCTGACCGAAAACTGAAGCATGATATCGCTGGCGGTACGGCTCTCGACCGCCAGCGACAGGGTAACCTTGCCGCTAGGCGTGAACTTGATGGCATTACCCAGCAGATTGATCAGCACCTGCCCGAGGCGCACAGTATCGCCTTGCAACTGTGGTGGCACGTCATCCGCAATGCTGACAATCAGCTCCAGCGATTTGCTGTCCAGCTGCGGACGCAGCTGGTCGATGATGCCTTCGAGGAAGCTCTCCAGCACAAAACTGCGTTGCTCCAGTCGCAGCGAACCGGCTTCGGATCGGGAGAAATCCAGAATGTCATTGATGATGACCAGCAAGGAGCTGGCCGATGACTGGATCTTGCCTAGGTAATCTTGTTCACGCTTGTCTTTGGCGTGCTCGAGTGCCAGCTCGGTCAGGCCGATGATGGCGTTCATCGGCGTACGGATTTCGTGACTCATGCGGGCAAGAAATCCCGACTTGGCGCGATTGGCCTCCTGAGCTGCATCAACCGCCTGCTGCAGGCTGGCAATCCAGGTTTTGACAAAACAGTAGGCCAGAAACGACATGGCGAGGAACATGATGGCCAGCACCATGTAAACGGCACCGGACGAGGCGGCGGTCAATTCTGCGGCTTTTTGCCAGCCTTCGACATTATTGAGCTGGCGGCTGGATTCGACTGCCTTGTTGCTCAGCCAGAATGACAAGGCGATGTACAGGTAGATGGCCATTACCAGCAGGATGGTGGTGGTCATCACCCAGCGCATGCTTACCTGGCCGGAGGCGCGTTGGCCAAGCAGGATCTTGTTGCGGCATTTTCCTGCCGGCGCGGCAATCAGGTATTGCAGCGGCGCGCAGATCAACATCATCTGCAGGAAGTTGCCCAACCACCAGCCTTGCCACAGGGCGAAGGCATCAAGCGAGCCCATTTGTGTGGTTTCAATCCAGGCAAAGCTGCCGATGCTGCTGAATACCGCGCTGAAGAAGGCAATCAGTACAAAGAACAGGATGGATTCGGCACTGCGCAAATGAGTAGAAATCGGCAGGGCACGATAAGTAATGGCAAAGGCCGACAAGCCTAGCGGGTTGGCCATCGAGAAAACCAGTGCCCAAGGAGCCGGCATGCCGGCATACAGCGACAGAGTCAGGGTGGCGAGATAGGCCGGAATCGCGCCCCATAACCAGCCGAAAGACAGCATCCACAACAGGCAGATGGTTAAGGGCGGGTAAATTGACACATAGAAGGCTACGCCGCCAAAGCTCATCGGCAAGCCTGACCACTGCTGGGTTACCGCGGCGAGTCCGAGGGCAATGCAAAGGATGACCGACGTCAGCCACAGGCCGATAAAGGCATTGCGCTGGCGTGGTGCAAGCTGGCGCAGATAGGCTGGCTTTATCGCGCGATAAACATCGCTATCGCTGGAGAATGTCGGCGACGGGTTCACGGTATGCTCCAATGCAGTTGCATGTAATCAGCATTCTGGCACAGCAAATGCCATTTTTCCTTGTGGCGAAACAAAAAGGCCGGCATTTCACCATGCCGGCCTTTTTGCGTTCGCAGCCCTGTTTAGTCTGCCTTGGCGACCAGACGCCAGGCGTGCAGCAGTGGTTCGGTGTAACCGGATGGCTGGGCGCAACCCTTGAACACCAGATCGCAGGCGGCCTTGAAGGCTACCGAGGTTTCGAAGTTGCCCGCCATGTTCTGGTAGGCAGTGTCACCGGCGTTCTGGCCATCCACAACCGCAGCCATGCGCTGCAGGGTTTCCATCACCTGTGCTTCGGTCACGATGCCGTGGCGCAGCCAGTTGGCGATGTGCTGGCTGGAGATGCGCAGCGTGGCGCGGTCTTCCATCAGGCCCACGTTATGGATGTCCGGTACTTTGGAGCAGCCCACGCCCTGATCGATCCAGCGCACCACATAACCCAGAATGCCCTGCGCGTTGTTGTCCAGTTCTTGCTGGATGTCGGCGGCGCTCCAGTTCGGATTGGCCGCAACCGGAATGGTCAGCAGCGCGTCTTGCAGATCTTCGGCCGGCTGTGCCTCCATGCCTTTCTGCACGTCTTGCACATTCACCTGATGGTAGTGCAGCGCGTGCAGCACGGCGGCGGTAGGGGACGGCACCCAGGCGGTGTTGGCACCGGCTTTCGGGTGGCCGATCTTCTGCTTCAGCATTTCGGCCATCAGATCCGGCATCGCCCACATGCCCTTGCCGATCTGGGCGCGACCACGCAGGCCGCTGGCCAGACCCACCTGGACGTTATTGCGCTCGTAAGCCTGGATCCAGCTGCTGGTTTTCATGTCGCCCTTGCGGATCATCGGGCCCGCTTCCATCGAGGTGTGCATCTCGTCGCCGGTACGGTCGAGGAAGCCGGTGTTGATGAAGGCCACGCGGTGACGGGCGGCGGCAATGCAGGCGGCCAGATTCACGCTGGTGCGGCGCTCTTCGTCCATGATGCCCAGCTTCACCGTGTATTGCGGCAGGCCGAGCAGACTTTCCACCGCGCCGAACAGCTCGTTGGCAAACGCCACTTCGTCCGGGCCATGCATTTTCGGCTTCACGATATAGATGGAGCCGGTGCGCGAGTTGCCCTTGCGTTGCTGATCGTGCAGGGCGATCAGGGTCGTGACAACGGCGTCCATGATGCCTTCCGGAATCTCGCGGCCTTCGCCGTCGAGGATGGCAGGGTTGCTCATCAGGTGGCCAACGTTACGGATGAACAGCAGGCTGCGACCGTGCAGGGTCAGTGCCTCGCCGTTGGACGCAGTGTACTGGCGGTCGGCATTCAGGCGGCGGGTAAAGGTCTTGCCGCCCTTGGCGACTTCTTCTACCAGCGTGCCCAGCATCAGGCCCAGCCAGTTGCGGTATACCACCACCTTGTCATCGGCATCCACGGCAGCAACGGAATCTTCGCAGTCCATGATGGTGCTGATGGCCGCTTCCATCACGATGTCTTTCACGCCGGCGCCATCCTGGGCACCAATGCCGCTGGACTTGTCGATCTGGATTTCAAAGTGCAGGCCGTTGTTTTTCAGCAGAATGGCGGTTGGCGCAGCAGCATCACCATTGAAGGCGATGAACTGGGCCGGCTGCTTCAGGCCGGTCACGCTGCCGTTTTGCAGCACCACTTCCAGCTGGCCATTTGCCACGCGGTAGGCAGCCGCATCCGTATGCGAGCCGCTTTCCAGCGCGGCGGCCTGGTCGAGGAAGGCGCGGCCGAAGGCGATGACCTTGGCACCACGCGCCGGGTTGTAACCGCCGGCACGGGTAGCACCGTCATCTTCGCTGATGGCATCGGTGCCGTACAGCGCGTCATACAGGCTGCCCCAGCGTGCGTTGGCCGCATTCAGTGCGTAGCGGGCATTCATCACCGGTACCACCAGTTGTGGGCCGGCCTGTTCGGCCAGTTCGCTGTCGATCTTGCTGGTGTCGATGCGGCTGTCTGCCGGCGCGGCTTTCAGGTAGCCGATGCTGCCCAGAAAAGCTTTGTACGCAGCCATATCGGCAATCGGGCCCGGGTTGGCGCGGTGCCATTGGTCGATTTCGGTCTGCAGACGATCGCGTTCGGCCAGCAGGGCGCGATTTTTCGGTGCAAGGGCGTGTACCAGCGCATCAAAGCCTTGCCAGAAGGCGGCGCTGCTGATGCCGGTGCCGGGCAGGGCTTCCTGCTCGATGAAGTCATGAAGGTTGGCCGCAACGGCCAGGCGATGCTGCTGGATACGCGCTGTCATGTTTGCTCACTCTTTGTCGTGTTGTACTGGATATCGAAACGGCTATTGCTATGCAGTGTATCCATGTTGCATTGCAAGATACAGCGGTAATTGCGCACAATATCTTTTACATTTAGTAATGCAATATGGCGATATTTTTTCTGATTGGAACATTAATCTCGCTATATCCAGCCCGCTTTGCGAAAGCGATACCAAAGCAGGGCATCCAGCACCAGCATGCTGGACAAGGCAAAGGGGTAGCCGTAATGGGATTTGAGTTCGGGCATGAATTCGAAATTCATGCCGTAGACCCCGGCAATCATGGTCGGGATGGCAAACAGCGCCGCATAAGCCGCCAGCTTTTTGCTGACATTGCTGTCTTCCAGCGAAATCAGCGCAATATTTACCTGAATGGCGGTTGCCAGCATCTCGCGTTGTGATTCGATCGCGTGCAAAAGGCGGGACATATGGTCGTCAACATCACGGAAGTATTCCTGAATCCCCTGGCACACCGCCGGCACGCGGCCGCCATAAAGGCGCGCGGTGGCTTCGTGCAGTGGGGAGACTGCATGATTGGCGCTGATCAGCTTGCGTTTGAGCTGGTAGAGCCGGCTGATCTTGTCGCGCGCCGAGCTGCCTTGGTGGAACAGGGTGTCTTCGATTTCGTCGAGTTCGTCTTCCAGTCGATGCAGTACGCCAAGATAGCGGTCAACCACGGCATCCAGCAGCGCGTACAGCACAAAACCGCTGCCGTGCTTGAGCAGATGCGGCTCGCGTTCGCAGCGTTTGCGCACATCAGCAAAGCCGCGACGGGTGCCGGTACGAAGTGAGATCACATAGTTCTTGCCGACGAATAGCGCGACTTCACCGACTTGCAGTTCGGCATTCTCGTCCAGCTCCAGCGTTTTCATCACCAGAAATACCAGGTCACCGTATTCTTCCAGCTTGGGGCGCTGGTGGCCTTTGCGCGCGTCCTCGACTGCCAGTTCGTGCAGACTGAACTCGATGGAAATGCGATTGATCTCTTCATCACTCGGGTTTTGCAGTGCCAGCCAGACAAAACAGCCGGGCTTGGCCAGGTAGTCGTGGACATTCTCGGCCGGGATGTCGGCCAGCTTTTTGCCGTGCTGGTAGGCGACACAGTTGACTATCATGACAGTTCCCTCCTGACGTTATGCCCGCGATGGTAACAGTATGGCTACGGTCATGCAGCTTGCCTCACGGTGGCGGACAAAGTGATAATCCGGCGCTGAACCAATGAGGAAAAGTTTGATGATGATTGATCAATCCAGAGTGGAGCGCCTGGTGGTGCACCGTGTCGGCAACGCGGCTCGTGGCGAGCCTTTGCAACTGTCCGGTCGCGGTATCGCGGTGGATGAGGCGGTGTCCGGCCTGATTCTGGATGGCTATCTGAAAGGGATCATCTCTGACAAGCGCAAGTACCAGTTTTATCACGAGACCGATCTCAAGCTGAACGAGCTGTATCACTTCAGCCGTGCCTTTTTCAATGGCGAACAGGATCTGGTCGAGGTATCGCAGGCGATTGCCCGCCATCTGCATGCACGCTCCACCCATCCGAACATCATGGCAGGGGATTTGCTGGTGATCCTGTTCAGCGGTCTGCAGGATGGCGATCGTACCAGCCGCGCTTTGGGTGTGTTCAAGGCCGAGATCCAGGAAGACTTTCTTACCATTATCGAAAACGAAGAAGTCTTCGATCTGCGTCACGCTACCGGCATCAATCCGCGGCTGATCGACAAGGGTGCCTTGTTGCTCGAGCACGGTCCGCAGCTATATGCACTTGATCGTCAGGGTGGTGAAGCCAAGTTCTGGGTCGAAGACTTTCTGAAGGCGATGCGGGTGCCGGATAGTGCCACCAGCAGCAAGGTCGTGGCCGAGGTGATCGAACAGATTTCCGAACAGATCGAAGACCCGCAGCAGCAGGTGCAGTTCAAGGATGAGGTGCTGACGCTGTGCAAGAGTGAGGCCGAGCTGTCGCCGCGACAGATGGGCAATGTGGCCGAGCGCTTTGTCTCGCCGGACGAGGTCAATCGCCTGTTTGACAGCGCCGCAGACCAGTACGGCTTTGAGCTGCAGTCAGACCGTACCGTACCGGCACAAGGGCTCGCGCGGCGGCTGGAGAAGACCTGGAGCAAGGTTGGTATCGGTCATGGCGTCAGCCTGCTGTTGCCGTCTGATCTCAGCTTGCAGAATGTGCGTAGTGTACAGGGCGAAAACGGCGAGCTGACCGTGACGTTGGAATTACTGCGCAAGGCTGACTGAGCCTTGCGGCCAACCTTTATCCGGGTGAGATGAATGAAGATTACGGCCACTACCATTGCGGACGTCAAATTGATAGAGCCGACGGTATTCGGTGACGAGCGCGGTTTCTTTTACGAAAGTTTCCATCAGCAACGTTTTGACGAGGCGATCGGCTACGCCGTGAATTTCGTGCAGGACAATCACAGCCGTTCACGTCGTGGTGTGTTGCGCGGTCTGCATTATCAGCTGGCGCCGCATGCGCAAGGCAAGCTGGTGCGTTGCGTGCTTGGCGAGGTATTCGATGTGGCGGTGGACATCCGCCGCAGTTCGCCAACCTTCGGCCAGTGGGTGGGTTATATGCTGTCAGCGGAGAACAAGCGCCAACTATGGGTTCCACCAGGCTTCGCCCATGGTTTTGTGACGCTCAGCGAGGTTGCCGAGTTTGTCTACAAGACGACTGATTATTATGCACCGCAAGCCGAGCGGGCGATTCGCTGGGATGATGCCAGCCTGGCGATTGCCTGGCCTGAGGCGGGCGAGTTGCAACTATCCGGCAAGGATCAGCAAGCCTTGCCATTGGCACAAGCCGAGCTGTTTGACTGAGCTAGGTTGGCCGCTAAAGCAAAAGCCATGCAGAGCGTTGCATGGCTTTTTCAATTAAAGTGGGTGCAATGGCGACAATCTTGCTGATTCATAATTCATGTAACTTGCATCATAATCTGGCGATCAGATTTTTCAGGTGGTTTGTATGGTCAATCGTGAGAACAATCCGCTGCCAGGCGTCCCTTGGGTTGAATCCCCTTTCTTTGAAGAGTTAATGGCAGGTGAGGATCCGAGAGTATTGGCTGTGGCAAGGAGTATGCGTGAGCATGGTTTTGCCGTTATCGAGTTTCCGGATGAGGAATTTACTGCTGTTTCCGAGCGCATGAAGCGCAATCTCGCTGCACGTTTTGCGGAGGAGGAGTGGGCACGATTTTCCCAGTCTGGTGGTGGTATGAGACTGTGGGACGCGTGGAAGTACGATGAGGATGTCTTACGTCTTGCGCGCAACCGAACCATTCTGGCTTTGTTGTCGCGCATTTATGGACGGCAGGCCCGACCATTCCAGACGTTGAATTTCCCGGTAGGCACCGAACAGCATGTGCACAGTGATGCAGTGCATTTTCACTCGATGCCTGAGCGTTTCATGTGTGGTGTCTGGGTGGCGCTGGAGGACATTACGCCAGAGAATGGTCCGCTGCTTTACTATCCGGGCAGTCACCGTTGGTCAGCTTATGCCAACGAGCACGCGGGCCACTATGTCAGTGATTTGCCTGTGCGGCCATCGCAAGATATTTACCACCGTATGTGGAATGAGCTGATTCGAATTAACAAGGCGCGCTCGCAGACGTTTCTTGCCAAGCGGGGGCAGGCACTGATCTGGTGTGCCAATTTGCTGCATGGAGGCAGTCCGCATCTTGACCGGCAAAAAACCCGCTGGTCACAGGTAACTCATTACTATTTTGATGACTGCACCTATTACACGCCAATGTGGTCTGACGTGCCTGCCGGTCGGATTTACTATCGACAGCTCAATGAGGTCGGGGGCGATAAGCTGGTCAATCAATGCATTGGACGTGAAGTTGATCCGCGCTATCTCGCAGCCGCGCGTAGTGGTCGCTATGGCGGAGAGTTTTCTGACTTTGATGGTGCTGCGTATCTTGCGGCCAACCCTGATGTAGCTGCGGCAGGCCGGAACCCGTATGAGCATTACATGCTCAGCGGTTGGCAGGAAGGCAGACCTCTTCGGTGATGACCGATGATGAATAAAGGGTGCGTGAGCACCCTTTATTCATTATTAAGCCCTAATGCAGTCTAAGGGTTTCAGCGACGAACGACAGCATTGCCAGGATTGTAGTCGGCTGCCTTGATCGGGCTCTTGGCGGTGACGAACGCTTTCAGCATTTCGGCATCGACAAAGCCGGTGTCAACAAAGCCTGGCTTGCCAGCCACGCGCGGGTAGCCGTCACCACCTGCAGCCATGAAGCTGTTGATGGCCAGACGATAGGTCTTGGCAGGGTCGATTTCCTTGCCGCCGATTCGGGCTTCTTTCACCGCGCCACCTTCGATCACCAGCTCGACACCGGCAAACTGGGCAAAGGCGCCGGCACCGGCGCTCATCTTGGCGGCGGCGTTCAGATACTCGAGAGCCTCAGCACCTTTCATGTCGTAATAGGTCAGGGTGCTGCCGAACGGGAAGACCTTCAGCACGTCCTTGTAGGTGATCTTGCCTTCCGGCAGCGAGTCACGGATGCCGCCGGAGTTCACCACGGCAAAGTCTGCCTTGGTGCGTTCCATCATGGCGCGGGCGGTGAAGACGCCGAGGTTGGTCGGCTGGCTGCGCACCTGGGCGCGATCGCCGATCAGCTTGCCGTCGCTGCTGCCGACTTCAACACCCAGCTTGGCCTGACCCTTGTCCTGGAATGGCTGCAGGAAGGCCAGCATTTTCTTGTCTTCCGGAATCTCGACGGTGTAAGGCACTTTCTGGCTCTTGCCATCGGCAGTCTTCACGGTCTTTTTCAGGTTGACCGGAATCAGCTGGTATTTCACCAGCTTGAATTCGCCATTCTTGTATTCGAAGTCGGCGCGGCCAACGTATTTGCCCCACTCGTGCGCCTGCACGATCCACGCGCCATTCTGGCGGTCCGGCTTGCAGTCGCCGCCCGGTACGTAAGCACGATCAACCACGTTTTCGGCCTTCATGCATACCGGGTTCTGGCTGTGGCCACCGACGATCAGGTCGAAGCCTTTTACCGCGCGAGCGAGCTCGACGTCACCCTCGGCATTCACGCCATGATTGCCATCTTCGTAGTGGCCCATATGGGTGGTGGCGATGACAACATTGGCCTTGGCTTTCAGCTCGGGCATCAGCTTGGCGGCTTCGGTGGCCGGCTTGCGGAATTCCACGCCCTTGATGTTGTCCGGGTTGACCAGTTTCCAGGTGTCGTCGGTGGTCAGGCCCATTACGGCTACTTTGACGCCACCCAGATTGAAGACGTGATAAGGCTTGAACAGGTGCTGGCCGTCTTTGTAAATGTTGGCCGACAACATCGGGAAGTCGATCCAGTTACGCTGTTTTTCCAGAATGTTCAGCGGCTTGTCGAATTCGTGGTTACCGACGGCCATCGCGTCGTAGCCGATCTTGTCCATGCCCTTGAAGTCAGGCTCGGCGTCCTGCAGGTCGGATTCCGGTACGCCGGTGTTCACGTCACCGCCATCCAGCAGCAGGCTGTAGCCGCCTTGTGCCTTGACGTCGGCACGCAGCTGGTCGATCAGTGTCTTGCGGGCAGCGAGGCCGTACTCGCCGTCGCTGTTCTTCCAGAAACGACCGTGGTGATCGTTGGTGTGCAGAATGGTGATCTTGTAGGTTTTCTCTGCACTGTACTGCGGGCCGAAGCTGGCGCAGCCGGTCACGCCGAGGGCCAGCAAGGTGGCCAGGCTGATGGTAGTGAAACGTGTATTCATGTGTTGCCCCTCTATGGCTTTGTTGATGCACGGCAAAATGGCAGGATTGCTCCTGCCATTTTCCAGAACCGGTGTTACACGGTTCTTATTTGCTCCAGTTGTCTTTCAGGCCGACGGTGCGGTTGAAAACAATCTTGTTGCCCGGCTGGTGTTCGTGACGATCGGTCACAAAGTAACCGGTACGTTCGAACTGATAGCGGGTTTCCGGCGCGGCATTGGCGACGGCCGGCTCGATATAGCCGGTAATGCTTTGCAGCGAATGCGGATTCAGGAAGTTCATGAAGTCGACGTATTCGCCTTTTTCGTCACGCACGGCATCAGGACGTGGCTCGGTGAACAGACGGTCGTACAGGCGGACTTCTGCTTCGACGGCATGGTTGGCCGCAATCCAGTGGATCACGCCTTTCACCTTGCGGCCTTCCGGGTTCTTGCCCAGGGTGTCGTGATCGATCGAGCACTTCAGCTCGACAATCTTGCCGTCGGCATCCTTGATTACTTCATCGCACTTGATTACATAACTGTAGCGCAGGCGGACTTCGCCGCCAGCGGTCAGGCGCTGCCACTTTGGTGGTGGCACTTCGGCAAAGTCATCGCGCTCGATGTAGATCTCGCGGGCGATAGGCACTTCGCGTTCGCCGAATTCCGGATGGTTCGGGTGGAAGGGGGCGCTGCGGCTGGCAGTCACGCCTTCTTCGAAGTTGGTCAGCGTAACCTTGATCGGGTCGAGTACGGCAATCACGCGTGGCGATTCGTTTTCCAGCGACTCACGCACGGCACCTTCCAGGATCGCCATGTCGATGATGTTTTCGCTCTTGGACACGCCGATGCGCTGGGCAAACAGACGGATGCCAGCCGGGCTGTAGCCGCGGCGACGCATGCCGGCGATGGTCGGCATACGCGGGTCGTCCCAGCCGCTTACCACGCCCTGGTTGACCAGATGCTGCAGCTTGCGTTTGGAGGTCAGTGCATACAGCAGTTCCAGACGCGAGAATTCGATCTGCTGCGGGTGATTGTCGATGCTGATATTGTCCAGCACCCAGTCGTACAGCGGACGATGGTCTTCGAATTCGAGCGAGCACAGCGAATGGCTGATGCCTTCGATCGCGTCCGAAATGCAATGGGTGTAGTCGTACATCGGGTAGATGCACCACGCATCACCGGTACGATGGTGATGCACGCGGCGGATGCGGTAGATTGCCGGGTCGCGCAGATTGATGTTTGGTGAGCCCATGTCGATCTTCAGGCGCAGCGTCTTGCTGCCATCGGCAAACTCGCCGGCACGCATGCGGGTAAACAGATCAAGGTTTTCCTCGATGCTGCGCTCGCGGTAAGGGCTGTTCTTGCCCGGCGAGGTCAGGCTGCCGCGGTATTCGCGCATCTCGTCCGGGGTCAGATCGCAGACGAAGGCCTTGCCCGCCTGGATCAGCTCGACCGCGTACTGATAAAGCTGTTCAAAGTAGTCGGAGGCAAAGCGGACTTCGCCATCCCACTTGAAACCCAGCCAGCTGATGTCCTCGCGGAAGGCCTGCACGAATTCGTCAGATTCCTTTTCCGGATTGGTGTCGTCCATGCGCAGATTGCACTTGCCCTGGTAATCCTCGGCGAGGCCAAAGTTGATGCAGATCGCCTTGGCGTGGCCAACGTGGGCGTAGCCGTTCGGCTCTGGCGGGAAACGGGTGACCACCCCTTGGCGCTTGCCGCTGGCAAGATCGTCATCAATGATGGAGCGAATGAAATTGCTGATTACCGGCGTTTGGGTTTCTGCGGACATCGTTTTATCGGGCTGAAGTGTTCGTTAATCGCCTGATTGTAACCGATATCCCGGCTGTTGCGGATAGCGGCCCGGCGGCAGCATTTGCTTGATCCACATCAAGTCTGGATAGAACGCAATAACGAATGCCTGATGCATCGGCGTAGCATGATTTCATGTCAAGTCATCCGGAAGAGGTAAGGATATGAACGAAACTCGCGAAGAAGTCATCGAGGTGGTGCCGGTTGATGAAGTGAAACCGGCTACGCCAAGAGCGCGGCGCAAGCCGGCGAGCAAGGCTGCCGAGCAGCGTGAAATCGCCGTGCGCGAAATCGAGGCCGTCAGTCACGAGCCGGTGGCGATGCAGGTAGCGCATGCGCCGCATGGTACGGCCGAAGACAGCACCACGGCACCGCTGCCGGTCGGCTATCCGTACAAGAACCGCATGAAGCGTGCCGAGTACGAGAAGCAGAAAGCCTTGCTGCAGGTCGAGCTTCTGAAAGTACAAAGCTGGGTGAAGGAGAGCGGTCAGAAGATCGTGATCCTGTTCGAGGGGCGCGATGCGGCAGGCAAGGGCGGCACCATCAAGCGCTATATGGAACACCTGAATCCGCGCGGTGCACGGGTGGTGGCACTGGAAAAACCGACCGAGCAGGAGCGTGGTCAATGGTATTTCCAGCGTTATATCCAGCATCTGCCGACCGCCGGCGAGATCGTGTTCTTTGACCGCAGCTGGTATAACCGCGCTGGTGTCGAGCGGGTGATGGGTTTCTGCTCGCCTCAGGAGTATCTGGAATTCATGCGCCAGACGCCGCAGCTGGAGCGCATGCTGGTCAACAGTGGCATTTATCTGTTCAAGTTCTGGTTTTCGGTCAGCCGCGACGAGCAGCTGCGCCGCTTCATCTCGCGTCGCGATGATCCGCTCAAACACTGGAAGCTGTCGCCTATCGATATCCAGTCACTGGACAAGTGGGACGATTACACGGCGGCGAAAAAGGCGATGTTCTTCCACACCGATACTGCCGATGCACCGTGGACGGTTATCAAATCTGATGACAAGAAACGTGCGCGTCTTAACTGCCTGCGTCACTTCCTGTCTGTGCTGCCGTATCCGGACAAGAATCTGGTGATTCTCAAGCCGGACGAGCAGATTGTCGGCCCAGCCTCCAGCGTATTCGAACCATCAGAGAAAGATCTGGACAGTTTCTAAGCCGGATGTCAGCAGCCGGAGTCGCTGAGTCATTAAAGGTTGGCCGCAAATATTTGCGGCCAACCTTTTTCATTCAGGCGCGGGCATTGGTGATTTTGCCGCTGGCAAAGGCCTGCGGGTGTTCACGCAGATAAATGCCTTTGACCTCGTCGTGGCTCAAGGCCAGCATGCGGCGCAGATCCGGCAGCAGCGGGAAGCAAAGCGCCATGACGAAGATGATCGCCGCGTAGAGCTGGTACACCTGCGACACCGGCAGCCACAACAACAGGGCGGCTGCCAGGCTCTGGCCACCAATCGCGCTGAGGTTGGCAATCATCAGATTGGTAGCCGAAAAACGGCTGCGAAAATCATCCGGCACCGCCAGCATGCGATGGGTCTGGCCGATCAGCTGGCTGATCGACATATTGCAGCCGATGACCAGCATCGCCAGCGTAATTGTCCAGCCCATGCCGGACCGGCCGATCAGCAAGGCCGCGGCACCATTGAGACCCATCGCCATCACTGCCGCGCGCAGGCGGCCTATCCGTCGGGACAGTGGCTGGGCAATCCACAGCGCGCCCAGCAACATGCCGCCGCCGAGCATGGCCTCGGCCAGGCCAAGCCACTGCGCATTCAGCCCCAGCTGGTGAATGTGGAGGGGCAGCAGCATGCCGATACAGGGGATGAACAGTGCCATCTGTACCATGGCATACAGACTCCAGTAGCGTTCCAGCGGAATCTGCCAGCGGGCACGCAGGCCAAGCCAGGCATCGTGCAGCAGGCTCTTGCGGCCAACGTTGGCCGCAAGGTGCGGGACTGTAGCGCGAGGGATTTTCATGGCAACAATGGTGGCAAACACCATCATGCCGGCCCAGATGGCCAGCGCCATCGGAATGCTCAAGGCGGCGACCAGCGCACCGCCCAGAGTGAAGCCGCCAAGGCGTCCGGTGGACTGGCCGCTTTTCTGAATGGCCAGTGCTTCGGTAAGTTTGTCGGCCCCGACAAGATCGGCGGCCATGCTGCTGCTGACCGGAATCACGATGGCAAAGCCGATGATATCAAGGCTGTACAGCAGGATCAGCGGCAGGATGTGGTAATCGGCAAAGCTGGCGTATAGCGCCAGCATGATGCCGGAGACGGCGGCCAGTGCCGTGCCGAGCACCATCAGTTTTGCCTTGCAGTAACGATCGCCGAGGCCGGAGCCGAACAGGGTGACGGCCAGCATCAATGTAGCGGCGCTGATATTGAACAGTGCCAGCTCGCTGGCATTGCCATGAGTCACAATCCACCAGTTCATGGCAACCGAACCGATACCCATGGCAAGGATGGCGCAAAGATCGGCCAGGATCAGGAAAAGCAGGGCGGGTGGCTGGGCGCGCAGGCGGGCAGGCAGCAAAGTCATGACGGCAGCTTTCGACAGGGTGGCCGGCTACTCTAACTGCAGGGTGAGGGGCTTGTGCAAGTCGGGCTGTTTATGCTGAAAGAATTGTGACAATGCCGGCGTTCAGGCTGAAAACCGAGGATGCTGCTGCTGGCGGCTCCCTCGGCGCAATTTTGCTGCGGTCACGAATTGGCTGGCTGTCGCTCAGACATTCCAGATCTTGATCAGGAAAGCGGGGCGAATGCCTGCCTCTTTCAATGAGACTGCCTCGGCGATCGCATATTCGGACTGTCGGGTATTGCGTGGTAGCGGTTCGCCGAACACCTCGCCATTGGCGCTGCGTACCGCGCTGACACGCGGTTGATTGGCGCCTTCGGCCGGGCGATGGGTAACCACCGCGATTTCGCGATTGGCCAGCCGGACAAAGCTGCCCGGCGGGTAAATACCGAGCTCCTTGATCAGCAGCGCCACAAAGCGCGGGTCAAACTCACTGAATTCGCCCTTGTACAATCGCCCCAGCGCAATCGAAGGCAGACGACCGGCGCGATGGGCCTGGGTCACCAGTAGCGAAGTCAGTACGTCGGTCAGGCGGATCAGGTGGGCGCCCGGGTCAACTTCTTCTTTCACCAGGCCATAGGGGTAGCCACTGCCGTTCCACTCTTCATGATGCTGTTGCACCAGCAAGTGCCAGCGATCATCCTCGACGCCCAGATCGCGCAACAGCGCAGAAGACAGCAGCGGGTGGCCATACATTTCGCTGCGCTGGTCATCTGTCAGCTTGTCATGCTGCTTGCTGAGGTCGGTATGCAGCTGGCTGGCCGAGATGTTCATGGTCAGCGCTGCGCACAGCAAGACCTGCATTTCGGCTGGAGGCAGCTTCAGGCGACGGCCGAGCACGGCCAGAATCGCCGCAGTATGCAGACTATGCATGCTGCCGTAGTCCTGAAAAGGCACCAGCAGGCAGGCGGCAATCAGGCCGTCGGGCTGCTTGTCAGCCAGCAGCAGCAGGCGCAATGCAACGTGGCTGATCTGGGTTTCGAATTTGTGAACATGAAAATAATGATGCAGCAGGCCACGCATCTTGTGCGCCAGCGAATCCAGCTCGGCCAGCGGGTTGATCAGCCGGCTCTCACGTTCCTTGCGTTCGCGTTCTTCCTGCTCGGCCTGCTTCTCGCGCTTTTCGCGCAGCTCGCGCTCGGCCTGCGCCATCTGCACATCTTTGTCGACTTCACCTTGCAGCAATAGCCGACGCTTCTGGTCGTCAGTCAGGACGTAGTGACCCTGCTTGACCAGCAGGACGCCACTCTTGTGGTAGACATCCATCGGCAGGCGTTTGCCGACGGCGATATCACTGGCGTGCAGTTTGGCTTTGCTGTTTTCGCTCATGGCTTGTTCTGCTGCATGCGTTAGCGTAAGTGTCTGACATTACCGGCATTGCGTTGCCACAATTTGGCCAGATACTGCGGGCGGATGCCGATTTCTTTCTGTTCGATGCTGGCTACTATACGGTGCTCGGGCTGGCTGCTTTCGCGTAGCTGCGGTTTGTTGTACGGCGTGCCGTCGCTGCCGCGCAGAACGGCAATGCACGGCTCGTTGGCCCGTTCGCGCCGGCTGAGTACCACACCCATTTCGTTACTGGCCAGCCTGACAAAGCAACCTGGCGGGTAAATCCCCAGCTCCTTGACCAGCAGCTGACTGAATTGTGGATCAAAACTCGCCTCAGTTTCGAGGAAAATACGCGCCAGCGCCATATTCGGCCGCATGGCGGCGCGATAACTGCGCGGCACCAGCTTGGCGGCGGTGATGTCGGTCAGGTGCAAAAGGTGGGCCAGTGACTCGATGCTGTCACGATTGAGGCCGTAAGGATAACCCTGGCCATCCCACTTTTCATGGTGGGTCTGTACCAGCAGATGCCATAGTTCGTCCTCGACACCCAGCTCGCGCAGAATCGCCGACGACATCAGCGGATGGCTGTCTATCAGGCTGCGCTGGGCATCGGACAACGGGCTGCGCTGGTGGTACATATCGTCCATCAGCCGGGCAATCGCGATATTCATGGTCAGCGCTGCACATAACAGGCTGCTGCGCGCGGTCTCGCTCAGGCTCATGCGGCGCGACAGCACCGCGAGAATGATGCCGACGTGCACGCTGTGTGCCGACGAGTAATTGCGCAGCGGCACCAGCAACATGCTGGCCAGCATGCCATCGGCCGCCTGTTCGGTCAGCGCCAGCAGGCGCGAGGCCAGGGCGCGCACGCGCGGCTCGAATTGCTGCACCTCCAGCCCGGCACCGAGAATGTAATCCAGATGGCGCTCGGCATACTGGATTTCCTCGAAAGGGCTGAAGTCGCGGCTGAGGCGGATTGGATCATGCTCGACCGGTGGCAGCTGGCTGGCCGCATGCGGTGTGCCCATGCGGATCAGGCGTTCGCGCTGATCCTCATGCAGGATGTAATGCCCCTTTTTCAGCAGCAGCAGGCCATTCTTGCTGTAAATATCGGTAGGCGTGGCCTCGCCGACTTGCAGCACGCCCTCTAGCGGCGGCTTGTTATTGTTGTCTTCCATCTTGCTTGTGTGTGGCTGTCCGGTTTAGCGCAGCATGGGCGGCAGCTCGTCCCAGATCTTCATTAATCGTTTGAGCGACACAGGGTAAGGGGTTTTCAATTCCTGGGCAAACAGGCTGACGCGCAGCTCCTCGATATGCCAGCGGAAGGCCAGCAGCTCGGCAGAAGCTTGGCCGCGTTCTTTTTCTTCGGCCACCCGTGCTTCCCACTTTGCCCACAAGTCGCGGATTTCCGCGCCGCGCTGGCCGTCGCGCTGGGCATTGGACGGCTGCTTGTCCATGCGCAGGCTCATCGCCTTCATATAACGCAAAATATTCGGCAGCTGGCTCCACGGCGTGGCGCTCAAAAAGCCCTTGTAAACCAGCCGGTCGAGTTGCTGTTTCAGCTCGAAACCGAGGCGGTGCTTCTGGATCTTGGCCGCCAGCGGCTGGTATTCGCCGGCAATCTGGTTCAGATAGCCGGTAATCGCCTGCGTCACCGCCGGCAAGCGGGTACGCGCGCGCGCTTTCTGATCATTGAAGGCCTTTTCGTTGCGCGGCACCTCGTCATCGCCGATGAAAGCGCGGTCGCAAATCGCGGCAATCGCGTCCTGCAGCAATTCATCGACATTGCACATGGCGCGCAATTGCAGGCCGATCTGCGTCATGCCGGGCAGGCCCTTGTTCATCTGCTTCATATGCTCTTTGAGCTGATATTGCAGCAGACGCACCACGCCCTGGCGATGCGCATGGTTGGCCGCAGGCTCGGTGTCGAACAGGCGGATGGCGACATGCTCGCCCTTGTCGTCTTTTTCGATGGTCAGCGCCGGGAAACCGGTGAGCTGCTGGCGGCCACGCGCAAACTGGATCGCCTGCGGCAACTCGCCAAAGTCCCAAGCCTCGACATGATCGCGCTCGAATTCGGCGCTGGTGTCGCGGAAGGTCAGCTGCGCCGCCTGGCCGAACTGCTTTTGCAGCGCGACGAGGTCGCGGCCCATGCCGATTTCCTGCTTGCCGTCATCAATGATGCGGAAGTTGAACACCAGATGCGGCGGCAGTTCCATGGTGTCGAATTCCAGCGGATCAACCTTGATGCCGCCGGTGTGGCGCAGGATGAAATGCGCAAGCTGCGGCGCAATCGGCTTGCTGCTGTCCGGCTCAGTCTGCAGGAATTTGGTCACGAAATCCGGCACCGGCACGCAGGTGCGGCGAATCTGCTTGGGCAGGCCCTTGATCAGCGCCTGCAGCTTGTCGCGGATCATACCCGGCACCAGCCATTCGAATTCTGCCGGCTCCAGCGTGTTCAGCGCGGCCAGTGGCAGGTCGATGGTCACGCCATCCAGCACATGATTAGGCTCGAAACGGTAACGCAGGCGGCAACGCGCGCCGGCGATCTCGCGGTATTCGGGAAACTGGTTTTCCGACACATGCTCGGCGGCATGACGCATCAGCTCGTCACGGGTCAGGAACAGCACTTTCGGATTTTGCTGTTCGGCCTCCTTGCGCCAGGCTTCAAAACTGGCGGCATCAACAACGTTGGCCGCAATGCGTTCGGCGTAAAAGGCAAACAGCGCCTCTTCATCCACCAGCACGTCCTGGCGGCGCGCCTTGTGTTCCAGCTGTTCGACGTCGCGGATCAGTTGCTGATTGCGCTGGAAGAAGGGCGCATTGCTGACGTATTCCATCGCCACCAGTGCACCGCGAATGAAAATCTCGCGCGCTTCTTCCGGTGCAATGCGGCCATAGCTGACCGGGCGGCGCGCCACCAGTGTCAGGCCGTACAGCGTCACGCGCTCGTTGGCCACCACTTCGCCACGGCTCTTTTCCCAGTGCGGCTCGAAGTGATGCAGTTTGACCAGATGCGGCGCAACTTCTTCTACCCACTCCGGCACGATGCTGGCCACGCAGCGTGCGTACAGCTTGGTGGTTTCGACCAGCTCTGCGGCCATGATCCACTTCGGCCGCGCCTTTTTCAGACCGGTGCCGGGGAAGACCAGAAAGCTCGCGCCACGTGCACCGCTGTAGTCGTCGCTCTCTTGCGATTTCATGCCGATATTGCCGATCAGACCGGTCAGCAGTGCCTTGTGCAGCTTCTCGTAAGCCAGCTGCTCGGCCTGCGCCTTTTTCTTCAGCGTGCTGGCGTCGGGCTTGGTGGCCGGCGCATGGGCAGCGTCGCGGCTGATTAAGTCCATATCGCTGGCGATATCGGCCAGCTGCGCATGTAGCTCGCGCCATTCGCGCATGCGCAGATGCGACAGGAAGTGGCTGTGGCACAGGTTCACCAGCTGGCGATTGCTTTCCTTGTTGGCCAGCGCGTCGGCAAAGAAATCCCACAAATGCAGGAAGGACTGGAAGTCCGATTTCTCGTCGTTGAAGCGTTGCTGCGCGCGGTCGGCGGCTTCACGCGCTTCGAACGGCCGCTCGCGAGGGTCCTGGATCGACAGCGCAGCGGCGATGATCAGCACCTCGCGCACGCACTGGTAATCGCGGCCGGCCAGCAGCATGCGGCCAACCTTGGGGTCGACCGGAATACGCGCCAGCTCCTTGCCGATGCTGGTCAGTTGCATCTCGAGATCAACCGCGCCCAGCTCTTGCAGCACCTGATAGCCGTCGGCAATCAGGCGGCTGGACGGCGGCTCGATGAAGGGGAATTCGTCAACCTTGCCCAGACGCAGCGCGGCCATGCGCAGAATCACCGCCGCGAGGCTGGAGCGCACGATTTCGGGGTCGGTAAACGCCGGACGCGAGTTGAAATCGGCCTCGTCATACAAACGAATACACACGCCGGCCTCGACACGGCCGCAACGACCGGCACGCTGCCGCGCCGCCGCTTGCGAGATTTTTTCGACTTGCAGCTGCTCGACCTTGGCGCGCGGGCTGTAGCGCTTGATGCGCGCATGGCCGGTGTCGATCACGTATTTGATGCCCGGCACGGTCAGCGAGGTCTCGGCCACGTTGGTGGCCAGCACGATGCGGCGGCCGCCGGAGGGCTTGAAAATCTTCTGCTGGTCTTCGTTGGACAGGCGCGCAAACAAGGGCAGGATTTCGTAATGGCGAATGCCGCCACGACGCAGCTTGTCGGCGGTGTCGCGGATTTCGCGCTCGCCGGGCAGGAACACCAGAATGTCACCCGCGCCGTGGCGCGAGATTTCATCTACCGCCTCGACAATCGCATCTTCCATTTCCACTTCGCGCTCGTCTTCGTCGCGCTGCTTCAGCGGGCGATAACGCACTTCGACCGGATAGGTGCGGCCGGAGACTTCGATCACCGGTGCATTGTTGAAGTGCTTGGCGAAACGGTCGGCGTCGATGGTGGCCGAGGTAACGATGATTTTCAGATCCGGCCGGCGCGGCAAGAGCTGCTTGAGGTAGCCGAGCAGAAAGTCGATGTTGAGGCTGCGTTCGTGCGCCTCGTCGATGATAATCGTGTCGTAGTTTTCGAGGTAACGGTCGGTCTGCGTTTCGGCCAGCAAAATACCGTCGGTCATCAGCTTGATGACGGAGCGCTCCGACAGCTTGTCGTTAAAGCGCACCTTGAAGCCGACATGGTTACCCAGCTCGCTGCCCAGCTCTTGTGCGATACGCGTCGCCACCGAACGTGCGGCCAACCTTCTCGGTTGGGTGTGGCCGATCAGCCCATGTACACCACGGCCGAGTGCCAGACAGATTTTCGGAATCTGCGTGGTTTTGCCCGAGCCGGTTTCGCCGCAGATGATGACTACCGGGTTGGCAGCGATCGCCGCCTTGATGTCGTCCAGCTTCTGGTTGACCGGCAAGGCATCGTCAAATGTTGACCGCGGCATATGCTGCGCACGCACCGCGGCGCGGCTGGCGGATTTGGCGATCTGGGCGGCGACATCGGCCAGCAGGCGATCGGCTGGCTGTTTTTTCTTCAGACGCTGCGCCGCATCCTGCAGCTTGCGCTTGAGATTGTGACGGTCGCGGATCAGGCAGGAGGCGAGGGCGGATTCGAGTTCAGGCAGGGTGGGCGTGCTCATGCGGCGATAAAGAACGGTCGATTCGAAAGGCGCGAGTATAGCAGAGGCCTTGCGGCCAACGTTGGCCGCATGCTGCACGGCATGGGCCGGAGGCGTGGCGGGATGCTGCGTTCAGTGCAAGCGCGACTGGCCGCGGCTTGAGGTTGTAGGTGCTCAGTAGATGAAATAGCCGGAGACCCGCCATTGTCCGCTAGTGTCTTTCTTCGGCGTAATGGTTTCAAGCAAAGCGGCCTTGTTGGCAAAGTCGGTCTTGAAGCGGATCACCACATATTCGCCGGCCGGCGCATCCGGCAGGCTCAGCGTGTATTGCGCCGACAGCAGCTGGCGCTGCCTGGCCGCGCCCAGCGGGCTGCGCACGGCTTGCAGGCTGGCGACCCAGTCCGGCCGTGCGATGGCGGCCTGGAATTCGCTGGCGGCCAGCTCCCAGCTGCGCGCGTAGTTGGCCGCATCCACTTCAGCTAACCAGGCTTGCGCCGCCGCAATCGCCGGTGCCGTATCGGCTTTGTCTTGTGCCGGGCTGGTGAGGGGTGTCAGCAGGGTGCAAAACAGGGTCAGGGTGGTAATCAGCTTCATGCAGGCTCCGGCTTCGGCTTTGTCCGATTGGGTGGTGGCCGGCCAGCGGGTTGGCCGCAAGCCGGAAAGGAGGCGGGGTAAATGCCGGCGGCAATGATAATGAAGTTTTATGTCATTGGCGAGATGGCTTGTCGCGGTGCCGGGATTGCTGGTTGCAAGCTGATGGTCGGATCCGGCCGGAGGCATGTGTGGCAGCTTTTGTTTTTGCTATGCGACTGATTTTTAAATAGTTGTTCGATAGGCGTAGTGACCGGTGCATTTCTTGGTTATGGATGTTGTGGTGAATGCTTTATCAATTAAAGTTTTCGCGTAATATCCAAGGCAGTTACTGAGATAAGCTGATTGAAATTTACGGATTAGGCACGAGAGGTGGCAAATGGCAGATTGGTCTGATGGTTATGTTTCGGAGTTGGCTTACACCTATGGCTATTACCGCGAGTTGAATCCGCAATTGGCCAAGCTGGCCTTTCTGCATAAACGTCTGGATTTTCCGACGGTCAGGCATGCATGTGAGTTGGGCTTTGGTCAGGGGATAAGCATCAATATGCATGCTGCCGCCAGTGGTACGGAGTGGTGGGGGAGTGATTTCAATCCAACGCATGCGGCTCATGCTCAAGGTTTGGCCAGCAGTGCCGGCCATGATCGTGCTCATCTGAGCGATGAAGCTTTCGCCGAGTTTGTGGCCCGGGATGATTTGCCGCAATTCGACTTTATCGGCCTGCATGGGATATGGAGCTGGATTTCCGATGACAATCGCCGACATATCCAGTCCTTGCTGCGTAAGCACCTTCGTCCTGGAGGTGTTGTCTATATCAGCTATAACACTTTGCCGGGTTGGGGCGGATTTTCAGCCATGCGAGAACTGTTGCATGGCTACAGTGAACGTTTGACTGCGCCGGGGAGCAATATGGCCGGCCGTATTAATGCGGCTATCGGCTTTGCTGAAAGGTTGTTGGCGACTGAGCCTGGTTTTGCTGTGGCATTGCCACAGTTGGCTGACAGATTCCGTCAAATGAAAGCACACAACAGGCAGTATCTGGCGCATGAATACTTTAATCAGGATTGGCAGCCGATGTACTTCCATGAGGTGGCCGACTGGCTTGGCGAGGCCAAGCTTCAGTATGCGTGCTCTGCCAATCTGATGGATATGTTTGATGCGATCAATCTCAAGCCCGATCAGCAGGGTTTGCTATTGAGTGTCGAGGATGAAGTATTTCGTGAAACTATGCGGGACTACATGATTAATCAGCAGTTCAGGCGTGATTATTGGGTAAAGGGGCGCAAAGAGTTAAGTGATAGCCAGCTTCATGATTTGAGTGGTCAGCTGAGAGTGCTGCTTGTCAGTCCCCGGGAGCGGATTACATTCAAGGCAAGAGGCGCGCTCGGAGAGGGAGGGTTGCAAACCGAACTGTATAATCCGGTACTGGATATATTGTCGGATCACCAGCCTTATACACTTGAACAATTAAGGCAGCGTCTTGAAGGTCAGCTGAATATGGCACAGTTGCGCGAAATTCTGGTCATGCTGGTTGCCAAGAATGATGTGGTATTGCTGCAGGACGAAGAGATAAGTGATGCTTGTCTTTCGAGTTGCCATGCGCTCAATGCCGAGTTGGTGAAGAGGGGGCGAGATGGCAACCAATATCAGACTTTGGTGAGTCCTGTTATCGGAGGTGGGGTGGCTGTCAGTGACTATGCGATGAAGTTCTTGCACTATTGGGATGCTGGCATTCGTACGGCAGAGGCTTTGGCGCAATCTGTTTGGCAGCAGTTGTCTGCCAGAAAGCAGAAGCTGGTTCGTCAAGGACAGGTGCTGGAGAGTGAGGCTGATAATCTTGACGAGTTAAGAAAGCAAGCAAGCAACTTTCTGGAGCAGGATTTGCCTGTTCTGCAGCGGTTGCGGGTTTGTAAATCTGATTAATGGTAATTCAAGAAGTCACCAAATATCGTATCTGGTGGCTTCTTGTTTAAGGGTTTCTGTAGTCAGGGATGGGTTGACAACTGTATGCTGAACGAAACCTGCTTTGACACGCTAGGGGCGGTTTTAGGCGCACTTGCCTGCATCACCCCGCGCAGCGTCTGCAGCTGCCAGTCAAAATAGGGGTTGAACGTCAGCCGCGCGTGCACTTTGTCCGGCTCGCGATAACCCCAGTCGCTATACCACACCGGCTGGCCCTGCCGGCAAGCCGCGTCGGCTGCTTCGTCCTGTCCGTTCTGGCAAAAACGCAGGCTACCGTCTCTGCCATATAAGGGATTGTCCGGCGAGAACAGCACCGACATGTGCGAAAACTGGCTGATGCGCTGCTGCGGCAGGTAGTCGCTCTGCCACAGCAGGCGACTGTCAGCACCTTCGAGCGCCGTGCGGCCGTACCAGATCAGCCGGCTGGCCGGATGCGTGAAGCGGCTGTGAAACAGCTCGCGCGCGTAGGCAACATCCAGCACCGAATCATGCTCGGCCAGCACCATCAGCGCAGGCTTGTGGTAGGCGTGTGCGGCCAACGCCTCGCGCGCAACACTGCTGCTGCGATAAAACTGGCCAAAGCCGTTGGTCGGCACATTCAGATAACGCACCGGCGTTTGCTGCGCCCTGCTACCTTCCGGCTCGCGCAACCAGGGGCGCAGCGGCGCAACCAAGGGAGCCAGCCAGGCGATCCGGCTATCTGACTTGAAGCCCGGCGAAAACAGCAATACGCCAGCCACCTCGTCGTTGTGCATCGCCTCTTTCATCACCAGATTGCCACCGGTAGAAAAGCCGCCCAGCCAGACCGGCCCGGCCTCGCGTTGCAGCAGTGCGGTCTGCTGCGCGACGACCGCTTGCCAATCCTCAAGGTTGGCCACAATCAGGTCAGCCGGCTTGCTGCCATGCCCCGGCAGCAACACCGTGCGCACCAGAAAACCGTCTGCGGCCAACTTGGGCGCCAGATCGCTGAATGAAAACGGCGAATCACCCAAGCCATGTACCAGCAACACCCCGCCACGCGGCACACCGTCTGGCCGCCATTGCTGCGGGCTGTTATAGCCAAGCTCCGCCTCGCGGCTGCTGCCGACAAAAGCGCGATGCTTGCGCAGCCAATCGCGCGTCTGCACCTGATAGCTGGCAAAGTCGGTCTGCCCCAAAGGCGGCAGTGCATCCGGGGAGCGCGTCTGGCTGCAGGCAGCCAGCAATATGACCGAAACAAGAGGCATAACAAAAGTCAGCAATCGCACCATCATCCCACCTGAAAACCAAGACTCATCAAGCGGATAAACACCGCAAAAGCAGCAACATAAACCGCCATCGGCACTAACGCAGCCAGATTTTTGTCAACAGGTATAAAACAGGTAATAAGCATCTGACAATCCGCTCTGTGCATGTCTACGCCGTAGCTATTTTGTAGACTCCCGATGCATGGCATTTCGGTGCCAGTTGGCTGTAATACTTGCAATAGAGGGGCTGTAACTTGGGCTGGGCAAAGCCGCTCAGTAATCTCTGGCACATGAGCAAACTTTTCCTCATTACTGGGTGATCTGTAGCAGTGCGCCCTGCATGGATGTATCGCTGGATTGGTGATATTCAGGTCATGTGCGGTTGATTCGTTGTGTTTCCAGCGCCGGCATTCAGACTGTTTATATGGCGTAGGCGAGGTTGATTTGGGAGAAATGGCCCCCGCCAGGAATGGACGGGGGCTTTGGTTTATTACGGCAAGAATCGGTCGTGATACTCCTGCACATTCAGGAAGTGCTGGATGATGTCAATCTCCGGCGTTCCCTGTTGCAAGCGACCCAGCCAGTAGTCGAAACCGGCTTGCTCAGGCGCCCGATCCAGCAGACCGACATAGTCCAGAGCAATGCTGATCTTGGCGTCTGTAGCCTGCTTGTACTCGGCCGACTCGGTAAAGGCCAGCACGACATTGCCTTTGCTCTGTCCCTTCTCCAGTTGTTGCACCCAGTAAGCTTTGCCGTCAGCATCCGCCTGGCGGCCGAGCACGTTCTGGTAGAGACGGTCGACAAAGCTATCCAGGCTCTGGGTCTCGAAGCGACTACCAAACTCGGTACTGTTCACAAAGTCCGTAGCAATCTGCGCCAGCGTCTTGCCTTGCTGGAACTGATCAACCCAGTAGCCCAGACCATCGTTGTCAGGCAGGCGATCCAGGGCACCCAGATACAGACGGCTGATCCCCCCTGCACCGGTCTGGAATTCGACCGAATCGAGGAAGGCACTGGTGATCTGTGCCCGGCTCAATGTGTCGCTATCCAGCTGCTTCTGCCAGTAGATCAGACCATCGGACTCGGCTTCGCGGAACAGGGTGTCACGGTACAGCTGCATCACGAAGAATTTGCTGCTGGCAAACACATCGTTGTCCTTCACCCCGACCTGCAGGCCATTGGCGGCCTCCAGGCTGTCAGGGAACTGGTCACGATCGCTGTCACTGCTGCTGCCGCTACGGAAGCCGATGGCGCCCGGGTCAGTGATAACCCCATCCGCTTTGCCGTCGTTATCAAACTGTCCACCGTCCTCGATAGTGAAGTCCAGTCGGGTCTTGCCGCCTTCCGTCACGATCTTGCCGCCAAACTCGGCGCTGGCCAGGTTGACCCAGTCATTGCCGATCTGTTTCCAGTATCCGTTGACGCTGACCTTACCATCGACATACAGGCTGAAGTCCTTGCTGGCACCTGCCGTGCCGGCATCGGCCTGGAAAGCAATCAGGCCCAGCGGCATGGAGAGGTCGGCGGGGGCATCTGCCGGTTTGTCGAGCTGCTTGACGTTACTCAGCGCTGCACTGGCATTGCTGTCACTCTTGCCGTCGACAGAGTCGGCGACGAGGGTGACATAAATCTTCTCGGCGGTGCCAGGATTGCTTTCGGCCGTTTCAGAGTCGAGGAAGCCGACCGAGCTGACATTGGTTTGCAGACTGTCGGCAATGCCGTCGCCATTGCCGTCGCCTTTTGCGACCTGACCATTGGCATCAGGCAGGCTGGGGGCGTCATTTTCAACAACGTCATCGACGCCGTCCTGATCCGTGATCGGTGGGGTCGGATCGCTGACAGTGAGGAAGGTCACGTCTTTGTCTGAAGAGAGGGCGCTGACGGCATTGCCTGCGGCATCAAGCAGCGCGTTTGCGTCCCAGCTGACATAGTAGGCGGTCTCGAAGGCGAGCAGTTTATCCGGAGTCAGTACCAGTTCACCGCTATCGTTGATCGATGCGGTCACCGAGACCGGGTTATGGCCATAGACATCCTTCAGATAGACCTTGTCGAGCAGGGAGGCTTTGCTGAGGGGTTCACTGAACTGGACAGTCAGGGACTCATTGACCTCGGTACGGTCGCTACCCGGCTTGATAAAACTTGGTGTTTGAGTGTCGATATCGACAGTCAGGCTGCTGCTGGCGGCGGAGACATTGCCGGCGGCATCGGACTGTTTGACGGTGAGGCTGTGGCTGCCATCGGCCAGCGTGCTGCTGGTGATGCTCCAGTTGCCCGAGCCGTCGGCAGTGGTAGTGCCCAGCAGGGTGGTGCCATCGGTGTCGTAGAGTTTGACGGTAGCGTTGGCCTCACCGGTGCCGGTGATGACCGGTGTGTTCACCTTGGTCAGTCCATCGCCCAGGATGCCGCTGTCCGAACCGGCGCTGAGCGTCGACGTGGACGGGGCCGTCGGGGCGG